>CAJODY010000001.1 GCA_905233285.1 uncultured Bacteroidaceae bacterium
TTTTTAGGCGTTATTTTATGACTTAAAGTGTTAAAAATCAATAAGTTACAGGGGCTCTTGCTTAGGCATTTGGGGACATCAAATTGGACACCCTATTTCTTTAACTCCTCTAACTCCTTAAATCAGCGCCATTCCCAGTTTCTTGCACTCCTGACGCATATCGTCCGGCCAAATTGAGGCCTGAATCTCGCCTATATGTCCCTTGTGCAACAGCACCATGCATAGTCGGCTCTGACCGATACCACCACCAATGCTCAACGGCAGTTCGTCGTTTAGCAGCTTCTGGTGGAAATAGAGCTGTTCGCGTTCTTCCTTGCCTTCAAGCTTCAACTGACGCAACAGCGACGTCTTGTCCACACGGATACCCATTGACGACAGTTCAAACGAACGTCCCAGTACGGGATACCAAATCAGGATGTCGCCGTTCAGACCTTCCAGACCATTCTCACCCATCGTCGACCAGTCGTCGTAGTCAGGAGCACGGCCGTCGTGCTTCTCGCCGTTCGACAATTTGCCACCAATACCGATGATGAATACGGCACCATAAGCCTCACAGATAGCATCCTCACGCTCCTTCGGAGTCTTGTCGGGATACATCTTCAGCAGTTCCTCGGCATGTATGAAATGAATCTTCTCGGGCAAGAAGGGCTTAATCTGGGTGTAAGTCTCACAGGTCAGATACTCCGTACGACGGATAGCGGCATAGATACGCTCCACCACATTCTTCAGATAGGCCACTGTGCGCTGCTCCTTCGTAATCACAGCCTCCCAGTCCCACTGATCCACGTACAACGAATGCAGGTTGTCCAGTTCCTCGTCAGCGCGAATGGCGTTCATATCGGTATAGATGCCGTAACCCGGCTCTATCTTGTACTCAGCCAACGACAATCGCTTCCACTTCGCCAGGGAGTGAACCACCTCGGCCTTCGCATCGCCCAAGTCCTTGATGGGAAACGACACAGCGCGTTCCACACCGTTCAAATCGTCGTTGATACCCAGTCCCTTCAATACAAACAAGGGAGCCGTCACACGCCGCAGGCGCAATTCCGTGGAGATATTCTGTTGGAAAAACTCTTTAATCAGTTTAATACCCTGCTCCGTTTGTTTCATGTCGAGCAGGGATACGTAATCGATGGGTTTTATCAGTTGACTCATAACCTTTGTTTTCATTTTAACCGACTATCCGGTCATTTTGGCGGGCAAAGTTACAAAGAAAATATTAATTTGCAAACAAAACGACCATTTATTTTTGCAAATTGATAGTTTTTCTTGATTTCTGCTAACTTTTTGCACCACCATTAGCCCGTTAACAAATCATAATTCTCAATTTTCAATTCTCAATTTTCAATTATTTATTGTAACTTTGTCCCCGTTTTAGTCAACTGCACCCGTAGTTTAAAGGATAGAATAACGGATTCCGGTTCCGTTGGTCACGGTTCGATTCCGTGCGGGTGTACCTATTTTCAACTCAAAACCAAACACATCACACGTCATGAATACCATATTTATTGTATTACCGATACTGACGCTGCTCATGTTCGACCTCGGACTAGCCTTGCGCCCCAAGGATTTTCGCCTTATCGTGGAACAGCCTAAGGCAGTGTTGGCCGGACTGACGGGACAAATCCTCCTGTTGCCCTTGATAGCCTGGGGAGTAGCAAGCGGATTCCAGTTGGAACCGCTGTTCTTTCTGGGTCTGATGCTTATTGCTTGCAGCCCAGGCGGCAGCTCCAGTAATGTGTTTTCCATGTTGGCAGGCGGCAACGTGGCTCTATCAGTATCGCTCACAGCTCTGAGCAGTGTCATCACGCTGTTTACGGGACCGTTCATCATGGATATCATGACCCGTCAGGTCGGCTCGGCCATGAACGTCCACCTGCCCGTAGGCAACCTGCTCATGCAGAATCTGGTACTCATGGCCGTCCCCATAGCCATCGGCCTATGGATTGCCGTGCGCAACGAACAGTTGGCCGAGCGCATGCACGCCGTACTGAAGAAACTGGCATTCCCGTTACTACTCGTGCTCATAACGGTGTTCTACATACAAAACCGCGAAATCATCATGCACGAATTCCCAGCTTTGGGACTCTGCGTCACCGTTCTCATCCTTTTGTCCATGCTGGGCGGTGTCATCCTGTCGTGGCTCATGCGACTGACGGGACGCGACCAGCGCACCATCATCATTGAAATAGGCATGCAGAACGCTGCACAGGCCATCACCGTGGCCAGCAGCCCATTTGTGTTCAACAACGACGTCATGGCCATTCCCGCCATCATTTATTCGCTGATGATGAATGTCGTTTTGTTGACTTACGTAGGCATCATAAAGCGACAAACTGTCAGTTATAACTGACATCTTGACACTTCGCTTCTCGTTGGCATCAATGTTGCATCATGGGTGGATGAAAGCCGAAAGGCAATCGGAAACGAATTAACATTATGTCTAACATTTAAAAGTATAATTGGAGGTAACGATTATGATGCCAATGAGAAGTAACTACAACGACTATATGCCGAAGGCAAACTGCACGGCTCCCGCTATTAATGTGAAAGAATCGGACAAAGCCTACACTGTTGAACTGGCCGCTCCGGGCATGAAGAAGGAAGATTTCAATGTTCACATCAACGACGACGGCAATCTCGTAGTCAAGATGGAGCACAAGGAAGAACACCACGAGGACGACAAGACCACACGCTATCTGCGTCGCGAGTTCAGCTACTCGAAGTACGAGCAGACGCTGATACTCCCCGACGACGTCAAGAAGGAGTCCATCTCCGCCAAGGTCGACAACGGCGTGCTCACTGTAGAACTGCCCAAGATGGTAGAAGAGAAAGTCAAGCTGTCGCGTCAGATAGATATTGCATAAAGGAGGTATTAAGGTAAAAAGATTGTAAAGGGATTAAAAACAGAAATCGGGCTGAATCAACATCAGCCCGATTTTCTTATTGCACCTTATTACTTGGCAATTACTTACTGCTTGTCCAACTCAGCAAGGTTCTGGGCAATCATCTCGTCGGTAACGGTGTAGTTCTGCAGGTCGCCCTTGATGAACGACTCATAGGATGGCATATCGATAAGGCCATGACCAGAGAGATTGAAGAGGATAACCTTCTCCTCGCCAGACTCTTTGCACTTGTTGGCCTCGCGGATGGTAGCGGCGATGGCGTGACAGCTCTCAGGAGCAGGGATGATGCCCTCGGTGCGAGCGAAGAGCATGCCAGCCTCGAAGGTCTCGAGCTGTGGGATGTCGACACCGTGCATCAGACCGTCCTTAATGAGCTGGGAGATGATCATGCCTGCTCCATGATAGCGCAGACCTCCAGCGTGGATGTTGGAGGGTTTGAAGTTGTGGCCCAAGGTAAACATGGGCAGCAGCGGGGTATAGCCTGCCTCGTCGCCAAAGTCGTAGCGGAACTGACCACGTGTGAGCTTAGGACAGCTGTCGGGCTCGGCGGCAATGAACTCAGTATGACGCTCGCCACTCAGGTTATGGCGCATGAAGGGGAAGGAGATGCCACCGAAGTTCGAACCTCCGCCAAAGCAACCAATGACGATGTCGGGATACTCACCAGCCATCTGCATCTGCTTCTCGGCCTCAAGACCGATAATAGTCTGGTGCAAACCTACGTGGTTGAGCACAGAGCCCAGCGTGTATTTACAGTTCGGTGTGGTAGTGGCGAGTTCTACCGCCTCAGAGATGGCAGTGCCGAGAGAACCGCTGTGGGTGGGATCCTTGGTCAGGATGTCCTTACCTGCACGGGTTGACATCGAGGGTGAACCCTCAACGACGGCTCCGAAAGTGCGCATGATGCTGGAGCGGTAGGGCTTCTGCTGCATGGTTATCTTCACCTGATAGACGGCGCAGTCGAGACCGTAGATCTTGGCGGCATAGCTCAGAGCGGCGCCCCACTGACCTGCACCCGTCTCGGTGGTCACATTCGTTGTGCCTTCCTGCTTGGCGTAGTAGCACTGAGGCAAGGCGGAATTGATCTTGTGTGAGCCCAGCGGGTTTGTCGACTCGTTCTTGAAATAGATATGTGCAGGGGTACCGAGGGCCTCTTCGAGGGCATAGGCACGTACCAAAGGCGTAGAACGATAATATTTGTACTTCTCGAGTACGTCCTCGGGAATATCAATCCAACGATGTTCGGTATCCAGCTCCTGCACACAGCATTCGCGGGGGAAGATATGTGCGAGGTCGTCGACGCCTAAAGGCTGCTTGGTAGCAGGATGGATAGGCGGCATGGGTTTGTTGGGCATGTCGGCCTGGATGTTGTACCACTGTGTTGGAATCTCACTTTCCTGAAGGATAAATTTTTTCTGTTTAGACATAATAAAAATGATTAGGATTGGTAATATCCGCGTGCAAAGGTAATAAAATTAAGTGAAAAGCGAAAAGTGAAAAGTGAAAAATTTGCTGCCACCAATGAAAATTCGTACCTTTGCAGGCAATTATGACCATTATAGCAATCGTTTTACTCTATTTTGGCTTGCTCTTTGCCGTCAGCAAGTGGACAGGCAAAAAGGCCACGAACGAGACTTTCTATCGTGGCGACAGACGTTCGCCTTGGTATCTGGTGGCCTTCGGTATGATTGGCGCATCCATTTCCGGTGTCACCTTTGTGTCAGTACCAGGTATGGTGAACGTCATCAACATGACATATCTTCAGACGTGCCTAGGCTTTATGGCGGGCTATGCAGTAATAGCCTTCGTACTGCTGCCACTCTACTATCGCCTGAACCTGACAACGATTTACAGCTACTTGGGACAGCGCATAGGAAAGCGGGCATATAAAACTGGCGCATCATTTTTCCTGCTGTCGAAGATGACGGGTGCGTCAGTACGCTTCTATGTAGTCTGCTGGATTCTCTTGGCTTGTGGGACAGGGACTCTTGGCAACGAGACCAGCAACGGTATAGGCCATGACGACTGGATGTTTGCGGTTGTCGTAGTGGTGATGACGGCACTCATCTGGCTCTACACCCGCCAAGGAGGTATCAAGACCGTGGTATGGACTGACACCTTCCAGACAGCTTGTCTGTTTGGAGCCCTTATACTTATTATATATAAGGTGATTGGCGAGTTGGGCATGACGACAAGTGAGGCAGTGGAAGCCATCAGGCATAGCGAGCTGTCGCAGGTATTCGTTTTCGACGACTGGGTATCGAAGCAGAATTTTTGGAAACAGTTTCTGAGCGGTGCGTTCATTGCCATTGTAATGACAGGACTTGATCAGGATATGATGCAAAAGAACCTCACATGCCGTTCGCTGCACGACGCTCAGAAGGACATGTGTTCCTATGGCGTTGCCTTCCTACCGGCAAACCTGCTGTTCCTGTCGCTGGGAGTATTATTGACGATATGGTATCAAGAGCAGGGCGTGGCAATTCCTGCTTCTGGCGACGACCTGTTGCCACGTTTCATCATGCACTCGTCCCAAGGCTCACCAGTCATCATGATCATTTTCATGCTGGGCATGGTGGCCGCAGCATTCTCCAGTGCCGATTCAGCACTGACGGCACTGACCACGAGTTATTGCGTGGATCTCTGCGGACGGGCGGACGACGAACGGTTGCGTCACAGGGTACATATCGGTATGGCAGGAGTCTTCGTGGTGTTTATCCTTCTGTTCCGACTGCTGAATTCGACAAGTGTCATTGACGCCATTTACATCCTCTGCTCCTACACTTACGGCCCGCTGTTGGGACTTTTTGCCTTTGGACTGTTGACAAAGCGGCAAGCCAACGACCGCTACGTGCCTTACATCTGCGTGCTGTCACCAGTGCTTTGCTTTGCTATCGACACATTGACAAACATGTTGACGGACTACCGTTTCGGTTATGAACTGCTGATGTTGAACGGACTATTAACCTTTGTCGGACTATGGCTAACAGGACGGAACAACAACTGACAAGAAACTGAGACCGATTAACCACCTTGTCGCAGGCGTTCGAAATAATCACGAGGTTGCACGCCCATCACCTTCTTAAACGTAGTAGCGAAATACTTGGGATCCTTGAAACCCACCTGATAAGCAATGTCGCTAACACGCAGCTCAGGATTCTCCTTGGCCATTTTGCAAGCTGTCTGGATACGAATGTCGCGAATGAAAGCTGTCACATTCTTACCTGTCAACGCACGCAACTTATTATATAGTGTACTGGCACTTGCACCCATGTCAGCAGCAAAGCTCTCTCGATCATAGTCACTGTCGTCGATATGTTCGTTGACGCACTTGATGGCACGCTGCAGAAATTTCTGGTCGGGCGAATTATAGGCCTGCTGAACCAGCGCCCCCAGCGATTGCGTACCATCAGACACGCCCTCGGGCAGTTCGATAGTAGGAACATGAAGCTGAACATTAGTCGGAATGTGGAATGCGGATGGCACAATGCCCGGCTTTTGGTCTTCCTGACCTGGTTCAACGATTTCATCCTTCAGATAACGATCCTTCTTAAGAGGTATCTGAGTTATAACCATATTACCTTGCCCTTCATAAAATTCACTTCGAATAGTACCATGATGCAGATTTACCAGTTGGCGAGCAATGCCGAGACTGAGTCGCAATGGGACGCCACTACTATCATTGATACGGATTGTCACCGCATCGTATGTGCCGTTAGCAAAGGCTTCCAATGTAATTTTCCCATGCTCCGGTGTATTAGTCACCATATCCGACAAAACAAGAATGGTTCCTTTTTCTACCGCGTCAATATCTATCCAGCCCATCATACTCTCGGGTGTACACCTATAGTCGAAGGTAATGTCTTTTGCCTCCGTATCGTCCACGAAATGATCTGCCACCTCACGAATGATATTCATTACATCATAGTTACTAACTTGAAGAGAAACCTCCTTCAGCGACAATACAGGGTCGTTTTTAGGCTTTTCCTGTAACTTTAGCTTGCCACAATATGCCACAAGAAGCAAAAGTATGATGAGAATAATGATATTTACGACTACCATAATTATAACTTTGATGGTGCAAATATAGAACTTTTATATGAAATTACAACTAAAAGGGGGTGAAAAAGATGTTAAACATGCCGATTTTAGTTTAAAAATCGTGATTTTAGGTAGAAAAATTGCGATAATCACGAATTTTAAACCTTTTATAACGTTATCTGAACTCATGTATGGAGAATTTGTTGTACTTTTGCCAGTGAAAAGATTTTTAATGGTTAAGGTTTATGGTTGATTAATTTAGTTTTTTGAATGGAAAAGCCCCGTTGTGAAACGGGGCTTTTTCAATTTTTATAGAGATTTTTATATTTCTAAGACTACCTAGGACAACCTAGGACCGCCTAGGATCTCCTAGGACAACCTCGTGTTCCAGCAAGAACCTTTCTGCTTCGATAGCCGCCTGGCAACCAGTGCCTGCTGCGCTAACAGCCTGACGATAGACAGGATCAGCACAATCGCCTGCTACAAAGACTCCAGGCAACTTCGTGCGTGGGGTTCCATCCACCTTCTTCAGATAACCTACTTCATCGGTTTCAAGCCATTCTTTGAAGATAGCCGTGTTGGGTGTATGGCCAATAGCCAGGAAGAAACCATCAATCTGGATGTCTACGAGCTCTTCGTCAGCCTCTCCTTTACGCTTGACCAGATGAGCACCCTCAACACCATTCTCGCCAAAGAGACCCAGCGTGTTGTGCTCGAAAAGAATCTCGATGTTCTCGCGCTCCATGACGCGCTGCTGCATGACTTTTGAGGCACGGAGGTAGTTCTTGCGTACAATGAGGTAGACCTTCTTGGCCAGTCCGCTCAGGTACAGGGCGTCCTCGCACGCCGTATCGCCGCCGCCCACTACGGCTACTGTCTTTTTGCGATAGAAAAAGCCGTCGCAGGTGGCACAGGCCGATACACCCATGCCGTTGTATTTACGCTCATCGTCGAGACCAAGATATTTGGCCGAGGCTCCTGTGGCGATAATCACCGTGTCGGCCTCAATCTCTGAGCCGTCGTCGGCCCACAACTTATAGGGACGCTGTGAGAAGTCGACCTTCGTGATTTCGCCGTCGCGGATGTCGGTACCGAAGCGCGCTGCCTGTTCCCGCAGGTCCATCATCATCTGGTTTCCGTCCACACCCTGTGGATAGCCGGGGAAGTTCTCCACTTCGGTCGTCTGTGTCAGTTGGCCTCCGGGCTGTAGTCCGCAGTATTCCACGGGATTCAGGTTGGCGCGGCTGGCATAGATGGCGGCGGTGTACCCTGCCGGGCCACTGCCGATAATCAGACATTTTACGTGTTCCATATTGCTTTTGTTTCTTTCTTTTAGTTTTTCTTGCCTGCGAAGGTACGAAAAAAAATCGACCCGACCAAATATTAGCCCGATTTTTGTTTACCAAATCATTTCTTTTTATCCTCCATGAAACGACGCTTCTTTGCACTCATGGGGTGGGCCTCTTTGGCGGCTTTGGCAGCAGCACGAGCTGCATTCTCCGCTTTACGGATCTTCGCCGCTGCCTGACTGGCACGCCGCTTGCGATTTCTGGCTTGTGCTATCTTCTTGCGCTTGGCCTTCTTTTCTTCACGAATGGCTTTTTTCTCAGCGTCGTGAGCCTCTATCTCTGCCTTACGTTTAGCAATCTTCTCCTCTTCACGGGCCAGGACACGGGCCTGATAGTCAGGATTCGACAACATCTCCTTGCGGAAAGGTGTAGCAAGCATGTTCAGTGCCAGTTTTGTCACTTTTGTCCTTGCGTAGCGCCAGCTTTTGCTCTCAGCCTCGCAGAGCACAGCACCATCCGAGAGCACTGCTTTGGCACGATTCAAGCCTTCGTCTGTCACTTCCATCTCTAACGACAAACGTCTGCCATCCGTCCTGCGCACCATTGCATCGGCCTGCGCCAACAGATTGGCATTGCGCTTCTTGTGCAAGAACAGGTGTTCGCTCTCTTCGTTGAGGATGTACTTGGCGATAAACCACTTACGGATATCCTCGTCGAGGGTGGTCACGTAACCGAACACGGCATAGACAAAAATATGCTTGTGCGTCTTGATGTCGAACTTCTCGCCAGCACGGACGAACGTCTTCAGTTTCAGTTCATCGAACATCCGCTCCAAACGTTCGTTGCGGAACAGATTCCCCAACACGTGCTGTAGCCTCGTACCCTCACCCGTGAAATAGCGGTAAAGCACCTGCGCCACCATACCCTTAAACACAAACATACCTGCAAAGACATAGCGGCTATTGCCTTTTCCTTCCTTCTCATAGAAAGAACTATGCGTCAGTACCTCGCGTAATTTGGTACGAGAGAAAAGCTTGCGAAGATCGTTGTATAACGGATCTTCCCAATCCTTAAAGTTGTCCTTCGGACGTGGTTGCTGTTCCATAGAGCGGGTGACGGGAATCGAACCCGCGCCTGCGCACTGGAGGTACGCCGAATCAAGATCTGAAGTCTTGCGTGCTGCCATTACACTACACCCGCAGCCATCTTTACTGTTTGCAAAGGTACACAAAATAAAAGAAATCCGCAAACAATTGCGAATATAAATCTGTGCTATCTGTGGTCCTGAAGAAATAATCTACTTGGTTACATTCTTTCTGCCATTGCTGATGACAATGCCTTTGTAACCCTTGCCAATACGCAGGCCTCCTAAGTTTATCTGCTCGGTGGCGGAACTGTTGGCATCAAGGACCCTGATGCCCGTATCCTCCTTGGACACGGTGATGTTGAAGTCCTGCGAGAGGCTGAGGCCATTCCACTGGTCATCTACAGCGATGATGTGACCTGTTATGGTATCGCCCTGCTTGTAGCCGAACTTGCGAAGAAGATTACCGTTGAGCCTCCATTCAAGGGTGAAGGGGTTCTGGGCAAGGATGGCCTCTTTGTTCTCGTCGCTGAACGATATCCACTCACCGTTGATATTGACCTCGGCACCAGGGATGTCGAAGGCGAGACCATGATAATAACCCTTGCTTAATTCAGCGGTCTGGTTCAAGCTGATGTTGGTAGGCAACTCCTTTGGCATGAGGTACTTCAGGAAGAAGCCCGCAGGATTCATCAGAATGAGGGGTTGAGTTTCAGGCTGTCCATTATATGTATCGTTAGTGTCGTCATCTCCATTTAGGTCAAATCTGATATAATCTTTAAGCTCTGTAGAGTTTTTAATCATTTCAAGTAATTCATCTACATCTTTTACTTCTGCAAACATCTGGAAACATAAATCAGCTACTGCTACATTTGTATAGTTTACGTATGATGTTGGGTATTTGTCTGTTTCGGCAACTATCTTTCATGATATTTTATGTCTAGGAAATGTACGTCATGCAAAAAGCACATCATTATTGAAGCCAACAGGGAATCTGCTACTCTCATAAATTTCCTCTGTTTGATTGATATCGCCATCTGCATTTGTTCCAATAGTGATAATAAGATGTTTGTCAGCCCTTGGATCATTAATTCAGTTTGCGACTGAGGGAAGTCCATAAACACTGTGTTCGTCTTCAGCGACATCCTCATGATGAATTTTATTCTTCAAAGTCCAGTCCTCTAATGAAATATTAGAGCCTGCAACAAAAAATAAGAAATTTTTTGATTTGCATAAATCTTTAAGTGAATTCGTATTCCAGTACATATATGCTTCTTTGTCTACACTAGCGTATGATGAGCATCCAAAAATGTATATATTGTTTGGGTTTTCATTTACTTCCTTTTGCATAACTTCATCCATTCCTCAGTTCATTGCTAAGGGATTTACAACTTTGAAATTAGCATGTTCTATGAGTGTATTTAAAATGTCCCACTCATCATGAGCATGATTAGATGGATCATCTGCAAACTCTCCACCTAATTTCTCAAAGTTGTCGTATCCTTTAGGGTTCTCCAAGGTCATACCTGTATTGAGCCTATTCATTAATTGCTGATACTCTTCAGTACTATGATTACCTGCACCGTATTGCCACATCATGTCTCTGATTCTCGTGGCTTCGGCAACTCTGAGGTGTTCAATGTGGTCGTAGGCTTTTTTATCGCCAGCCTCTATCTGCCCAATAATAGGCAGGATTTCTACAGGTTTGATATTGTTTATCTTTATGGATTTGTAGTCCTGTGCATAGCTTGCAGGAATGACAACAGCCATTCACGCTATGAGGAAAAGTTTTAAGAATGTCTTCAATCAATAGTGATACTTTCAGGCCATACCTTATTATATTTATAGGGACTTCTCCTGTCGCATATAGCGCTGGTTGTGAGGTTCAGGAGCCTGACCATTTGCGGAGCAACGTCTGTTTACCATGTGCCTATCATCGGACGGCAGCCGTGCTAACTTGCCTCCATATCCCTATGCAGCTTAATATAGCATACTTTCCATTCCCCGTCCTTGCACCATTGCTCCCGGCCGCTCCTCTTCCGCTTGCATGGGCTGTGAACGCCGATAAACGCTACCCCCATGAGTGGCCTCCGCCATACGCTCGCGAACCGAATGAATCCAGTTATACATATTCGTTGCAAATATAAGCATTTATTTTGAAACTACAAAGAAAAAAGGAGAAATGTTTCAAGCTAGTACCTTCTACGGGGTTCACTTCATAGTTGATTGGAATGCTGGTGAAATGTAAATAAGACTTAAATTTAAAGAAATGGGGACAGAAAAGTTTGGTGTTGCAGATGTTTTTAACTACCATAAAATCTCCGCAAAGTTCCCGCATGGAGAATTTACCTTCAGATTCCTGCTGCTTCTGCTTCTGACTTCCTTGGATTTGATGGTGACGATACCACTTCTATCGGTGAGCTGAATGTGAAGGGTCAGACTGACGGTATATATTATAACCTCGCTGGTCAGCGTGTTGCTCAGCCCACAAAGGGTCTGTACATCGTGAATGGTAAGAAGGTCGTGATTAAGTAAGCGAAGTTCAAGTATATTGTGTAAAATTGGAGAACATAAGTTATGAAGAAAGAATATATAAAGCTAACAATGGACGTTGTTGAAATTAAAGGTTGCACGTTGCTGGCAGGATCACCATTGCCTGTAGGTGATTCGACGATTACAAGTGATGATATCCTCGCTCCTTCATTGGAGAATGAACTCGATCCTTTAAATGGACTGCTTCCTTTTTAAAAAGAGGCAATAGCTGATAAAAGCGAAAGCGCTGTGATGCCACATCGGTATTCACAGCGCTTTTTTTTGATATGATTTGGTATCTGGTTGGGGTGTGTAAGGGTTGCCCCTCGTTTGGATAACCTTAGGTGGTACTTTGGGTTATCCAAAGTGGTACTTTGGGTAAGGCAAACTAGTGGTTTGGGTTAGGGAAACTCGCGTTGGGCGGCCGCCCGACATACGTAGAACGCCCGCTCCACTTACGTAGGGCGGGCGGCCAATGCACGTCGAGCGAGTGCTCGACACATAGTCTTAAAAAGTTTCTTCAGCAGAGGTATGCTGATGGTCTTTGTTTATTTCTCGAGCTCCTCCTTGATGGCGGCCTCGATGTTCTCAATCTTCTCTGTCGGCTCGAAGCGGGCAACAACCTGACCTTTCTTGTTGATGAGGAACTTGGTGAAGTTCCACTTGATGCTGTTCTTCTGCTTGTAGTTGGGGTCGGACTTGGTCAGCATGTCGTCGAGGATATGGGCGATGGGGTGATTCATGTCCCAGCCGGCGAAGCCTTTCTGCTCTTGCAGGAACTTGAACAGCGGCTCGGCATCGTCGCCAACGACCTTTACCTTCTTGAAACGAGGAAATTCCGTGCCGAAGTTCAGTTTGCAGAACTCATGGATGCTCTCGTCAGTGCCGGGGGCTTGCTGACCAAACTGGTTGCAGGGAAAATCGAGAATCTCGAAACCCTGGCTGTGATAGTCTTTATAGAGCTTTTCCAACTCATCGTACTGGGGTGTGAAACCACACTTGGTAGCCGTGTTGACAATCAACAGCACCTCGTTGGCATACTCCTTCAATGACACGTCCTTACCTTTTCTGTCCTTGACAGAGAAATCATAGATTGTTTTCATTTTGTCTTTTTATGGTTTGTAATGTATTAAAAATCCTCTGCGAAATTACGAAAATTCCTCGTTATCACCAAAGTTTTTAGGATTTTTTATTTTAAACCCCAGAAACTATGTACTATTTCCTTTTCCACCTGGTCTTCGACATCGTCAGGAAGATTACAGAAAAAGTCAATACCGGTCAACTCTTCCAAACGGTCGATGGTAATCGCATAGCCTTTACGGTTGTCATTGCTATGATCCTCGTTATACTGTTGCACCCAATAAGCCATACCATTCCATACATTTCCCTTTCTGCACACAATTGCCATATAAAAGAAGCGAGGTACAGGGATATGAAGCTTATTGACACGTGTCGGCTGATGGCTGTTGCGGTTGACATATTCAAGAATATATTCCGACTTATCAATGGTTCCTCCCTTGCATACATAGAGCGTATCGCCCAGACGGACCCAGTTGCGAACGTCTTCCTCCATCTTTGCCCAAAGGCCTGCATTGAATTTATTATACTGTGGCTGCATATTGGTGATGTAGAACGTCTGGTAATTGCATTCCACGGCTCTCAGACGATCGGCAGAAGGGCAGATATGCCCATGGTCATAGCCCGAATACTTATAGGGATCCTCTGCCCACCGGTACTGTACTGGCAAATCTGGATCGTTAGGATATTGACACGTTTCCGCCAACGTACCAGTATTCTCAGCATAATAGCGCGCCACGTTGGACGCTGAACTGTAGTTGACGCTGCTATACAACTGATAGCAACTCCAGCGCTGAGAACTCAGATCAGTATCCCACTCCACGCAATAGTTCACGCCTTCTTCCTTGGTTTTACCGTTCAGAACAGCCCGATGAACCACAACGACGTTGCTTCCGTCTTTTAACTTGGGAAATTCCAGACGATACTGAGCCTCTGCGGGACCAGTGGTATTCTTGTTGTTGTTGACAGTTCTCGGAGTGGGTTCTGGATTCGGCTTGGGCTCGTTGCCGCCACCACCGTCATCACCACCATCACTACATGCAGCCAACGTAAAGCAGGCAGCCATGAGCATGAAGATCTTTTTTGCTTTCATAGTCTTTAGTTTGTTAGTTTTTGGCTTTTTGTCTAGAATCGTTTCGTTTTTAGCTAATAAAGGCGCGACCACAGGCATATGCAACTACCTTGGACGCGCCTTCAATGTCTTGTGGCTTTGAAATGTATTTATTTCTTCGCAGCCTTACCGTAGCGGCTCATGAACTTGTCGACGCGACCAGCGGTGTCGACGAGCTTGCTCTTACCAGTATAGAACGGGTGAGAAGTGCTCGAGATTTCAATCTTTACCACAGGGTAAGTTTCGCCTTCGAACTCTACGGTGTCATTCGTCTTTGCGGTAGAGCGCGAGAGGAACATATCGCCGTTGGACATGTCCTTAAACACGACGGGGCGATAGTTTTCTGGATGAATACCTTTTTTCATTTTTACTTGTTCTTATTACGTTATTTAATACAAATTTCGCTTTGAGGGTGCAAAGGTACGAAGATTTTTTGAACCCACCAAATATTCACGCTATTTTTTTATTCAAAGGCGAAATCCTCGAGGATGCAAAGCGATTTTTCTTTCGTTTCCGACTGGAAAGTGAAGAAAATAGCATGTTTCCCTGCCAATTCTTTCAGTTCTGGCAGTGCCACCTTCAGCTCTGTCGACGTTTGAGGCAGGTCTGCCTTCAGCTCTATGGTTCCCAGCACTTTTCCGCCCTGTGACGTCCAAGGACGATCAAGCATCACAGAAATAGTACCATCGACTCCCTCTGGTACGAGGCGCAAGGCCAGCTGCACGTCTTCCCTACCCTGTGTCTTGTCGAAGTTAAAATACTTATATCCCACGATACTGCCATCAGTATTGTTCACCACGCGGTTACTGTTGTTCTTCAAATCGTAGGGTGCATCGAAATTCGTCTCAGTACCATAGGAAGCCTCTACGTACGAGCCGTAGAATGTATTGTTAGGCCATTCGTGTACGGCAGGCTTTGGTCCCGTCAGCCAGCAAGCGATACCAGCTGAGTGGCGCTCGAAGGGGTTCAGTCCGTTCAGCGCAAAACCTTCCGAGTTGTATTCGCCCTCGCTGATTTCCACCTTGCCGCCAGCACCTTCTTCCACCTTGACGGTGATGGGAGCCACCATAGCCTGACGGGCATATTCGTTTGTGCCTGTCTGACGGTGGTAGAACACATACCACTGCCCGCCAATCTCACAGATCGAGCCATGCGTGTTACCATCGGGCACTGCAGAGGCAATCACGTTGCCCTGTTCGTCCTTCTCGCGGGCACGTCCGTCGATGATGGTACCGCCATAGGTCCAGGGGCCTAACGGCTTGTCGCTATAGGCATAGGCCAGCGTGTAGTTCGACGTAGGCAGTCCGAACTCACCGTCCTCTGTGAAGCGACTATATATAAATATGTATTTATCCTTCACCTTACGAATGCTGGAAGCCTCGAAGAAGCGGAAGATGCCTGGTTCCTCAAAGCCGGATATCATGCCGTCGACAGCTTTCGTGCCAGGCTTGACAGTACACATCGTCGCAGGATCAATCTCTGCTGCCATCGAGTGTCCGAAGCCCCAATAGCCATACACCCGTCCGTCATCATCGACAAATACGGCAGGGTCGAAGCCATAGATGCCATCCACCTTGTTGGGGTCGTCAGCATTCCAGTTGCACACCTCGAAAGGTCCGTTAGGACGGTCGCTCTTGGCAATCAGTCCGTTGCGGAATCCCGTCTGGTCGTTGGGGAACAGATAATAAGTCTTCTTTCCGTCCTTGTCTGTCACCAGCGTCACATCGGGAGCGTAGAGCACATCAGCGGTTCCTGCCGAGTCGAAGGGTTCGCCCTTGGCATTCTTATCTACTACGAGGATTTCTCCGTCGTAGCGCCACTGGCTCAAATCTTCCACAGGCGCAGACCATACCACCTGGTCGCGTCCGCAGTACATTGTCTTCAGATTGTCGTGCGAACCATAGATATAGACGCGCTGCTTACCAGGATTGTCAGGGTCTTCAAACACATACGGTTCTCCATCGGGAATATGTTCCCACATGGGCAAATAGGGATTACCCTGGGTAATCGGTTCTTGTTTCACTGTTTCCATCTTAGTTGAGCAGGAAGTAGTCGTCATAGTCAGTACAATAAGGAATGAAACGACGCCAATAGCAGTTTTCTTCATTGTCTTTTGATGTTTAGTTGTTTTTGTAGTTGCAAAGGTACAAAAAATAGTTGATATCAACAACCATTTCATTGTTTTTTTTAGCAGAAGTAAACGACAAGCGGCAGGCTAAAACGAATCATAAGCGTGACTCCGTCAAGCAAAACCAGTGTTTATCATTCAAATTCTCGAGAGAATTTAGCAGCAAACCAGGGACTTATCTGTGAATAAGCGGTACTTATTGACTAAATTCTCTAGAGAATTTAAAGACAAGAGGCAACTATATCATTCAACTTATTATTGCAAAGTTCAAACGTGTCACCCTTGTGTCAGCGTGTGCCACCCTTTAAAACGCTGCACGCCCTTTATTTACTGGGGTTGTGTCAGCGTGTCAGCCTTTATCGCAAAAAAATATGATACAAAAAGTGGCACCTGACAAGTACGCCAAGTGCCACTAAATAGTTTATTCGATAATTGTTATTTAGCGTAAGTGATAGTCATGCTAACAATACGAAGTTGTTTGGATCCTCCCGTACCTGTCGCATTATTGGAAACGACTAATGTAGAGCTGCTAAAACCACTAAACGTGAAAGTCGTTTCACTAAGAGTCGGAGTTACAGTCTGGCTGCCTGCCTTTCCTGACACATTGCCTTCTGCAGTATAGCTTGCATTGTTATCTGCATAGGCATTAATAATCACCTTTGTGATTTTCTTACTTCCCGCATCAATAGTCATTGAGTTGCCAATGTACAAGCGAGCTGCATTTCCGGAATTGTAATACTTGGGGCCATTTGTGCCTTCCCCTTGAGAAAATGTCAGCTTGGTACCATCACTCAGCGTGAGTGTTGTTAAGTCTGCTGCATTATCCAGTCCAAAGGAATTCATAGCAACTGTAATTTCGTCACCGCTAGTGGTACCGCCACCACCGCCGCCAGAACCGCCATCGTTTGTCGGTTTGCCATCGATGGTAACTATCTGTGCTGCACTCTTACCCGATGTCTCAGGCGTTTTACCGTTATAATTATAGATAGGACCATAAATAATCACTTCAGAACCAACCTTAACCTCATAGCCATCTGCCAATTTTTCACCATTAGTACCTGCTACTTGATAAGCCTTGAAGAGATCCTTTGCATCCTTAGTATCACCCATGTCAAACGTAACGTTTCCGTAACCGCCACTGGCCTTGCCTCCATTGACAACAATACCCTTGATATAAAACTTCTCAGAAGACACTGTCGATCCTATTTCCTTACACTTGGCAATCGCAGCAGCAATATTGAACGGGCTACTCTGTGTGCCGTCACCTGAAGGGGCACCAGATTCGTCACCACCGCCGCCACCAGAACTTTCGTTGGTTTTCTTACCATTGATGGTAACAATCTGTGCAGCACTCTTGCCAGAAGTTTCTGGAGTATTGCCCTTATAATTCACCAGTGGACCATAAATAACCACTTCAGCACCAGCAGGTACTTCATAACCATCAGCCAACTTCTCACCGTCAGAACCAGCCACCTGGTAAGCAGTGAACAACTCTGTAGCATCCTTGCTGTCACCCATCTTGAACGTGACGTTACCAAAACCACCAGAAGCCTTACCGCCTTCAACGACGATACCCTTCACGTAGAACTTTTCCGTAGAAGCAGTCTCGCCGATTTCCTTACACTTGGCAATAGCTGCTGCGATGTTGAACGGATCGGTGGCTGTACCGGTACCCTTGGCTTCACCTGTGGTTCCACCACCGCCGCCACCTTTCGTCAGCTTGACGATATAGTTGCCCTGAGCAACCTCAGGAGTAACATTGCCGTCCTTCACATACTTAGTCAGTTTACCAAATACAACCACCTCGTCGCCTACGTTGATCTGTCCAGCAGCTGTAAAGTCGGTATTATCCAGATTCTTGCCGCGGAACACGGTCAGTTCACCCTTACCATCAGAGATGACATAATCGATGTTCTTATACTGAGCAATATTGGCATCAGAAGTCTTAATCTTGGTAATCTTACCAGTAACATAAGCATCTTCCTTCGTGGTACCGTTGTCTTCCAGAGCAGCGATATACTCCAATGCCTTGGTAACGGTGATAGGAGCATCCTTCGTACCTAAAGTCGTTGTGGTGGTACCACCGCCGCCACCGCCACCAGTGCCGTTGATGGAGTACACATAAGCGCCATTGGCTTGTGTCTCAGGCGTGTTACCCTTGTAGTTAACCACCTTACCGCAGATAACCACCTTGTCGCCCTCCTTGATGTTCGTGGCTGACGGATCGCTGTACTTCTGGTTGCCCAGATAGAGCACACGATAGCAGAGGAACTTGTTTCCACCCTCTTGTGAATCCGAAATCTCGAAGGTTGCATTACCATACTGAGTACCAAAGGTCTCAGTAATCGAGGTGATATAACCCACGATATAGACTTCGTTGGGAGATGGAACGTCAGCGCCCAGTCCACCGAGATATTCGATGACACCTGCTACGTTGAACGGGTCTGCCTGTGTACCGGTTCCCGAAGGTTCGACGACTACGACGTCATCTGTTTTAGGAGCCACGATTTGTCCGAACGGAGAGGGGACATCCTCGCAGCTGGTGAATGTGAAGACCGCTAAGGCCAGCACAGTCAGATAATAAGCTATTCTTTTCATATCTTTTATGTTTTAGTTATTTCTTCTGTTCTTACTTAATGGACACTATCGTACTTCCCTGAGCATACTGCGGGGTATTACCCTTGTAGTTGACCACATTACCCTTGATGACAACCTCGTCACCAGCCTTGATAATGGTGGCACCATCCTTGTTGAACTTCTCACCGTTCAGTCCAAAGCCACGATACACCTGGAACGAACCCGTTGCTCCGTCCTTGCGGTCGGAAATCAGATAAGTGGCATTGCCATACGATCCGCTGGTATCGATATCACTCACGCTGACGATATATCCCTTGGTGTAGATATTGTTCTTAGTACCATCTGCAGGCAGCGACTTGGTAAGTTGTGTCACAGCGGCTACGTTGTATGGATCAGCCAGTGTGCCAGATCCTTCGGGCGTTGCCACGGGAGCGGGCTCCGTCGTCGACTCGACGATGTCCTTTTCCGTACGCATCATAATCTGCCACGTGTCGTTGTAGCGGGCAGCCACACCAGTGATGTCGACACGTGTGGTAGGCAGAAGACGCTGTGCGAAGTCAGCATAAGTACTAGTGCGCACTACGACGTTGCTCAGTCCACTGATGACGCGGTGGGCACAACCGCCGTAAAGCGATACGCTACCATCGCTGGGTGCAAACACAGCCTTGCCGTCAGCCTCTGCCAGCGTGACACCCTTCAGGGTTACCAGCTTACCGGCATCCTTGGAAATGTCAAGCAGGTTGAAGTTCCACTTCGCCTCGATGGGCGTCACCATCAGGCCAGGAATGGGCGACAACAGTTTGTAGTGGTCTTTCCAGATGTAACGGCTCATACGACCCACCTGGGGCGTAGCACCCTCCTTGTTCGGATTGGTATAGGTCGTACCAATCTGTGGCTGCTTGCCGTATCCTCCAACATAGAGTCCCTGAAGTTCCACGAGCACCGTCTGTCCCACGGGGAAGGCGCCGTAGAGTCCGCTCTGCGAGATGCTGAGCACGATGGCTCCCGTATTGTCCTGGAGATAGAGGGCGCTATAGATATTTCCACCCTCGTCGTTACCCGTAACGATACCCTTGATCTGCATGGGCTGCTTCACTTCCTTCAGCGAGTTGTTGTTAATCTCATTACTATATAGGGCTATTACCTCGGCAATGGTCTTCACATTGGTTTCCTGCAAATACTTATTGCCATAGGCCTCCATACCCTTCTCCGATGGAGGCGTATCCCAATCCTTGTCTTGGCACGATGTGGCCAGTCCGAGAACTGCCAGTGCAAAGAGAATATATTTCTTGGTTTTCATAATCGTCTGCATTATTTAGAATCTATAACCGATGTTCAGCATACCATTGATTCCGTACGAGTAGAACTTATACGGGTTGCGGTTGAACTTGTAGACACGTGTGCTGCCTACGTCGCCAGTGGTAGAGTTGACCGAATAGTTGCTTCGGCTCTGTTCGAAACCGCCAGTCACTATTCTTCTATTGTTCAGCACGTTGGTCACCGAGAAGTTCACTGAGAGCTGTCCCTTCTTCATACGGATGCTCTTACCGATCGACAGGTCGAGCATAAATCCGCCCCTGCCCTTAGCCTGTGCTACAGCCTGATCGAGCAGCACCTTTTCGCCAGTGGCAGTGGTCTCGAAGACCTTCTCAGCCTCGATGCCGCTGTTCTCGTACGACTTCTGGCGGTTCAGCAGTGTCGAACCGTAACGGTACGAGGGCGAGTACGAGAGATAGATGCGGTCGTAGTAGTTACCCATGACGTCGATGAACCATCCCTTGGCGTTATAGCTCAGTGTCAGGTTGAGTGCCGTCAGCGGTGTACCAGCTTCGCGCATGTTCTTATTATATACTATATCATTATGATATGTTCCTTCCGTCGACTTCATATAGATGGCCTTGGCGTTGTTCATGTTCAAGGCGTCGCTGACGGTACCCAGCGTCTTGATGCTGATAGAAGGAGTAATCTTGAATTTCACACCCCATTCCAGTCCGTAGTATTCTTTCTGGATGTCTGTCATTGACACGTAGGTGAACGAGCAGGCATCGTCGTCGAAGAACTGCTGCCACTCGGTAGCATTGTTGATGCGACTGAAGTAACCGCCGATGTTGGCCTTCATCCAAGTTGTCTCGTACTGCAAGCCAGCCTCGCTCGAGAATACGCGTTCGTTTCTCAGGTCTCTCACGAAGTCGTTGTTCACCTCGGGCGATACGAAAGCGGTCTTGGGAGTCGGAGCGCGGAACTCATAGCCAATGCCAAAGTTCCAGGTAATGCCATACTTGCTCAGCGTGTGCGACGTGATGCCCAGCTTGGCACCGCCATCCAGGAATTTACCCGTCTCGCTCTTGCCGTACGAGGTAACGCCGTTGCCCTGAGCCACTGCGATACCGTTCTCCATCTTACCGTCGCGATACATCATCACACCACCGACGCGTCCTGCCAAGAAGCCCTGGTAGTTGCCCTTGCCGAACTTCAGCGAGCTCCACAACTGGGCTTTGCGTGTGTGCAGGTCATAATCCATGCTATACTTATCGCCCTCCTTAAGCTCTGCTGTCGGATTGCGCATGTCGTAGTACACGTGCGGGTCACCCATGGGGTAGTTACCCAGTGCATAGGTATTGATGTTGCTCACATGGGAGGCTCCCAACAAATCGTCAATCTTCTGATAGTTCTGACTGATGTTGGCTGCCAGTTGCAGACCCACGTTCAGCGCGGTGTTCTTGCCCAGCTTGGTGTTCAGCGTCGATGCCAGCGACAGGTTGATGTTGTTGTTATACCTGGCTGTCATGAAGTACATGGCATCGCTTCCGTTGGCATTGCCCTGCTGGTTGGCATAGTACAGGCGGTCCCACTGAATCTGGCGAGCTTCCTCACTACCCGACAGGTACGACCAGGCGCGATAGAAGTCATTGTAGCCTGCTGCGGTGCGTCCGGCGACATCGTCCTCATACCACACATCGTAGTAGCTCGACGGCAGGTTCTTCCAGTAGTCGGGCTTGGGGTTCTCGCTGTTGTTGTAGTTCAGGCGCGTCGTCTTGTAATAAGAATAGCGACCCGACAATGCGGTGGTCAGCTTCGTGTCCTGTCCGATCTTCCAGTCCCAGGTCAGCAAGGCTGTGGGAGCAAAATCGGTAACCACGCGGGCACTGCGCTTCTTGCCGTTCTGGTAACCCCAGTTGGGATTGTAGAAGTAGGTATTGGCAATCCAGAACATTTCGTCCGTCGAGGGACCCTGAGCGGCGCGCTCCGTGGGGTTACCCCATGTGACGAGCGAAAGGGAGTGCCTGTCGTTCAGCTTCTTCTCGGCACCAAGGTAGTACGAGAGCGAATTGTAGAACGTGCCCGGCACATACGACGTTTCCATGTTGGCCCAGCGATAAGTCACTGTGGCCGAGAGTGCCCATCCGTCAGGACGCAGACCGGTATTGTATGCGTACTGCGCACGTACCGTATAATTACGGTTAGCGCCAGAAACAGCCGCATACTGTCCTGTGGCCATCTTGCTGGGTCGGAAGTCGAAATTGTTTGAACCACCCATGCCCGGCATAGCAAAGTTGGTAAACTCGAAGGGCAGTGCATTCTCCTTGCTTCGGTTGGTGATGCGGTTCAAACCACCTACCAGCGAATAACGGAACTGTCCGCTCTCCATGTCGTTCATGGAAACACCATTGATGTAAATCTCGTTGTACTTTTGGTTAAAAGCACGGTAACGGAAACGTGCGGGACTGAAGAGAAAACCTACCGTTGAAGCGTAGATGTTCTGATTCGACGAGATGATGGACACGTTCTGCGACATGTCATCGTCGTCACCCAACTGAGCTTCCGTAAAGGTGAAGGCCTCCTCGCTGACAACGTCTTCCTGGGCCTCAGTCTGCTTGGGTTGTTCAGTCTGAGCCAGCGCCGTTGCTACGATGAATAGTGCCATCACTGTTAATTTCACCTTTTTCTGCATAAGTCAGTTTTTAGTTAGTTATTTGTAATATTGCTGCAAAGATAATAAATAAAATGTAAAAAACATACATCTTTTGTATTTTTTTTGTGAAAAATTTGATTTTTCGAAAAAATATCACTATCTTCGCCACAAAAATCTGAAACTATTATGAAAAAACTGTTATCAATTATTGCAATCATGTTCCTGGTGGGAACGATGAATGCCCAGGCTCAGGAGAGAAAATTCTCAGTTTATGCCATTGGTTTTTATAACCTTGAAAACCTTTTTGACACCTGTCACGATGTAGGTCACAACGACTACGAGTACCTGCCCGATGGCCGCAACAAGTGGACGGGCATGAAGTATACCCACAAGTTGCGCAACATGGCGCGCGTGCTGGCCGACATGGGAACCGACAAACTGCCCCTCGTGGGCTGTGCTGCCATCGGTGTCTCCGAAGTCGAGAATGCGAAGTGTCTCACCGACCTTTGCGAGCAGGAGCCCCTGAAGCGTCGTAACTTCCAGTTCGTACATATTGAAGGTCCCGACCAGCGCGGCGTCGACTGCGGACTGGTCTACAACCCCGCCCTGTTCACCGTTCGCGACGTCAAGCTAGTACCTTATATATATGAGCGCCA
Organism: uncultured Bacteroidaceae bacterium; assembly: GCA_905233285.1. Taxonomy (GTDB): domain Bacteria; phylum Bacteroidota; class Bacteroidia; order Bacteroidales; family Bacteroidaceae; genus Minthosoma. The sequence goes on from CAJODY010000001.1 coordinate 23,315, forward strand.
GGAAGACATCGAGAAGAACCGTGCCACGCGTGGTTTCCTCGTTGTCAGCGGTACACTGGCCGACGAGCACCTCACCATCATCGTCAACCACCTGCCTTCACGTGGTGCCACCTCTTACTATCGCGAGCTGGGTGGCAAGCAGATCCGCGTCGTGAAGGACTCGCTGCTTCGCGACGACCCCAACGTGAAGATTATCATCATGGGTGATATGAACGACGACCCTGCCGATGCTTCCATGTCCGAAGCACTGGGTGCCCGTCGCGAGATTGCCGATGTCGAGGACGGCGGACTCTTCAACCCCTTCTGGAACATCCACGCCAGCGGCACAGGCACGCTGACCTATGGCGGCTCGTGGAACCTCTTCGACCAGATCATCCTCTCCAAGTCATTGCTGAACATGCCTGGCAAGCGCGACTTCTCGACGCTGAAGTACTACCAGCCACAGATCTTCCGTCGCGACTACCTGTTCCAACAGGAGGGCAACTACAAGGGCAACACGCTGCGCACACATGCCGGTGGTGTCTGGCTCGACGGATATAGCGACCACCTCCCCACCCTCGTCTATCTCGTCAAGGAGCAGAAATAGTCAATCGGCAAATAGTAAATCGCCAAATAAATCGTAAATAGTAAATCGTCAAATAGTAAATTAAGGTGACTATCATCGGAATCGCTGGCGGAACCGGATCTGGAAAGACCACCGTCGTCAAGAAAATCGCTCAGGCACTGCCGCCCCATTGCGCTGCCATCGTACCCCTCGACTCGTACTATAACGACACGACGGGCATGACCGACGAAGAGCGCCGTGCCATCAATTTCGACCATCCTGATGCCTTCGACTGGAAGCTGCTGACGGAGCATATCAAGATGCTGAAAAATGGGCAGGCCATCGAGCAGCCTACCTATTCATACATCATCTCCAACCGTCTGCCTGAGACGATACACGTCGAGCCCAAGCCCGTCATCATTCTTGAGGGTATCATGACGCTGCACTACAAGAAACTGCGCGACATGATGGATTTGAAGATTTTCGTCGATACCGATTCCGACGTGCGACTCATCCGCAACATCCGTCGCGACGTGGTGGAGCGCGGACGCACCGTCGACCAGGTCCTCGAGCGCTACGAGCGTGTGCTCAAGCCCATGCACGACCAGTTCATCGAGCCCACCAAGCAGTACGCCGACCTAATCATCCCCTCCGGGGGCGACAACAAGACCGGTATCCACATCCTCCGAACTTACATCGAGGGCATCGTCACCAACGTCTGATTATTCCGTAACTTCAGTATACTCTGAATATTCAGTATTTCCCGATACTTCCGTAGCCTCTGAGATTTCAGGGGCTACTTCTTTAACTTCTCCAACTTCCCTAACTTCTTTAACTTCGCTAATTTCTTTAACTTCCCTACCCTCCGACGCTTTACGCACACGGTAAATCTTCAGCGCGTTCACCAGTTCTATCACGCCATACACCATCGAGCACCATCCCAGCACCATCAGCGACGTGCTGGCCGACTCCGAGGGTTTCAGAATGACATACAGTCCCATCAGCAGAATCACTGACGGCATCACCCAGTAGCCGAAAGGAATGCTGCCCAGCCTGCGTGCTGCCACCAGCGCCATCAGCTGCGTCACGCCACCCAGAATCAGCACCGCTGCCAGCATATACATCAGTCCGTTCACGAAGGCGTTAGGCGACAACGTCAGCACCAGTCCCAATATCACACTGCCTGCCCCCACGATGGGGAACGTAGGCTGTCCGCCCCTGACCACGCGACCCTGCTGGTCGGTAATGGTATATTCGCCAGCATGCCGCTTGGCCTGCCAATAGGCTATCAGGGCAATGATGCCCGACAACAGGAACAGCGCCCCGATGGCCATCGTCAGCCACGTCACACCGTCCTGTGGAAATTTCACCAGCAACACGCCAATCACGATGGCGCACAGCGCCCTGAATACCGAACTTTGGAATATCTTCATCATTGTTTTTTACACTAAACTCTTATCTCTCACCTAATATCCCCAGTGTTTACGACTGGCTGTGCCGAGTCGTCACCACACAGAACCACGAGCAGGTTCGACACCATTGCAGCCTTCTTCTCGTCGTCCAGGTTCACCACCTGCTCGTCCTTCAGCTTGTCCAGCGCCATCTTCACCATCGACACCGCACCCTCCACAATCTTCTCGCGCGCAGTAATGATTGCCGACGCCTGCTGGCGACGCAGCATCACGGCAGCGATTTCCGGAGCATAGGCCAGGTAGTTAATGCGAGCCTCCACGACCTCGATGCCTGCCAGTGCCAGACGCTCGTTCAGTTTCTGCTCCAGCTGGTCGTTAATCTCCTCGCCACCACCACGCAGGGTCAGCTCATTGGTTTTATTATCTTCATCGTCGTAGGCATACTGTCCGGCCACCTGACGCAGGGCAGCATCGCTCTGCACGCGTACGAAACGCTCCAATGCATTCATGATTGAGCGCACGTCGCCACCAACCTGTCCCTGGGCCGTGGAAGCCATCGTCTGCGAATCCACCTCAAACAGCGCCTTATACGTATCCTTCAGCTTCCACACCAGCACCAGACCAATCATCACCGGGTTGCCCGTCTTATCGTTCACTTTGATGGGTTCAGCGTCCAGGTTGCGGGCACGCAGCGACACCTTCTTCATACCATAGAACGGGTTAATCCAGTAGTATCCCGCCTGCGTGAATGTGCCGGAATATTTTCCGAACCACGTCAGTGCGCGCGCCTCGTTGGGCTCCAGCATCATAAAGCCACACCACATGATGATGTTCACCACCAGCAGCACACAGCATCCGGCCAACAGCCAGCCACCCAGTGCCCCATCGCTGTCGTTCAGCAGAATGACGCTCTCTACGATGCCCCAGATGGCCAATGCCAGCACGACAAAGTTCACGAACAACATCACAAAACCATTCACTACCATGCCCTTAAAGGCAAACTCCTTGTTCTCCATTTTTCAGTTTTTTAGGGTTGATAATCATTTTGATGCGCTCACACGGTGCCTGTCACCCTGTGTACCTTTAAGTTTGCTGCAAAGGTAGACAATATATTCGAGATTTCCAAATTTTTTTCTGTTATTTAATCAATTCCTCTGGTTGATCAGGTTAACCACCACCTTCACCATCACGTCCTTCTCTTCCGTCTTGCGTCGCGAAGACGGGCCCCAATGATTTTCCCTTGAGACAGAGTCCCAGTCCCTGATGTCTTATCGCTAGTCTTTATTTCCAACAGATGATAATTCTTCCTGCTAAACGAATACTTTCTACCGCTTTCCTTCAGCAATTTTTGCTTTCATATTGCGAAATTACGGAAAATAAATTAAAAAAGAGTTTTTATCAATTTGTATTTGGAAAATGTAGGGAATAAAAATGAATTATACAAGAAATCGGGCAGGCAAATCATCGCCATCTGTTGAAATCACTGCCTGAGGCGGAAATTCGGCTCGCCTTCCTATGGCATACTTCGGGGTTAGTGTTTTTATATATATAAGAATAAAAAGAAAAAAACATAGCCCCCCGCGCCCCTTTCTCTGGGAACCCCTTTGTATAAAGGCGTTTTTTGGGGGGCTATGTTTGCTAAAAACATAGCCACAACCCCGCCCCAACAGTGCCCCCTGCAAAAATCCGAGAATAGCTTTTGCGTATACGCGAACGGTCGTTTGCGTAGGCGCAAACGGTTGTTTGGGCTAACGCAAACGGTTGCGAGAAGGCTTCTCAGTCCCTCCCACAACGGCTTTCGCACCCGACACGGACGGGGTTTGTACCCTGAAAGGAACTATCTGAACAAAAAGCGGGTGGCAACGTGTAGGCATATACCCGTTCGCAACGCCACACGTCACCGTTTCTCTAATAGCGAGAGGCCGTTTCTCTGCCAGAGAAAAGCCGTGTTGCTAAAAACGGGGAGAAGATTCTTTGACCTAAAGGTTCTCACACCTGAAGGTATGAGTGTGGCTTCGCATTCAAAGTGTGGCGTTGCAATGGCGGCATCTCAGAAAAACTCAAATTAATTTGGTTTTTCGTTCGATTTAATCAACTTTCTCACGCTCAGAAATGAAAATATATTCTCATTTCCTTCGCTTAATCGAAATTTTGCACTATCTTTGCATCATGGATTTGAAAGACAAGAAGATTGCCGTATTGCTGAGTGGGGGTGTGGACTCGAGCGTGGTGCTCTACGAACTGGTGCGCCAGGGGTTGCAGCCCGACTGTTTCTACATTAAGATTGGACCCGAGGAGGAAGAAGAGTGGGACTGCTCGAGCGAGGAGGACCTGGAGATGGCCACCGCTGTGAGCCATAAGTACGGCTGCAGGCTGGAAGTCATCGACTGCCACAAGGAATATTGGGACCAAGTGACGAAATACACGATGGACAAGGTACGCGCGGGACTGACGCCCAACCCCGACGTGATGTGCAACCGCCTGATTAAGTTCGGCGCATTCCACGAGAAGCGCGGCCACGACTACGACCTCATCGCCACAGGACACTATGCGACGACTGAGGAGGAAGCTATTAGCGATTGGCAGTTAGCTGTTAGCCAAAAGCCAAAAGCCAAAAGCCAAAAGCTGAAATGGCTTTGCACCAGTCCGGACCCAGTGAAGGACCAGACGGACTTCCTGGCGCAGATTTACGACTGGCAGTTGGAGAAGGCGCTGTTTCCCATTGGCCACATGATGAAGGAGGAGGTGCGCGAGATTGCCGAGCGCGAACACCTGGCACCCGCCCACCGACGCGACTCGCAGGGCATCTGTTTCTTAGGGAAAATCAACTATAACGACTACATCCGTCGCTATCTGGGCGAACTGCCTGGCGACGTTGTTGAGCTGGAGACAGGCAAGAAGATAGGGCAGCACAAAGGCCACTGGTTTCACACCATCGGCCAGCGCAAGGGCATGGGACTGGGTGGCGGCCCGTGGTTTGTCGTGAAGAAGGACACGGAGCAGAACATCATCTACGTGTCGCACGGCTACGACCCCGAGACGGCCTACAAGCAGGACTTCCCCATCCGCGACTTCCACAGCATCAACGGCGTGTTGCCACCAACGGACATCACATTGAAGATACGTCATACACCTGAATACCTGCCAGCGCGACTGGAAACAATGGAGGACGGCAGATACATGGTACATGCCGCAGCACCCATTCATGGCGTGGCACCCGGACAATTCTGCGCCGTCTACGATGCCCAGCACCACCGCTGCTACGGCTCGGGGGAGATTACCATATAAAGTTGAGAGTTTAGAGTTTAGAGTTGAGAGACAACTGTCTTCCGACCTGCGTGGATGTAAAGGCCTCGCTGCTGCGGGCGACCACTCAAGCGGCGCCCATCAAGGGTGTACCATGCATCAGACGACGGGTCGGAAACCTTGATGGTATGCACACCTGAAGTTTCCAACAACGCATTCACTGTAAGCAACTTACACGAAGGCATCGTGAAAGTATACTGCTCGCCTTCGACTACGTTCTCCGTCGTCGAACCGTCGTTGTTCACCTGAACGATCTGCCAGCCTTTCACGGGCTGTTCACCACCTTGTGCGCGCAACACCACGTCACGCCCCGCAAAGAACTTCCCGTCGAAGAGGGGCTGGCTCAAGGGAATATTGTTGATGCTAACGGTAATGCCAGCCAGCTTGTCAGACGGAATTGACTTGTTGACAGTCAGCGCAGTAGGCGTGCCGTAGTGGTAGTAGTCAGCCAGTTGCTGATAGAAATGTGCCGTACGCTCGGCCACCCAACGACGGGCGTTCTTCAACTCATTGTCATAGTTGACCCAGCCACTGACAGCCTTTTTGTGGTAGGGGAACTCCTGTTTGATCATGTCGACCATCGGATCCCAGACGGAACGGGTGCCGCGCTCGTTCAGGAAGTCGCCCATATAGACGGCAGCGCGCTCGAGGAACAGCTGACGGAACCCTGCGTCGTCCATCAGATGGCGGAATAGCATGGTCTCATTCTCGCCATTGGCCCAGTTGGTAGACGGGTCATAATCGTGATTGTTAATCCAGGCAATGGTGTTGTAGCTAGACGAATGGCCATAGAGTCCCAGTCCGAAGTCGGTATCCTTGGCGATAAAGCGCCAACGACCACCCTCGGTACGGGGTCGCCAAAGGACGATGTTGTTGCCTGGGAAATCGCGGTTGCTGTAATAGAGGTTCATTATCATGAGGTTGGCAAACTCCGTACAGTCCATCCATTGTTCGTATTCTGCCAGCGTGTGCCCCGTCTCCTGATAGAAAGCCTTGAAACGATTGAAGTTCTCCCAGTCGCCCTCTTTCAAGTCATACCAGTTCTCGATCATGTCAAGATCCTCGAGCTTGTCGTAGTGGGTATAGATATTGTCCTCGTTGGAACGCTCGCGGATGTTGAGAATGCCCTTATACACGCCATTCTTAAAGACGATGGCCGGGCGCCAGGCCTGCCAGTCGAGGTCAACATGCTGGGCCACCGTGCGCTGGATGACGGCATCGCGCATCAGGAGATAGTCGAAATCGTTACCCGCATTACGCAACACGAGCGACTTGAACTCCGTATCGCCAGGACGCTGGTCGGGGAAGAACTCGTAGGACAGGCGTTTCTCGCCAAAACGCTTGTTGGCATAGACAGCCAGCGACTTCAGTTTGGCACCTCGTGACGCACCTCCCTGCACGCGCGTCTCGCCCAACTGGTTGAGTTGGCTGTCGCTGTTGGGCGTCTCAAAAAACTCGATATTGACAGGGCGTCGCCAGTCGTTGCGCTTGTCGGAAGTGTTGTTGGGCAGGATGCCAATCTGCGAATCGTACCAATAGTGGCCGTCCATCACCAGCGAAATGACAGGCAGCGTCATGTCGCGACCCAGGAAGATGTACGACTGCGTGGCACTGCGAGGCGACAGGTATCCGTCGCAGAAGGTCGTAGCACGCACCGTCATCGTATGATTGATGGTCAGGGGAGCCGTATAAACAGGGCTGTTGGTCGTGGGTTCGCTACCATTCAGCGTATAGCGAATCACGGCACCTTCGGGTGAGCCATCGGGCAGCGACAGCTGAAGCTGTAGCGTTTCAGCACTGGTCAGTACCCTACCCTTCTGGCTGAACACGGGTTCACCCAGCAGTTGTTTTTTCGTACATAGCGTACCGCAATTGGCTGCTCCGGGCGTGGGCTGATACTGGTAGCCCCACGACAGGTCGGTTTCAGTCTTGTAGCCTAACGAAATGTTGGGAGCAGGTTGTTTTTCAATGTTCTCGCGCTTGTCGTCCACTTCGCCATCGAAAAACAGATAGACGGAACCGCCCTTGCCAGAGTCCAACCGATAGTCGGTGTGCAGTTTGTTGCCCACCTTGTCACAATAGACCACGGCATACTGGCCAGCCTCCAGGACCTGCATAGGCAACTGCCAGGCCGTGTTGACATCGTTTGTCAGACCCAACCTGTAACGTCGCAGGTTGACGGGCGTCGGGCCGCTGTTATACAGTTCTACCCACGAGTCGGGGAAGTCGTTCAGATCGTCCATGATACAATCGATGTTCGACTGCATCAGTTCGTTGATGCGCAGCTGGCCTTTCTGCTCGCCATAGTCCTGCATAGGTGCCTTGACCAAATAGATGCGCGTGATGACAACTGTTGCAGGCTTGCTGGTCTGAAAGGCCACCTGCGTGACATGCTGCCGTTTGTTCTCCGACAGTTCGACAAAGGCTTTTGTCGTACCCGTCTCCATGTAATGATGATCATTGTCCACGCCTTCGGGATAGAGCACCAAGGGCTGTACGGCACAAGGTGAAGGCTCAGCCAGTTCGAACACCAACTGACTATATTCCGACCAGTCCTCGTCGCCAAACCAAGCCACCAGGCCGCCCCATTGTTGTCCGTAAAATGTGATACTACCGTCAGCATTGCGGGTAAAGCTTTCTGATTTTCCCCAACAATACGTAAATTTCGACGAGATGTCGACAATTTCCTCAGCCTGAACCGAGAGAGTAAAGAAGGTCAAAAAAAGTAATGCTAGTCTATGTTTCATGTTGATAATAAATTGTCTTATTGTTACTCTCCCTACTCTCCCATAAGGGAATTCAGATAGACCTCAAGGGCGGTGTATCCGGCTTTTGAGATCACCTTGTTGCGGTCGTCTGGAACGTTGGGATTCAGCCCGTGGGCACGCTCCCACTCGTCGGCCATGCCGTCGTGGTCGTTGTCGGCAACAGGTTGTGCATCAGCATATTGCGGCCAGCCTTCCGCATCGGCTGGCGAATCGATGATGCCTGGTTTATGGGCTGACTGGCCTTGATATCGGGGTTTTCCGCTGCGCACATCCTCGATGATTCGGCGTTCGACGGCGTCGCGATGAATAGTGCCTGCTTTCGCCAGCACTTTCTTATAGGCCTTCTTGGCGGATTCTGCCTTGGTGAGATAAGGCTGATAGTCAGCCGTTTGCAGGCGTTGCATGGACTTCTGTTGGTCAATAGTGAAGCCCGTCTGATTGCTGACGAGTGCCCAGCTGTCGCGCGCCTTCACACCCTCCATCACGTTGCCGTTCATATACCAACGGGAAGGCGACGTAAGCTGTTTGCCCTTGCGGGCATTGCTCAACTCGATGAACACATTATCGTCGGGATGGGCAGGACCGGGCTTGTAGTAGTTGCCCACGAAGTTGCACTCGTGCGTGCTACCCTCGCCAGCCTCGTTCTCGCCACCATAGCAGGAATTGCGACGGCCCCAGTTGAAGTTCACGTTGTTCTGGTATTCCAGGAAGACATTGCGGTCGCCCTTGGGATTCGAGGCACCATTGATGCGTGGCGAACGACTGTCGTTGTGGGCCAGCAGGTTGTGATGGAACGTAGCAGGCGAGCCGCCCCACTGACAACCATAGCCGCGAACACCCTTCTTGTGGCCTGCGTCATGGAGTCCCTCGTGAATGATGCACCACTGAAGAGTGGTATAGTGGTTGTCGTACATGGTGACATTCTCCTCGCCACTCCAGCCAAAGCAGCAGTGGTCGATGATGATGTTGCGGGCATTCTCGATGCCAATGGCGCCACCTTCGATGAAATTTTCTTTCTTTGACTTCGCTGGGTCACCAATGGTACCCAGTCGCGAACGGATGTTGCGAATGATGACATTCTCGGAACCGCCCAGGTTCAGCTTTCCACCACGTAGCAGGATGCCCTCGCCAGGGGCTGTCTGACCAGCAATGGTCACGTTCTTCAGTTTGGCGCGGATGGAACGTTCGTGCTTACGCTGCGGATCAGGGCCGATGTCGATGATGCCTCTGACGCGGAACACGATGGTGGCATTCTCGCGACCCGCCTCCGTCAGTGCCCAGCGCAAAGAGCCCTCGCCAGCATCGTTGAGATTCGTCACCTCGACCACTTTGCCCCCGCGTCCGCCCGAGGCATACTTGCCAAAGCCCTCAGCCGTTGGGAAGGCCAGCGTCTGTGCCAGACTGTCTAAGGCTATTACCGTCAGGGCAACAAAAAAGGTCACTATCTTCTTCATTTGCATCAATTATCGTATCAATTACTTCACTATTATCTTCTTGCCATTCTGGATGTAGACTCCACCTTTCTTTAGCTCACTCAGCCTACGGCCCTGCAGGTCATAGAAGGTGGGATCCTTGTACTGAGGGGTATGATTAATGGTTTGAACTCCTGTAGCAGCACTGCTTACGGCTACGCCAAAGCGCTGTGTCCATTGGGTCTCACCATCGTCGACAGTTACATTGACATAGCCAAAACCAGCATTCTGACCCGCAACGACATTCAGTTCTGAACCATTGATAGCAGTTGTAAACAAACTGCTCTCAGCAGTCACTGTATAAGCTGGAGTAACTTTGTCATAATTAGCGTTCTGTCCATAAAAACCGGTAAAGTATGGCTTCACGTCCATTGTGCCTGTGGCACCGTGTCCTACTATCACATACGGATGGGCCATGAATTCAAGATAGTCTTCCAACAGCGTCCAGCCATCATGGTCTGGGTCATCGTTTTGGTTTGCCACACTAGCATTGCTGCCAACCATCTGTTCCCACCAGTCAGGCATACCGTCTTGGTCAGCATCCCAATTGGCATCACGATGTTCCTCAGGATAGTTCTCCCAGCCACCAGCATCGTCCTCGTGGTCTATCTCACCCTTGATACCCGAACGACTACCTATATAGGTCCACGTACCCTTCAGCGTCTCCTGGATGTTACGCAGATGATGATCGTCACGCATGGGCATCGTGGCACCCGCATCGCTGGTTACAATCTTGAAGGCTTCCTTGGCAGAATGGATGGTAGCATAGGACGTAAAGAACGGAGCGTCGTACCACGTCAACTCAGGTTCAGGACCCGTAGCCCTATAGGTTTCTCCCTTTTTGTCTTCAGTCAGCGTATGGTTCTTATTTTCACGGATATTACCACTGACATAGGCAAACTGTGAGCGATGGTCAAAGTCTTCGTTCTGGGCAGTAAACAGGTACTTGTTTGACGAGGCCTCACCCATTTTATAATAGTTGTTGACGAACTGCATCAGACGGGCACCACCATCAGTAGTACGCCCGCCCCAGTTGTAGCACACGTTATTGAACATATCCAACTCGCCAGCAGCATTGCCTGCACCATCGAGTCCACCACCCATCGACCAGTTGCGTCCCTGACAGTTAACCAACAAATTATGGCTGAATGTGCCCACGCTACCACCGATTGTAGCGGCAAAGCCGTGATTCTTGCCATCTTCGTAGTTCTTATGCCCCGTAATACCCAGGGCCTCAGTAATCATCGAGTATTGGAAGGTGATATTTTTGGCTCCACGACTGGAGAATGTCTCGTCACTGCCCCATGCCGCTGTGGTGTGGTCGAGAATCGTATGGTCATTACCTGCACCCAACGCATTGCCAGTATTCTCACCATAGACACCCAATCCTCGTTTGAAACGCATGTGGCGACAAATTACATCCGAGCCCAGTCCTATGTTCGAAGCTTTGATGCAGACGCCCTTGCCTGGTGCCGTCTGTCCGGCTATGGTGATGTTAGACTTGGTGAAGTGCGCGTTAAAGTCCAGTTCTATGATACCACTCACGTCGAACACAACATAGTGGGGGGCATCAATATCCATCAGACCATAGAGTAGTGTACCAGGCTCCCTTCCACCGCTGAGGCTGGTGACGTGATAGACAATGCCCCCTCGTCCACCATTGGCATAACGTCCATAGCCCTCAGCACCAGGAAATGCCAGTTGACGGGGCTTGAAACTCCACACATTACCCTTATGTACGGTACCATTGTCGTCCACCTCGTCAACACGCCAGTAGTAGGTCTGCAGAGAGTACAGCCCTGTCTTGGTGTATTCCGTAGCAGCGCCCTCGTATTCATAATTGGTAGAGGTGGCAACGTCGTTCTCGTCAGTACCCAATACGAGTTTGTGCTTGGTAATGCCCTCGGGAGCCTTCCATGAGAAATGGACAGTACCATCGTCTGTACCCGCATGAAAGTCCATGTGAGCAGGTTGCGGATCAGTGGCGGCAATAGCAGCCACGTCAAACTCCAAGCCACAAATCAACATTCGTGTACTGGTATAACTCTCCCCCTCCTTTAGGCGAGTAGTATAGGTAACGACAACAGGCTGTCCCTCAGTGGCTGTAAAGCTGACAAACGACTGCCCAGCCTCGTTCACACTCCGTGCCGACGAGGTCATCTTCTGGTCTGTGGCGACTACCTGTCCGTTTACGCTGACATCAAAGTCGGGCTGTACCTGATTCTTGTCCGAATTGTTATGGTAGGCCCTTAGGGTATGCTCTCCTGGTGTCAGCCCCTCAATGGTCAGGGTCAGCGAGGTCGACTTGTCATTAATAACGGTCAAGTTGCCATTCTCCAGATTAGTCACCAGCACATGCTCGCCAATCAGCTTTAGCTTATTGGTTTCCACATCCTGCTTGCTCCAGTTGCTGCCCAACGATGTGGCAGCTCCACCTGGTGTCAGCGTGATGGTAACACCATTGTCAAAGGTCTTGCTGTCTGATGCTACTCGCCCTACTTCCCATGAGGTGAACCCCACCTCGGTATGCTTGTCTGGATTCGCCTTACCAGGAAAGTCGAAGTCAATCTTCTGTGCCAACAGCGTGGTTGAACAGATGAGACCGAATGATATCAGTATCTTTCTCATCTCTTTCTTTATTTGCAGACAACTTTTGTGGTGCGTGTCGTACCATCCGACAGTGTTTCACGAATCACGTTTATTCCATGCTGCAAACGCGACACTTGGCGTCCGTCGGGCGTGAAGTACTCGCGACGAACGACTGGGGCAGAGGCGGTGGGTAGCGCAATGCCTGACGGGCTGCCTGAAGATGCCATTTCGCCACAAACGCCATACGCACTGATGGCCTGCACGGTGACATGACTGCCTGTAGCAGAGGTATTGGTGGTGATGGTAGCCACATCGTCGGCCACAACCAGATACGACTGGGCAAAGCCTGTAGGATCGCTCCACGACACCGTATTACCATTAACGCTGAGCGTGGGGGCTGGCAGAATGAAGCCCTGCCAGTCGGCATCCCAGCCATCTGATCCACGCAACATATAGTCGAGTTGATAGCTATTCACTTCGACAGGTGTCAACACGGCCTTGCTGGCCTTGGTGGTTCCTGCTTCATTCTTGAACGAAGTCTTGCGCTGACTCAGGTCAACAACATTGCCACTGGCATCCATCGTGTTATATTCAGCCATCTGCGAGGGCAGTCCATCCATATCGTTCCAACCCTGAGCGGTGATGCTGACACCGCTAGTCAGCTGGGTGTTGATGAAGGCTACCTTAGGCGTATTGCCCCAAGGGCGTCCCAATGCAGTAGTAGAGCCCGACTGGGCAGCGGTAATGGTAGCATTGCGGAACACATAGCCATAGTTGGGAGAGATATGGTCTGGAGCCACTATGACGTTCGAGGTACGCAGAACATGCAGGGTAACATCGTCGAAGAAGGCCTCGCCAGCACCATAAATAAAGTCGGTAGTACCAGTAACCTTGCTATTACGCACCAGATGGCGATGTCCGTCCTTACCCGTACGATAGGTGTCCTGCCAACCTTCTAGATTACAGTTGGTTATGATGATGCGGTCTGCCTTGGTATAGAGTGCCAGTGCCTGACCTTCATTGGTACGTGTGTTGCGGATAGTCAGATTGTCGAACGAAGCATCATTGGCTGTCACATTGATGGTTGAGGTATTATCAACGTTACCCTCAGCAGCTATCTTATTCCACGAGATAATGGTATTGTCGCGCGACTGACCCATCAGGTGGACATTCTGGCGATTAATCTGAACATGACCTTCGTAAGTACCTTTCTTTATAAATATATAATAAGGTGTAGCGTCGCTGGGAGCAGCATCAATGGCTGCCTGGATAGTCTGATAGGTCTCACCCTCGCCCACAACGGCATTGAAGGAAGTAAAGGTGCCGCCACCGGGCTGATGCTTGGTGTAGAGTTTGGCGTCAATTTGTCCGTCAGCCACACCATTGAGGAACAGCTCCAAATTGCTGTATCCGCTGGCAGTCAGCTTCATGCCATCACTGGCATCATTGAGGTTCAAGCCCACAGAGGTTTCGTAAGCGTCGGGCAGTCCGTCGCCATCGGTATCGACTACAGCGCAGTCGGTGTCGTCCATCTGGAGACGGGGATAGCAGGTGACATCGATTTCCTTATTATCTGAGGCATTGTCGCCTTCGTAAAGTGCTGCAAAGTCGTCGTGCGACTGAAGCGTAATGTCGTAGGGCGAGTCGATGATGCCCAACTTGGCACCACGGGCACCTCCGAACTGTGGGTCGATGGTGCCAGCAGCCTCAGCGAGAATGCGTGCGTCGACCTCGTCATAGCGTGGCAGCGAGGCACCAGCCTGACTAGTGACTTTCTTAAAGGCCTCATCAGCTGTCTCGTAAGTGGTATAAGTGAGTTCTCCTGCAACGGGCTCTGTGAGCAGTGCCTTGTCTGCCAATGCCTGCGAGGGTGAGAGTGACCAGAAGTTCATGGCTCGTGAGGAATTGTTGCTGACAAAGCCATAGAAGTTGTCATCGTTGACCTTCTGCAACTCCTCGTCCTTCCAGATATTGGCTGATGGAGCCCATTTGCTGCTCAGTTCAAACTTGTTTCCTTTCAGATACCACTGTCCCACATCATTGATGGTGCCTCCACTGGCAGAACACCAGTAACGACGACTGCCTGTAGCATTCTTGGTGGCAGGACCTGGACGATAGTAGTTGTTAATCATGTAGATGCGGTCGTAATCTGTTTCGCCACCAGCAGAATTCTCACCACCATAGATAGCATTCACGCTACCCCAGTTGTAGATGACATTATTGGTAAACTCATTGACTGCCTGCCTATCATGGTTCTCTGTACGTACACCATTAAAGCGTGGCGAACGGCTGTTGTTATGGGCAAACAGACAGTGGTGCATCGTGCTGCGTTTTCCACCCCACTGGGCTCCGTAAGAACGATTACCCTTGTTGTTACGTGAGTCATACAATCCCTCGGAGAATATGCACCACTGGGTAGTGGTATTGTTGTTGTCATAGAGGGTGATGTTCTCCTCCATCGACCAGCTAAAGGAGCAATGGTCAAGGACGATGTTCTCCACATTTTCCACACCCAAGGGCGACATACTGTTTTTAGGCAGATCGCCAGCACGGAAACGGATGTGGCGGATGATGATGTTAGAGCCCAGCTTCACCCTATAGCCTGCCAGACAGATACCACCGCCAGGAGCCGTCTGACCAGCAATCGTGGTATTCGACCTGACGTCCACATTCCTGGTCAGGAAAATGGTGCCAGCGACCTTGAAGAGTACTGTACGAGGGGTGTCGTCGCCAGTTGACACTGCCCAACGGAAGGTACCCTCCTCGCCAGTATCATCGAGACGGGTGACGTAATAGACCTTCGATCCACGACTGTCAAACATGCGTCCGCCCGTCGTAAAGCGGCCCCAACCCTCACAGCCTGGGAACGCGACGAGGTCGGGATTATAGTTTGGCAACTTCGAGAAGACAGCATAGACTGTACAATCCTCCTTCAGTGTGAACTGATAGGTAGACGATGTAGACAACGTCGTGCCATTGCCGTCCTCCCAACGGTCGAACTGATGCCCTATGGCTGCGGTAGCCTTCAATGTCACGTTGGTGTCATAATTGAATTTATAGCCTCCCTCGACAGGAGTGCCTTCAGGGCTGACACTCACAGTTCCCATGCCTTCGCAACCCGGCTTAATGAAACCCAATACGGTGTTTGCTGGTTGCTCCTTGAACTGAGCCGTAATGGTGACATCGGCATTCAGCGTGAACTTGTGAGGATTCTCAGTAGACACTAGTTCGCCATTGATATACCACCCTTCGAAAGAGTAGCCTGCAGAAGCTGTGGCAGTAATATTACCCGTCTGTGTACCAGTCAACACCTTCGCACTAGTGGGGTTGACGGTTCCTGCCCCCTCAGGAGCAACAACAAACGTGGCCGTTACATACGTGAAAGCCTGTATGCCCGGGATGACTGTCAGTGCGGAGACGACAGTACACACCAGAAAAAAAGTCAATAAAGTTACAATCTGTTTCTTCATATCACTCATTACGTTTTGGTAGTTTTAATATATAGACGCACAAGTATTAGTTTTGTCCCCCATATTCACGACAAAAAAAGGAGCCACCCCAAAAGGCAGCTCCACATGCTTTTTATTGAAAAAACATTACTTCTGAATTCTCTTATGACCATTCTGGATAACTACACCCTTGTAGTTCTCAGCAACCTTCTGACCAGCAAGGTTGTAACGAGGAGCATTGCTGTCAAGTTCAGCCTTCACATTGGCAATACCTGCAGAGCCTGCTGAAAAATAGAAGCCGTAGATACCAATCTGGCTCTTGGGGTTGAACAGCCAATAGGTCTTGCCTGCCTCCACATCGAAATCGATATAGCCAAGGACAGGACGGTTCTGGGTAACACCATTGGTGTGCTGCAGCACGAAGTCGTCAGCCATCTTACCAACGTTGAAATACTTCTCAGTGCCAGGAATCACATTGCCCTCCTCATCTTTCTGAGACTCATAAGCAAAACCAGTATTCTGGTAATAGATGCTTACATTAATATTAGCAGGAGCCATAGGTGTCAGGGTAGCTTCGTCTACGACATAAGTAGGATTGGTATTCTTGTTACCATAGATAGCTACACGAAGAGCACCGCTGGTAGTAGCAGCAAATTTGTAATATGCGCCCTTAGCAGGCATAGCTGTTGCTCCTGGCTCCCAAAAAGTGTCGTAAGCGCGGAACACCTCGTCACCATCAGAATTCAGTTCATAGAACTCCCAATGCTGGAAACCAGGATTGCCCTTCGGCATCAGATACTGGGCGAACTGTGGCGTGCAATCGTCAGTAATCAGAGCATCATTGCCATCAACAGAGCCTTTCAGTTCCCAATAAACCTGTGTTTTTCCGTCTTCTACATCCTTCTTGCTCAAGCTGTTAGGAGTAGAGACACCTGTCATCGTGATACCATCAACAGTGGCAGTAATCGTAGATGTCTTAATAGTCAAAGGAATACTTGTGTCAGGACCTTCGGCAGTACCGCCACCATAAACGCCTTCTGTCAGATCCGTCTCGACAGCGGTAGCAAGGTCAAACTCAGCAGCCTTCCAGATAGACTGTGCCTGAACACTCATAGCTGCAACAGCTACGGAAATAAGAGTAAAGATTTTCTTCATAATCGTTTTGTTTTAATTATTTGTTAGTAAATTTGTTTGTTTCGTAACGTTTTGCATGACAAATGCACGTACTTCGTTGCAAAAACTACCAAATATTTTTAGGATTATTTTTCCTTTTTCAGTCGGAACGAGTTCTCAATGCTGTTCAACTCAGCCATAAAGGACTTGTCGACCTTCAGACGCTGCTCGATGGCGCTACAGCTATGGATGACGGTAGAATGGTCGCGTCCGCCAATAAGTTGTCCGATGCGTCCAGCAGGCATATTGGTGTACTTCTGGGCCAGATACATAGACACCTGACGCACAATGACAATGTCGCGTTTGCGCGAACGGGTAAAGATGCTCTTCTGTTCGACGCCGTAGTGTCCACAAACCTTCTCCAAAATGTCATCAATGGTCAACGGCTTGTTGTCCAACTTCACAGCACGCTGGATGATGCGCTGGGCCAGACGGATGTCGACATTGGAATTGTAAACCACCGAATAAGCCAGCAACGAATTGATGACACCCTCCAGATCGCGCACAGAGCCATTGGCTGTCTCAGCGATAAACTGAATAACGTCCTCGGGAATCTTCAAGCCATCACGACGACACTTGGCATTCAGAATATCGATGCACAACTGCACGTTGGGCTGTTCGAGCTCGGCGATAAGTCCACAAGCGAAACGCGTCAGAAGACGATCCTTGACACCCTGCAAGTCAACAGGAGGACGATCGGAAGCCAGAATAATCTGTTTGCCCAAACGGAACAGGTGGTCGAAGATATGGAAGAACGTGTCGAGCGTCTTCGTTGCTGTTGCCCACTCCTGGATGTCGTCGACTATCAGCACATCGATGCTCTGATAGAAACGAATGAAGTCGTTGACCGTATTCCTGCGGGTAGCATCCGTAAACTGCACCTGGAAGAGACGGGCAGATACATATAGTACGCGTCTGCGCGGGTACACCTCTTTACAACGTACGCCTATGGCATTGATAAGGTGCGTCTTGCCACAGCCCGAAGGACCATAGACAAAGAAGGGATTGAAGGTCGACTTGCCCGGATGCTCAGCGATGGAGATACCAACTGTACGCGGCAATTTGTTGGAATCACCCTCGATAAAGCTCTGGAATGTCTTATGCAAGTCAAGCTGGGGATCCAGTTCCTGATGGGGCACCGCATCGAGCAATGTTGGCGACTTGTTAATGCCTTCGCGCTTCACGGGGACATCGATATCGACTGGTTCACTACCCGCCTCATCGATTGTCAACTTATGCTGCTGGTCGACAACAATACGGTAATTCAACTGCACACTATTACCAAAACAACGACAGAGCCCTTTACTCAACAAGTTCACGTAGTGCTGCTCCAGATACTCATACACGTACCTGCTCGGCACCTGTACGAGGAGAGTCCGGCTGTCGTCGTCGTATTTCTCGAAGACGATAGGCGCGAACCAAGTTCTGAATTGCTGCTCCGTGACGTTGTCTTTTATGAATTGAAGGCAGTTGTCCCAAAGCGCCTTTGGATTATTTCCCATGCGGCGATCGTTGTTCTTTTAATAATTTACACTAATGTGCGGTTAATAATGATTTCGCTTGCAAAGTTCGCTATTATTTTTGAAATATGCAAATCTGTATTTTTAATCAACAATCTTTCAAAAGTGCGTAACTCGCTTGTTTTTCGTACTTTAGAATGATTAGGAATTTTTCTTAACAATTCGCCCTCTTGCAAATATTCAAGTTCTTAATCCACAACTACTTACACACTATCTGCACACCTCACAATCATTGTGCACAACAATCTTTTATACACGTCAGAAAGTATGAATTATCAAGCAGTTGCGAGGCATTGAGTTGAAAGTATTTCCAAACGCTCCTTATTTAGACAAAATAAATATAGAGAAGAATTTTTATTTATCTTTCTTACCGAAAATGGAGAAGTGGACGTAGCGTTTCGGATGGGCTTTCAGATCTATGAGCAGAGAATCGGCAGAAGCCATCGTTGCAGTCATGTTATTGTAAAGCGTTGCATCACGCATCAGCAGCCCCAAAGTACCCTCAGTACTATTTAGCTTACGTGTCATCTCGTTGACATTGGCCAGTGTCTGGTTAATGCTTGCTGTCATAGTAGCCACGTCGACAGCTGCCAGATTGCTGGTGAGCTGCTGGGTGTTATCGAGCACGCCATTGGCTTTATTCATCATGGTAGGCATCTCGCGATTGAGCGAAGCAGACAAAGAACGTAAATCGCGACTGGTGGCATTCAGATTGTCTGTCATCCCCTCCACGTTATGCAGGGTCTGACGCAAAGCAGGGTCTGCCAACAGAAGGTTCAGGCTGGTCATGATGCTGTCCAGCTTAGGCATCATAGCCTCTATGGCAGGAACCATTGCACCCAATTTTTTCATCATGCCCTGTTCTTCACCACCCGTGATGGTATCGCCCATAGCAACCATATGGATAGGATCTTCGCCTAACACCAGATTGATTTTGATATTTCCCAACAAATCGCTGGCAATTTCCGCATGCGAACCCTGAGGCAAGCGCATCTGTTTGTCAAGTCCCATCTCAGCCACAATCTTTCCCTGAGGATTGTAGTCATACTGAATGCCCTTGATAACCCCCACCTTATAGCCATTGGCATAAACAGGGGTAGAAGCTGACACGCCACTGACATCGGTGAACGTCACGTAATAGGAATCGTCGCTGGAAAACACGGTAAGCCCCTTCAAGAACGTCAGACCGTAATAGAGCACGACAATGCCAAGAATGGCCACCAAGGCTATTTTAACCTCTTTTGAAAAGAACTTCATATCGAATAATATTTTTGTTTCTTACTTCTTACCTCTTTTAAATTCCTGTATAGCCTGCTGGACATCCACCCGCTTGCCATCCTTAAAGGCAATAATGAAGCACTGCGGGAAGCTGGCAGCAAGTGTCTTGCGCAGCTGATAAATCTCGTTATAATTCTCAGACGAACCTACTGTATATTTATACAATCCGCCCTCTTCATAGTACGCAACGTCTTTCTGACCCTTCAAACGAGAATCGGTAGTCTTCAGTTTTGAACTGCTTGTCAGAATCTGCACCTTGAAGACGGGTCTAGAGGAACTAGTTTGACTAGTTGGACTAGTTGTACCAGGAAGACTAGTAGGACTAGAGGGACTAGAAACGTTGGCGGACTTGGCCGGTTCAGCAGGTTTGACTGGCTCAGCGGGTTTGACCGGTTCAACAGTTTTGTTCACAACTGGCGATACAGGCTGTGAGGTCTGTGAAGTATTTGCACCCCCGGCAGCAAGGATGGAATCGGCATTGGGAGCTGCGGGTTTCTCTTCTTTCACCTCTGGCACACGATTCTCACGAGCATTAGCCAGTTCCTCTGCCACCTTGCTCTTCTTTTCCTGCTTCTTTACTGGCTTTGCCTCCTGCTTTTGCTGGGTATCCTTGGGAACAACAGTAGGAATCTCGACATCCTTCTTTGCTTCTGCCTGAAGGGGAACAGTGATACCACCATAGTTCTTCTTCTTGTAATCTAAGAAAGCCTGATAGATGCCTTGTGCCATCTGGCTGACGCCATTCGTCGAATTCAAAAAGCGCTCTTCGTCAGGTGTTGATATAAAGCCCAGTTCAATCAGGCAGCTAGGCATAGAGGTCTCGCGCAACACCAGGAAACCAGCCTGTTTCACACCTTTATTGATACGCCCGGCAGAAGCACAGGTGCGTTTCTGGACGTATTTTGCCAAATCAACACTTTGCGCCATGTTGTGGTCCTGAATGAACTCGAACATGATATAGCTCTCCGACGAATTGGGGTCAAAACCCTGATAACGCTGCTTATAGTCCTTCTCATAAAGAATGACTTCGTTCTCGCGCTTAGCCACCTCCAAATTATCAGCAGCACGGTGCATTCCCAGCGTATAGGTCTCCATGCCTCGCGAGATGCGCCCCTTGGGCAAGGCATTGGTATGAATGGAAATAAAAAGATCTGCCTTATTCCGATTAGCGATATCGGCACGGGTATGCAAGGGAATGAAGACGTCCGTCTTGCGGGTATAAATAACTTTCACATCCGAGCAGTTGCGCTCTACCAGTCGTCCAAAAGCCAACGCTACATTCAGGTTGATGATTTTCTCCTTCGTAATGGCACCAATAGCACCAGCGTCGTTGCCACCATGTCCGGCATCAATAACCAGTGTAAACTTGTTCGGCTTGGCTGTCGTAGATAGGGTTACTGTCTTGCCAACGGCAACAATCGTCACCATCAGCAGCAGTATGAATATAGTCAGAAAACGTTTATTATCCTTCATTGTGGTTGCAAAAGTACATATTTTTCTGAAATAATCCCTGATTTACACGCCAGTTTTATCATTTATTAAATGTAATTCCACACCAGCACCTTTACAGTCGCCTCCCATGGGAGGATTCAGCTTGGTAATGGTGAGGTCCAGGGAGGTAACCATAGGGAACTCGCTAAACACACATTTGGCAATTCTGCCTGCCACGTGTTCTATCAATTGGGACGTCTTGGCCATCTCGCGTTCTATCAGCTGATAGAGTGTTCCATAATTCAAAGCCACCTCCAACATGTCGTGCTCCATAGCTGATGAGATATCTACTCCACAACGGGCAGACACCAGGAAGTCGTGCCCAACCTCGTTCTCCTGAGGAAATACGCCATGATAGGCATGTATGCGCACCTCGTTCAGAAAAATATAGCTCGATGTCACTTTCATTTTGCTTTCCCTCACGCTTTTATTGATGATTGTCAGGAGTTTCGTTCTCCAGAGGAGCGTCATCCAGATACTTCTTCAAGGCGCGTTCTACACCCACCTTCCAAGTGTTGATGCTCTCCGACTGTAACTGCAAAGAACTAACCAGTTTGATGACATGTTCAAGAGGCATTCTATAACGTAACACACCTGAGATGAGTTTGGCATAGTTCCAGTATTCAGGATTGAACTTCTCCGACAAACCCTCAACCGTAATCTTATAGCCTCGCGTATTCTCGAACTGGAAATCGTAACGCTTCGTGCCATCCTGATTGATATGCTTGATGATTTTGCCTTTGGTTACCGATTTGGGCAAGATAATACCTTCCTCGTCGTCCTGAAGGCCTGTAAAGATCTCATAGGGATAACCATTCAGCAAGCCCACCAACGCCACCCACTTATCCTTATTATTCTGAAAACGGACCACGTCACACTCCAATTCCTGAGGACGAACTTCAGTCACCTCAGGTCTAAGCGTTGCCTGATAGCGTTCCAACAATGGAATAATCTCCTCTTCAGTCAGTGGCTTTCCTGACTGTTGTCCCATCTGGGCCAGTTCACGGGCTATGCGCTGAAGACTCTCTTTTTGCGAATTTGCTTCCATATCCTTATTTTTTGTCTGCAAAGATACGAATAAATAAAGAAAAATACGTATCTTTGTCCCAAAATCTATAAAAATGAAATCAATTCTTACTCGAAAGACCATCCGCAAGTACGCCGACCGCGAAGTCAGCGAAGAACTATTGAACCGCCTCATGACAGAGGCCAGTCGTACACAAACCATGGGTAACCTGCAACTCTACAGCGTTGTCGTCACACGCTCTTCAGAGATGAAAGCCAAGTTGGCTCCTGCCCATTTCAACCAACCCATGGTGACGCAAGCCCCCGTGGTATTGACTATCTGTGCAGACTTCAACCGCACCAGCACATGGGCCCGTTGTCGCAAGGCAGAACCCGGCTACGACAATTTTCTGTCGTTCATCAATGCTGCTACAGACGCACTACTCTATACGCAGACACTGTGTAACCTTATGGATGAAGAAGGACTGGGCTATTGCTATCTGGGTACTACCGTCTACCAGCCACAACAGATTATAGACATACTGGAACTGCCTAAGCTGACGTTCCCCGTTGCCACACTGACTGTTGGATGGCCTGACGAAGAGCCTCCCCTCTCCGATCGCCTGCCTTTGGAGAGTTTCGTTCACCAAGAAACTTACGCAGACTATCTGGCCATGGATATCGACAAGCATTACGAGGCCAAAGAGCACCGCCCAGAGAATCTGGAGTTTGTGCGTATCAACGAAAAAGAGACCCTCGCACAAGTCTTCACCGACATCCGCTATACGCGAAAGGATAATGAAGCCATGAGCGAGGGGCTCATCAATGCTCTCAAACGCCAAGGTTTCCTGCCTTGGACGGTTAGAGGCTATTAATCTTCCAGTTCAATGGGCTTGTACTTCGGTACGAGGGCCTTCATGATACACCAGCCAATAAGGTAGGCCACTGCACAGATACAGAACACCACCATGTAGGCTGCGGGCTTGCCGTCGAATCCGAAGAACGAGAAGTTGGCACCCTGCTCAGCTGCCCAGTCGAAGAACATACCTGAGCCCTTATTGATAGACATAGAGCCCAGACCACCAGCCATTGTACCCAGACCTACAATAGTACCAATAGTGCTCTTGGGGAACATGTCGCCAATGGTTGAGAACAGGTTAGCAGACCAAGCCTGATGACCAGCACCAAGCAAACCAATCAGGATGGCAGGCCACCAAGGACTATATATGCCAAGAGGCTGTGCAAACAGACCTAACAAGGGGAAGCAAGCGAAGATGAACATCGCACGCATACGGCCCAGATAGGGGTTCATACCTTTCTTATCTACAAAGTATGTAGGCAGATAGCCACCACCAATCGACAGGATCGTCACGATAGCATAAAGTGTAAAGATCAGCAGGATACCCATCGTCGAGTCAGAGGTATAGCCATACTGGTCAGAGAAGTAGGCAGGAGCCCAGAACAGGAAGAACCACCATACGCCATCCGTCATGAACTTACCCACGAGGAACGACCAAGTCTGCTTGTAGGTAAAGCACTTCATGAACGGAATGGTCTTCTCCTCCTTCACAGCATCACGATCCTGCACCTCAGCCAAGTCGTTGTCCTGCTCGATGTAATTCAACTCAGCCTGATTGACACGCTTGTTCTGACGGGGCTTCTCATAGAGCCACATCCACAAGCCCATCCAGATGAATCCCAGGGCACCGATGATGATGAACGCCATCTCCCAACCCATGGCACGAGCCAGCAAGGGAATGGTTGCAGGAGCAGCCAAAGCACCTACGGAAGCACCGCTATTGAAGATAGAGGTAGAGAAAGCGCGGTCTTTCTTGGGGAAATACTCTGCCGTAGCCTTGATGGCAGCGGGGAAGTTTCCAGCCTCACCGACAGCGAGAATCAGACGGCACGAGAGGAACAACCATACAGAGATGCTGGCAATAGCCACAGCGGCATCACCCGTCAGCTGACCCAGCTGAGCCACAGAGTCGTAGCCCTTGACAGTCATAGCCACCCAGCCGCAACCAGCGTGCAGCACGGCGCCCAACGACCAGACGAAGATGGCGATGAGATAACCCTTCTTGGTGCCCATCCAGTCGATGAACTTACCAGCGAACAGGTTGGCGATAGCATAGAACAGCGAGAACATACCGGTAATCGTACCGTAGTCGCCGTCCGTCCAATGGAACTCAGGAGCGATAAAGTCTTTCCAGGTGAGCGACAGGACCTGACGGTCCATGTAGTTAATGGTGGTTGCCAGGAACAGCAACGCACAGATGACCCAACGGAAGTTGGACATTTTCGATGTTTGAACAGGTGTCATATTTTTAGTTATTTCGTTATTACGTTATATCGTTATTACGAGATGTCGACTATTTGATATCGATCACAGGAATGTTGTCCTTGTCGTTGTAATACAGGTTCTCACCAGCCATACCCCAAATGAAGGTATAATAGTAGGTGCCTGCTGCTGCGTGCATCGACCACTCAGGCGACATAATGGCCTGCTCGTTGTGCAACCAAACAACGCGACTTTCCTGAGGTTCACCCATGATGTGTGCAATGGTCTGCTCCTGAGGCAGGTTGAAATAGTAGTAAGCCTCGATGCGACGACCATGGGTGTGAGGAGGCATCGTGTTCCAGGCAGCACCAGGGTTCAACTGTGTCAGTCCCAACTGCAACTGGCAGGGACCTTCCTCCAGCACGTCATTAACGATGAGCTTGTACACAGTGCGGTTGTTGCACTCTTCCAGCGAGCCGACAGGACCCCAAACAGCAGCCTTCAGCGAACCCTTACGTCCGTCCAGCGTCACCCACTGGGTTTTATAGTGCTGATGGGCAGTTGCGCTGTTCAGATAGAACTTGGCAGGCTTCTGAGCATCCTTCGAGCGGAAGATTACCTCCTTGTTAACGTCCTTGTCCTTGCCAATATGACCACGACCGATATAAAGGGCCTCCTTGGGAGAGAGGGCATACTCCTTGCCATCGACAATCACCCAACCTTCGCCTTCACCACAGTTCACCACACCAAGCTCACGGTTATAAAGGAAATACTTATCCTTGATGCCCGGATCCACATCAAGACCCAAATCGCGGAAGTTCTCCAGTTTCAGGTCTTTGTTTACTGGCATAGCACCACCGAAGATAAAACGGTCGTAGTGTGAATAAGTCAGATTGATTTCATCAGCTACCATCACCTTTTCCATGACGAAGCGCTCACGAAGGGTCTTCGTGTCGTAGTGCTTGACGTCCTCAGGGTGACAGGCCGTCTGGAAATTCACATTTTGCTGGCCAAAGCCACTGGTCATACTACTCATAAGCAATAATGTCAAAATCGTCTTTTTCATATTATTTATTCGTTATTATTGTTTTTCTCTTCTTTCACAATACGCATGCGGTTCCACACCACCATACCAACGGTAATAATTGTCAGGATGCCTGCGCCCACATATTCCAGCGAGTTCACACACTTGTAGATAACCCATCCGAAAAGCGATGAGGCGAAGTCGAGCGCACCTCCCTCGAAGCCTGCAGGAATATCGGCAGCCTTATCACCAGTCTGTTCGAACACGGTATGGGCAGCCTGCGTGAAGGCAGGAGCCATATCGGTAACGAAATACAGTCCGATAGCTAAAGCCACGAGACCAATGATAAAAGTCTTGACGACATTACCCTTGGTAAAAGGCAGCACCATGGGGAACAGGTAGAACATGCCTGCCAGCGAGGCCAGCGGCAGGAACTGGTTGCCAGGCAGCACAACGGCCAGGCCCAATGCCACGGGTATCAACAGCAAGGAAACAACAAGCGTCGTGGGATGGCCAATAACTACAGCTGGCGACATTCCGATATACACCTTCTTGCCATTGAACTTCTTCTTCACCACCTCCTGCGTTTTCTCGGCAATGGGTTTCAAGCCCTCAATAAATAAAGATGTGATGCGGGGAATGAGTTCCATCACAGCGCCCATCGTTACACCCAGGAACAGGATTTTCTTGATGTCAAGCTGAGCCAGTGCACCAATCAGCGCACCCACAATGACACCCAGAATAAGCGGTTCACCCATCACGCCAAACTTTTTCTTCATACCCTCTGCATCGATGTTCAACTTCTCGAAACCGGGAATCATATCGAGTGCCTTGCCGATAATCAAGGCGAAGGGTACAAAGCTCTGGCAGAACGGCTGGGGAATCGAGATGCCCTGCCACTCAGGGTAATACTCCTGGAACTTGTCTGCCGTCAAGTCAGCCATCACCAATGTAATGATATAGCACACGATGGCAGCAAAATAGCCCCATACCAGACTCTGATCCATTACGAAATAGGCCACAGCACCAATGAAGGCGAAATGCCAGTAGTTCCACAGGTCGATATTAACGGTACGAGTACACTTGGTAATCACCAACAGGAAGTTGACACCCAAACAGATGGGGATAATCAAGGCTCCCACTGCCGTATTGTAGGCCACAGCGGCTGCGGCGGGCCAACCCATATCGAACACCTTCAGCTGCAGGTCGTAAAGCTGGGAAATATCGCTCAGCGGTCCTCCGAAGTTCGTAGTCAGCAGGGCTGTCACAATGCCCAGTCCCACAAAACCGACGCCTACATAGAGACCACTCTTCAACGAGCGTCCGAATTTCAGTCCGATAGCAAGTCCGATGATGGTAAACAGGATAGGCATCATCACCGATGCACCCAAACTGATAATGTAACTAAATACTTGTTCCATTTGTTCTATTATCGCATTATTTTTGTTTGTTTTAGTCTTTTCGTGTGCAAAGTTAATAAAAAAATAGCGAAACGTTGCACATTTCGCCACTTTTTCTTACTAAATCGTTAACGTAAAATCTTTTTTACTTGTTCAACACCACTCGACCGTTGCCAATGACCAATCCACGACGGGTGCCATCAACACGTTGTCCGTGCAGGTTATATAGCTGAGCATTCGTCTTTTCGTCGAAGGTTACAGTCCTTATTCCTGTATCCACGACTTTCTCTACGTCGAATGTGACGACTCCATTCTCCATAGCGATGTTTTTCAGTCCCAGCTCTGTTAGTTGGCCACTCCAGCTTTTCAGATGGGCTGGCGTGGTAAACACGTCTAAAGAGCGAACATTCTTTGAACCAGGGAAGACATCAGCATCCGTCGAAATGTATTTGCCATCCTTATCCTTGTGAGGTCCATCTGCCCTTATAACCTCATAATAATTGTGGTTGGGATTTATATTGACAGCATTCTTATTGAGACTCCAAACGTCCATATTCGTCTGATCTACACGATGCACCAGCATACCACTGCCAGGCAGATATTCATCCCACTTGAAGGCGTTCTTCTGGCGATTCTCGAAAAGGAAAAACTCATCGTCAACAGGTGAGTCAATGCGATAGCCCGTGAAACTGCTATACAAAGGCTCTAACGTATAACGGCCCTCTTCTGTTATCTTCTCTGGAGCATCGCAAAACTGAACCGAATAGCGTTCGTATAAGGAAAAACCTACTGGAGTTCGTGCGTCGTTCTCATAACAGCCGTAAGACATCACTGACCAGACACCAGGATGGTTGCTCTCACCCCCACTCATCGCGTAGTCTGCATCATAGAAATCGGGCAGTCCCAGCACGTGGCTGAACTCATGGCAAATGGTACCAATACCATCCATCTTGATTGATTCGGGTTTCGATTGCCATCCCAATAGTTCAACACTACTGAAATAGTCCCAAAACGAGACGTCGTCTTTTCTAGCCCACATAACACCACGATGAGGCCACCACAAGTTTTCGTTGTTACCATTATAGTTAGCACCCATGCCGGCTACCATATAGAACACCAAATCGACAAAGCCGTCATTATCGCCATCGTAATCCTTGAAATCCAAGCCCCCGACGACATCAGCAGAGTCAATAGCAGCCTGAAGGACATCACGGAACTTACCCGTTTGTACATTACAGTCATACTGGCTGTAGTCTACTTTGTAAGGGCCAACAATATCGAACTGGGGCTTGAACTTACCATCAGAGTTATCAGAGAAATAGTCACGAACACTGCCAGTAAACACCTCATCATCATACCCCTCATAGTTCTCCTGGTTCACCATGCCGGTAATGATTTCCTTATAGTCTTCACGCGAAAAGCTCTTGTCTTTAAACTCTATGAGGATAATCAGTCCCTTGAAATTGGCATAGTTGGTGGCACGACGGCCTTGTGCACGATGGTTGGCCAATGTCGCCTGCTGATGCATGGCAGCCGCCTGCTCCGTCATCTCCGGAGCCTGACACTTGCTGACACCAGCCAAGAATGCCCATTCCGACGCAGTACGTTCTGCCTCGTCGTGAGCCACTTGGGCAGTCGGTTGCAGTTGACCGCCCTGTTTCTGGGCATAGACATAATATCCGCGTGTGTCCTTGATGATGGAATAGCCGTCAAGCGTTGTTTGGAAATGGCACCACTCGTCACCAACCAGTCTGAGTGTCACGTAAGTGCCATCGGGCTGCTGCACCTTCACTGGCAGAGGATGTGCTGGTACGCCCTTCATGCTACTTACGCCAAGAAGCAATGCCATGAACAACAACAGACAACACTTTCTAAACATTATCCATCAAAGATGTACGCCTTTACTTATTTATATATTTACGACCATTCTTAATGACGAGGCCCTTGAATTTGCCGTTCACACGCTGGCCAGCCAGATTGTAAACTGCGTCGTTGCCTGAAGGTGTATCACTCATTACGTCAGCAATACCTGTGGGAATCTCGTTATCAAAGAACGTTGCGGCAATATTATCCAGATAGCAGCTTGCAGAAGCACTGGTGGCTGAAAACAGGAACTGTATCTTGCTGTTGGCTGGAATATTTCTGTACATAATGTAGGCTTCCTCGTCTTTCTTGATATCCACAGACGTCTTATTATCGATAGTCCTGAAGTTAGTAAAGCTGCCACCATCAGTGCTCACTCTCAGACTGAACTTCGCCTTGACACTACCGTTCTTTACAGTAAACGCCAGCGAACGGACGCCATTCTCGAAGACGGAGGATGTCAGCGTGCCAGAACGCTGCATATTGACGACATTGCTGCCGTCGACCTGTTCGATAGAGGCTTTGTCCAAATCCCACCAACAATAGACGCCCTTGACATCTGTGGCGCCCGATTCAGACAATGGCGACTCTTCGAAATCCTCGACCACAGTCTGGAAGAGGTCCTTGCCAGCCTGGAACGTCACAACGCCGTTTTCCTCTGTAATATCCCACAGATCCATCACTGCTGGTTGGCCTGCCCACGATACCAACGCAGGATCGGTGGTGCTGGTGAAATCTACGAGCTTACCACTATTGGGAGCCGTTGCAACCATGACAAAGTAATTATGGTTGGCATCACAGTTCACCTTATTGCTCTTCCATACATTGGGGGTCGACGTATCGGCACGCCATACCAAGAGTCCATGACCTGGCAAGAAACGGTCCCAACCCTCTTTCTGACGGTTTTCCAAATAGAAGTCATCGTCTTTAGAACCTGTCTTCAGGATAAAGGCCTGGTTCCCAGTGGCAAAGGGCTGAAGCTCGTAGGTGCCTGCCTCTGTCAGGACTGTGGGTTCAACAAAGCCTAACACATGGCGCTCGAAGGCGTTATAGCCCACAGGCGTCAGACCATAATTCGGGTCTGCCCCGTTTGCCATCACGTCCCATTCACCTGGATCATTGCTTTGTCCGTTCTCCTCATAATCTGCATCGTAGTGGTCGGCCAGTCCCAACACGTGGCTAAACTCATGGCACATGGTGCCAATGCCGTCCAAATACTGATGCTGTTCCTTCTGACTTTCGTAATCTTGTATCTCTACACTACAGGCATAACGGCCAAACTTTTTGCCATCATACTTCAAGTTATAATAACTGGCTAAGCCTGAAAAATCATTGGCATGAGGCCACATGTAATGATTGTCATTGCCTTGCACATAACTTCCATAACCGGCAAAGATAAAGTACACCATGTCGATAGTACCATCGTTATTCAAGTCGTATTGGGTAAAGTCAACGGTGGTATTTACCTCTTTCATCACAGCCTTGATGATATTAATTTGGCGACCGAACCAACCTTCAGTCACTTTTCCCTCCTCATCTTTTGGTTCAGGATAGGTACAGGAGTAATCAATGGTGACGGGACCGACCACATCGAACGTAGGATCGAAGATACCCATCGAGTTATCACGGAAATAGTCGCGAACACTACCATTGACATCAACTGGATAGTGTTCCCTGGACGTATCGCTGAGATTACTCGTATTGGTCAGTTGCTGATAGAAAGCCGCAGGGTCAGCCATCGTAAACTTGCAGTCGTTCCATTCAACGAGAATCACCAAGCCCTTGAAATTGTTATAATCAATATGCGACCAAATAGCCGAGGGCGAACGATGTGTACCCATTGCAGCATCCTTATAAGCAGGAGCACACATTTGGGCAGCCATTTCCTTCATCTTGCGCTGGCTCTCAGTCATCTTTGGAGCCACCATTTTCTTACGGGCAGCCAGGAACGACAGGTCTTGAGCTGTGCGGGCCTCAGGATTACGGGCAATTACGCCAGTGGGCACCAATTGTCCGTCAGCCCCTTTCTCAGCATAATGATAGAATCCGTCAGCGCCCTTGACGACGGTATATCCGTCGATGGTGGTAGAAAAACTCAAAAACTCGTCGCCATGCAGGCAAAGTGTAATCACAGTGCCGTCAGGCTGTTTCATGTCGGCAGGCTTGGATAAAGCAGGTCGTGCCCACAACGATGTCGCACCAAGCAACATCAGCAAACAAATTGAAAACAGTCTATTCATATGTTCTATTCTTTTTTTTGTCGTGAATTAGGTTCATTCTGCAAAGGTAGTGAAAATCGAGCGAAACACAAAGAAAACCGCCCAAAAACTTGCATTTCTGCAATTTTTTTTGTATCTTTGCATCTAGAAAAGCTACGCTCAAAGTCAAGAAAGCCTTGTCTTTCGGCGGGCGCCACAAGACATTCGCACGCCCGCCACAAGATATTGCCCCGCCCGCCGCAACAATTTGCCACGGGCGGGGCAAATTAGTAACATGCCGTCTCGCTCCCTGCAATAGTCTCGCTCCCTGCAAACCCCTAGTATTTCCCCCTGCAACCTCTAGTAAAAAAAAATCGGGAGAACTTTGCCAGTTCTCCCGATAATTATTGTGAATGTAAAATAGGTTACTTAACCACAAACTTGACCTATGGTCGAGTTCGTTCACGTTCGGAAATGAGAATGCATTCTCATTTCGCTCACTTAACCACGAACTTCTTACCGTCGCGGATGAGCAGACCCTTGGCACCAGCGCCAACCTGCTGACCCAGCACGTTGTAAGTCTTGCCAGACTTCTGAGAAGTGGTGCTGATAGCGTTAATGCCAGTTTCACCAGTCAACCATGTGATATCGACATAGCGGGCCTCGCCCCACCAGTAAGCACCATTTTCGCCCCAAGTAGAGTGTACCATGAACCACTTGGTATAGTCTCTAATATAATAGTTGCCTGCCTCGTGCTCACCAGACTCATCAGTCCAGGCCTCTTTATACTCGGTATCATAGAAGCGAATCTGCTTGGCACCGTTTCCAGCATAAATGGTACCAGTGATTGCACCAGGATTTACGATATTCTCGAAGTTTTCATCCCACTGCCAAATCTGGATATAGTTCGGATCTTCACCCTCATCAGCATAGTCATACTCCATCACGCGTACAGGAGTGGCAATGCTGCCCTTGTCGCCAGTAACAGAAATACTGATAGGACACAAGCCAAAGAAGTTGTGAACAACCAACTCCTCACCATAATCCTCTACATAAGCAGGATGCTCAGTCCAAGCCCAATTACCCCAAGCACCACTTTCAATATGAACTTCGTTGTCACTAATTACTGCATTAGGAATGAACAACTCGGCATCAGCACCATATGACCAAGCGTATGGACCACCTGTATTTGGATTCAAATAGTCAGGCATGTAGTTATAGTAGCCACCAAGATAGCAGCCTGCAGGCATTTCGGGATCATCAGAGAAATCGCCAGCGTCAACCTCAACAATACCATCTTCATAGATATTAAGGAGCAGAGGATATCCATAAGACAGCGGTTCGCCATCCTTGTCGAGAACCAAAGCAGAGAACACGATTCGTCCATAATCTGTTCCATCGGATGCTTTATAAGTGAAGAGAGTCTGAACAGGAATAAGCAACTGATTGCTTTCTTCGTCATAAGAACCATAGGCAACAGCGCGACTATCTGTGAGACCACTAATCTTCACATTGTATTCAAACTCAGGGTTACCATCATATTGGTCAAGGGTAATTGTACCAGTCTCTGATTCAACAGTAAAAGTCGTAGACTCTGTGAATGTTCTGTCAAAATCAGCATACTCAAAGATATAGGTACCCAAAATGTCGGCAGTAGCAATTCTGCGTAAGCCATTTTTCTTTGCAACCTTCACTGGTGTAAAATCCTGCACCTTTGTGGCAAACTTTTGGTTTGCTTTGAGTTGAGAAGACATACTCTTGATGCAATCCGCTTTCTCAACCTTCCTTACCTGCGCATTAGCACCTAATGCCACGAAAAACGCAGCAACAGCAATAAGTAAACTTTTTTTCATATTCATTGTAGTTTAATAAGTTAATATTGACCCTGCCAGAGTATTGCTCTGCTCCAGCAGGGCCGTTAGTAAAATCTCTTTCTTATTTATCGTTATAATAGTCCTCACCCATGAAATAAGAGGGGGTAGCATAGACTGTAATCACGTTGGTAGGCTCGTTCACATCCTCCATCTTAATCCACGACGGACGACGCTGGTTGTCGCACGACAGCTTGAAGGTATGACCGTATACCGTACCCAGAACCTTATTCCAACCATACTTTTTGTAGTAGTCCTTACCAGCCTTGTTGCTGTCCGTACTCTTCTGGTTGAACTTAATCTGCGTGCCATCTTGGTTACCCTCAAACGAGAAGCCATAATAGGGGGCATCGCTCGACGTGCTCAAACTACTGCAAAGCTTATTATCGTTAGACAGTCCAATAGTAGCCGTATAAATCTTAATTTCCTGCTGACCCTTTCCTGCAGTCTTCAGAATATCCAGCATGGCGTCCCAGGCAGGCTGTGCATAAGCACCCACACTGCTGTAGTGCATATACCAGTTACCCGTGGTAATATTTTCCACCAACGTAGGCAGATAGCTGTCGAGCTGGACATCAGGATTGTTGCGGAACTTAAAATACTCCTGCGTGTCGCCCTTCACCAGACCGTCGAGCTCAAAGCCATTGACCTCAACAGGACTGTAGAAGTAGAAACCATCCTGCTTGACGATATAGGGTGCAGAAGCTGTCACCTTCTGGTCAGTTTCATCCTTATAGGTAAAGATAAAACAACGATAGCCTCCATTGCTGGTGGCAGTCACCTGAGTCTCGCTCTTATAGCCAGCACCTGCCAGTGTATACGAGCGCGAAGCCATGTAATCCTCAGTCTCCTTGGCCTCAGTGATAATGCTCTCCCACGACTTGTCTGCGGGGATAGGAGTCATCACAATACGGTTGTTGTGTTTCTTGCCACGCAGTATGATGGAGTCGTTGGTAGCTTTCATCACACGGAACTCGAAGTCGCCATACAAGCCCTCGTCCTTATCGTAATTGTAGTCGGGGTTGTTAGGCATCGAGTAGTAGTGGAAGGTCTCGTTATAATCATCGAACGAGATAACTGTACCCATAGACTGCTCAATCTTGAAATGGCTGGTGGTGGTAACACACTTGCCGTCAGCACCGATACCGGCCACATGGCTGGGGCCCCACTTCTCGCTGGCAAAGGTAGCATTGCTGCCATCAAACTTCACCATCACGTTGTAGCCACCAAAGCCAAGAGCACCATAATACTCCATCAGCCATCCATTGGGGGCTGTGTAGAGCACCTTCTGCACTTCGGCAATATGTGCCTCAGAACGCTGGGAAGCCTGCTCGTCGAAGGTATCATCCTCTTTCAGTGAGCATGCGCTGAAGGCCATAACGACCATACACGCAGCAAAAATATAATATAGCTTTTTCATACGTCTCAGTGATTATTTAAGTGTACGTAAATCGAGCGTTACAGATTCTGCCGAACGACGCAGCACGACGTCGCGCAGGTTATCGAGGCTAATGCCCCAGCTGTTCTGGAAGTAGGTCTTCATCAAGTCGAGCTTCTGGTTGAGGATGGCAGTACCTTCCTCGCCTGCAGCCTTCAGAATCAGGTTCCAACCCTCGGGAGTATTCGTGATGTAGGTGGCATAGATCTCAGCGAAGTCCTCATTATACTCGCTGGAGCCGTAACCAGTGACGAAACCCTCTTTAGCCACATCCTTGTCTTCCTGATTAATCCAGTCAGTGGCATGATAGTGCTCTGCACTGATGGTGCGGAACGAGGGATCGTACTCCTTCTTCTGTGTCAGGATATGACAGAACTCATGGTGCATCGTGTGGAAGAACCAATAGTTCATGTCGATAGGCTTCACCTGATGGCTCTCATAGGGATTGGTGGTGTTGATACGCGGATTGTCAATATCCAATTCGTTAACACCATAAAGCATCACCTTCAGACCGCCCTCAGCAGTACCCAGCACCTGCGAGCCATTGTTGTTCCACTTGTAAGAACCCGTCAGCTGAATGATACGAGGCACATAAGTCTTCATGAACTCAGCACTGACAGCCTCCACGTACGACTCAATCCAAACGTGCTTCACCAAGATGGCCAGCGCCTTCGACTGCTCGAAATCGGCAGGGATGACGTTATAGGCACGGTCAGACTCCTTGTCGCTATAGCGATACTTGAAGTCGATATTGTATGGCTTACGATAGTTCGCCTCGAGCCAGTTATCGAACTCGTTCTTCTGCTCTTGTGTGACATCCTCGAACACACTGGTGCTCTTCAATTCTTCATTGTCACAGCTGCTGAGCGCAACCAAACCGGCCATCAGCAGCATTAGGCTTATATTCTTGAACTTCATAGATAATAATCTCCTATATTTCTATTTGGTTTATTGCTCAACGTTTTTACTCTTCATCCTCTGGGTTAATATACTCAGACTCAGTAGCAGCTACGAAAGCCTTGATTTCCTCTGCCGTCTGACGAGGATTTCCAGGCAGACCAGCAGCCTGCACCGTATTAGGAATCTGGATGGCACCACGCAGGTCACCACGGATAAAGACAAGGGGATCTTCACCTGCAACGAAGTGGGTGTACTCAATGCCATAGCGCTTGACATCAGCAAAACGCAAGCCATGGAAGACGCTTTCCAAGCGCTTCATGTGCAGCAGGAACTGCAACATGCACTCCTGGTCGCTGCCTTCAGCATCAATCTTGAAGCCCTGCGGATGCATGTGCTTGCGGAACGAGCGGTCACGATTGCCGTCAGGAGTACGTCTGGCATAGTCAACACCATCGACATAAGCCTTAATAGAGGCGATGGTCATGACGGGACGTTTGGTGTTCCCCTCCTGCTCTTTGCAGTGCGTACGAATCCAGGTGTTGATATCCTGAAGAGCCAAATCCAAATTGCCTTTCAGACAGTAGGCCTCAGCACGCTCCAAAATGGTCATGTCGCCCGTAAAGACAGGGTCTACGATATGTGGATAGCCAATACCTGCCACCTTGTCGGTGTACTCGAACTGCTCCTCATAGGTGGGGAAAGCCACACATTGGTTAGAGCCGTAGAGCTTGTTGGCATAGATAATGGTATTGTTGCTCGAACCACTACCCCAAGGCATATCGACCCAGAAAGTCTCATAAGCTGTCATGTCGTAATTATGAGCATAGCGTGAACTGCTTGCCCATGTCATGTTACGTCCTGATGTGCTGTAGGCAGTCATCAGCAAAAGGTTAGCCTGTTCCTCGGAACGAATCCAACGATTACCAAAGTCATCACGGCCCAAAGAGCGGTAAGGCTCGTAGTCGCGCATCACGGTAGTGGGGTCACTGCCCAATGTGTTACTAGCATACTGGATGGCCTTGTCGTAGTTCATGTAATAGAGGTTAAAACGGGCGGCAAATGCATACGCAGCCTTCGTATTGAAATGATACTTGGGGACAGAGAATTTTCCAGAAGCCTCCTCAATATAGGGCAGAGCCTCTTCAATATCCTTGTTGATAGCCTCATAAAGCTGGCGAAGGGTGCCACGCTCATACTTGGCGTTGATGTCCTGCTCAGGAACCAGCGGATAAGGAAGACCGAGATACTCGTCAGCCTTCTCAGGATTCCAAGCCATGCAGAAAGTCTGCGCCAGCTGGAACATGCTATAGGCACGAATGAGCTTTGCCTCAGCGAGGTCGCCACGAAGCGACTCGGGGTTACCCAGTCCCTCGATGCCCTGAATAGCCTCGTTGACTACTGCTACAGACTCATAGTAGCCTCCCCATACGGAATAAGGCGAGTCTGTGCCCTCCTCAGGAGTATCCTCCAAACGGTAGATGTCTTCACAGAGTACAGGCGATGAGTAGGCACGACCATTATCACCGACATTGTCAGAAATCATCTCCATCAGCAGATTGTTAGTCACCGTAGGATAGGCCGACACCAGCAACTGAGTAATTTTCAGGTTTGTATCCAACTCAGCACGCTCGTCGGGCAGTTTGTCAAGGTAGTCATTGCAGGACGAGAGTGCCAATACTCCCAGTCCCATGACAAACAACTGATATATCTTTTTCTTCATAATCATTTCTTTATTATTGTGCGGTAGCAAATTTTCTCTTTTCACTATTCACTATTACCTTATTAAATGCCCAAACGGAGCGTGAACGTAAACTGACGAGCCATTGGAACGGCAACACCACCAGAGTTGAAGAACTCAGGATCCTGACCGTTCAGTTTCTTGTCAGCGTAAATCAAGAAGAGGTTGGTAGCCTGCAACTTCATGCTCATATTGCTCAGACCGATATGACTAATCCACTGCTTGGGGAAGTCGTAAGCCAGCGAGATTTCCTTCATACGGATGAAGTCACCCTTAGCAATACGGTCTGTAGAGTAGTTGTAAGCATTGTAGGCATAGCCCAAACGTGAATCGTTCTGAATCATACGCAGGTCAGCCATCGCAGGGATTGTAGTGTGAGCCTCGTCGCCAGGAACTACCCAACGATTGGCAAACTCACGAGGCATTGCAGTAAGATCAGAATAAGACACAGCGAAAGTAGGATCGAGACGTACTACATTACCATAGGCATAGGTAATAAAGACGTTCAGATGCCAGTTCTTATAACGGAGCGTGTTACCCAACGAGCCTGTTACAGTAGGATCGGTCGGGCCCTCATAAATAAGGTGGCTGGTATCATAAGACTGGAAATCGATATCGCTGGTAACCAGGTCTCCGTTCTCGTTGATGAATGTGGGAAGACCATACTGGTTCAGCCCCTTGAAGTCCATCGAGAACAGTGAACGGTAGGGATATCCCTTCTCTGTAAAGCCATTACCCGTAATGAGGTCGATGACGCGGTTGCGTGAATCGAAATCGGTAACTTCACAGTGTGTGTGTGAGTAGATAAAGTCTGTTGTCCAGTCGAAATCCTTACTTACGATATTGCGGGTTGTAAGAGACAGTTCCTCACCATGCGACTTCATCGATGCCACGTTGGCGTACTTCACAATCTGGCCACCCACACCTGTTGTGCGCTTAGGACCAATCAAGTCGTAGTTGTTACGAGTGTACCAGTCGAACTGGAAGTTGATGCGGTTGTTCAGGAAGCCAAGGTCAACACCAACATTGAACTCATGCTTCTTTTCGTATGTCAACTCAGGATTTGCGAAACTGCTAATCTCCAGACCCGACTCCTTGTCGCTGGAATAGGGACGCCAGGGGTTGAAAGCTCTGATGATAACCATCGAGTTAGTCACTGCGGGCTTATCACCAGTCAGCGAATAACTGGCCTTCAAGGTGGCATGCGTCAGCGTATTTTTAAAGGTACGGAAGAACCAAGGCTCCTCGTGAGCATTCCATGCTGCCGACACGTTCCATGTGGGCAACCAACGTGCACTGGTGGCACGTCCCAAACGGTTACTACCCTCGTAACGGATTGTACCATTGACAATGTAGCGACGCTTCCAAGAATAGGTTCCAGTACCAAAGAACGATACCTCGCGGCTGTAACCGTTATTCAGCGAATAATACATATTATTCTCTTCACTTGCCTGTTTGAAGTAGTTGTAGTTGAAATTGCCCAACTGGCCCATATCATAGAGTACGCCAACCTTCGTATTCGACGTAGCAACACGGTCAATATTGTTGATTTCCATACCACCATAGAGGTTCACGATATGGTCTTCGTTATACACATCGTTATAGTTAACAGTAGCGCGGAAGTCCCAGCTATTCATCTTGTAAACTGTCTCACGATGGAAACCTCCCTCAGGCAATACTGAGATAGGCAGTGCGTTAAGCACATCGGGATCGGTATAGAGCCAGGGGTTTGCGTCACGCATGGTGGCATCATCCATCATACGGAAAGCCATAGCTTGGTTACTGGTTTCCTTGATAAAGTGCTGCTGGGTCGTCGTTGAATACTTATAGGCTCCGATAGCGCTCAACTCTACTGTGCGCACAGGCTTGTATTTCAACTCACCCTGGAACTTCAAGTCGACCACATCGAGCTGCATGTAGTTGTTCTCCAACTCGTGATGGATATTGAACGGGGCATAGTTACGAACGTAGAACTCGTTGGGATCCAACGTACGTGAGCTGTTGATGGCATACGAATAGGGGTTGATATCGAAATCACGTCCTACGGCACCACTGACTACGTCGACGCTCTGGTTCGATGTACCAGGAGCTTCCTGCTTACGATAGCTGGTGTTACCAATCAGGTTCAGCGAAACTCTCTTGTTCAGATTGTAGTTAGCATTGATGTTGGCGGTATAGCGTTCCACCTTACCACGCTCACTCCAACCTGGGTCGTTCATGATGGAGAACGAGGTATAATACTGTGCCTTGTCAGTACCCGAACTCATAGAAATAGAGTGGTTATGCTGAATAGCGTTCGAGAACAACTCCTCAAACCAGTTGGTATTACGCATTTCTGCCAGACGCAGGTAGTCGTACATAGCTTCCTGAGTGTTGGCCAACTTAAAGTCACCTGTAGAAGCGTCATACTCGTTCATCAAGTGATACATCTTACCAAAGACACCACTGGAGCTGGCACGATAGCTGCTCATGAACGACAGGAAACCGTTATTCTGCATCTCGCGATAGACAGACATCTGTT
The DNA here is from genome assembly GCA_905233285.1 of uncultured Bacteroidaceae bacterium. Lineage (GTDB taxonomy): Bacteria > Bacteroidota > Bacteroidia > Bacteroidales > Bacteroidaceae > Minthosoma. The sequence continues at coordinate 62,556 of CAJODY010000001.1, forward strand.
CCTGAGAGTTCATAATATTGAATTGTGAGTAGCTGGGGCGCAGACGCATCGTATACTCACCGGTATAGCTGATTTTTGACGTACCAGACTTACCACGTTTGGTGGTAACGACAATCACACCAGCCATAGCACGAGCACCGTAAATTGATGTTGCACTACCGTCTTTCAGAATCTGGAATGATTCAATATCGTCAGCGTTCAAGCCGGCAATGGCGCTCGAAATCAGCGTTGCAGCATCACCCGACGACAACTGATCGGCGTCAACTTCTGTCACATCTTCCATGATAACGCCATCCACCACCCATAGGGGCTTCGAGCTACCATAGATGGACGTAGCACCACGTACACGGATCTTCGGTGCAGTACCAAAAGTTCCTGACACATTCTGAACCGACACACCAGCAGCACGGCCTTCCAGTGAGCGGGAGATATCGGCAACACCATCAAGCTTGGCTTTCTCAGCATCCACCTTCGTGGTAGCACCGGTAAACAAGCGCTTGTCCTGCTTCATCATACCTACAGCGACAACTTCGCCAAGGGTCTGAGCATCAGGCTGCAGCGTAATCGTCATGCCATCTTTGGCCTTTACTGTCTGCGTGGTCATACCCACATAGCTTATCACAAGCTTCTTTCCTGCAGGTACGTTAATGGTGAAATGGCCGTCCAAGTCGGTTTTTGTGCCTTGCTTGGTTCCCTGAATCATCACAGTAGCCCCAATACATGGTTCTCCATTGTCTTCAAAAACAGTACCTGTAATCTTGTTCTGTGCAAAAGCCAGTCCCATAGAAAGGACCAGACCGAACAAAATCAGCGTAATCTTTTTTCTCATATACTAAATCTATTTTTAATGATTCACCTATTATTATATACGCGCGCATAGACGAGCGGACATACGGCAAAATAACGTGCAAATATACTACATATTTATGAAAACACAAATAAATTTAATTAAAAACGTACATTTTTAAGCAAAAATTTAACGCTTTTGTTGTTTTTGCAACAAAAAAGCACGTTTTTAATTAAATTTATTAGCGCTTAGCTAAAAACGCTGCGAGTTTATTTTACCAAGATAACCAAATACTTGCTGGTCGACCAGAACTTCGAAGGATTCTCAATGCGCAGCACATACTGTTTATTGGCATCCTGTTCCAGTTTATAGCTTGATGCGGGGTGATCAGTCAACAGTTTAGCTGAACGGGAATACAATTTAATTTCTTTGTCGACGCGGATGTCAATTTTAGTAAAGTAGTCCTGATTGAAGTTAGAACGGAGTATCTCACCATCCTCGATGATATGCTGCTCCTTCAACTCTTTCTTCGTACCAAACACGAACCATGCTGTATTCAACTGCTTATCCTGCTGAGAGATGGTCTGCGACTTCTCGTTGCTCTCCTCCTTCAGATTGCTCACGTTAGTGGACAAGTCGGAAACCTGCTCTGTCAACTCTTCAATCTGAATATTCTTGGCCTGAAGCTCAGCCTGCAAAGCCTTCAACTGAGCATCTTTCTCTTCCATCTGCTGAGTCAGAGATTCCAGCGTACGACGCAACTGGTCACCCTTCACAGAACTCTGACGCAACTGATTACGCAGCTTATTAATCAACTCACGATTCTGCTGCATAGTCTGCTTGATGAACTGCATATTCTCCTGAATACGCTCTTTGGCACTAGATCCTTCTCCCTGACGAGCAACACTGACGCGATCCTCGGCTGCATTGATGGCACGGAAGCCTTCCTCAATGTCGTTCATCGTACCAATCATGTCGTTAATCTCGTTGTCCTTCTGGGCAATAATACGATTCAAGGAGTCTGCCTGCTGAACAAGTTTCGACTCACCTTCATTTTTCTGGTTGCAAGCTGTCAATGACAGCAGAGCAACAACAAACAATAATACTTTTTTCATCTTCTTGTATTTTTTATTTATCTTTATTATTCTCTTTTTTATTTTCATTTCCAGCCAATACGATGACGAATTCTCCACGTGGCTCGTGTTCAGTAAAATGAGCGATAGCTTCTGCAAGGGAACCGCGCACACTCTCTTCATGAATCTTCGAGATTTCACGACACACACTGACTTGTCGTTCACCTCCAAACACCTCCGCAAACTGCTGAAGGGTCTTCAATACACGATAGGGTGATTCGTAGAACACCATCGTACGCTCTTCGTCAACCAGACTCTGTATCTTAGTCTGACGTCCCTTCTTCTGGGGCAAGAAACCTTCGAAACAAAAACGGTCGCAGGGCAATCCGCTCGACACCAACGCAGGAACAAATGCCGTAGCACCTGGTAATGTCTGTACCTCAATGCCAGCACGTACAGCCTCCCGAACCAAGAAAAAACCCGGATCGGAGATGCCCGGTGTACCAGCATCACTGATCAAGGCCACCGTCTGGCCTGCCTGAAGACGCTCAACAATTGAGGCACTCGTGCCATGTTCGTTGAACTTATGGTGAGACAAAAGGTGTTGCTGAATGCCGAAATGTTTCAGCAAGATGCCCGACGTACGCGTATCCTCTGCCAACACTAAATCGGCCTCCTTTAGGATCCGAATGGCACGCAGCGTCATGTCCTCCATATTGCCCACAGGCGTGGGTACTATATACAATATGCCCATTTCGGCTGCAAAGGTAAGAAAAAAAATGAGAAATGAGAAATGAGAAATGAGAAATGTAAATGAAAAAATGAAAAATGTTGATGGCGGTAGCAAATTTTTCACTTTTCATTATTCACTTTTCACTTAAATTGATTATCTTTGCACCATGATTACTTATCCTACATCGGGCGAGGCACGTCGCCCAGGCAGAATAGAAGTGGTATGCGGTTCCATGTTCTCAGGTAAGACAGAGGAACTCATCCGCCGTTTACGCCGTGCACAGTTTGCCAAACAAAAGGTGGAAATCTTCAAACCCGCCATCGACACCCGCTATAGTGACGAGGAAGTGGTGAGTCATGACCACAATGCCATTCCCTCCACCCCACTCGACTCCTCTGCCAGCATCTTGCTATTATCCTCCGACATTGACGTAGTGGGCATTGACGAGGCTCAATTCTTCGACGAAGGACTCGTCGATGTTTGTAATCAGCTGGCTTATAGGGGAGTACGAGTTATCATCGCTGGACTCGACATGGATTTCCGAGGTATTCCCTTTGGCCCAATGCCCGCCCTGTGTGCCATAGCAGACGACGTCACGAAGGTACATGCCATCTGTGTCAAGTGTGGTTCTTTGGCTTATGTCAGCCATCGTACTGTCAAAAACGACAAGCGTGTTCTTTTGGGAGAAACACAGGAATACGAGCCATTATGTCGCGACTGCTACCAGCGCGCCATAGAGGAAGAAAAGGAGAATGATGAAAAAACATCCCAATAAATTTGGCTGTTTCATCAAAAAGTCGTACCTTTGCAGCCGATTTCGATGAAATCGCCTTTAATGGCTGATCCGCTAGCTCAGTCGGTAGAGCACAACACTTTTAATGTTGGGGTCTTGGGTTCGAGCCCCAAGCGGGTCACACAAAGAAGTGAAGAAATGGGCATCAAGAGTGATGCCTTTCTTCTTTAAGTCAAGACAATCAATAAGTTATAGTTTCATAGACGTGCGATAACGAGTTAATTTTTGTGTACCACGCAAATACGCAAGGAAACGCAATACTGCGCACTACTACGCAAAGTTTGTGAACCAGAGTCGTACCAAACGTGTGTACCATTATCGTGAAACTTAATTTATTGGATATGAAAATAGCAAAAACGAGAGTTGTCTTTGACAGACACAACACAGCGACCAAGAAGGTTGCAGCAGCAATTTACATCGAAGTATCGTATGACCGTGTTCGTAACTTCTACAACACTGGCATCAAGGTTTGTTCCAACCAGTTCAAGGATGGGAATGTCGTAAACTGCGGTCAGATGGCAGAGTACCAGGAACGCATCAACGACATTCGCAACACCATTGAGAACTATATCAATGACAGGATGAAAGCAAAGGAAACATTCAGTCTCGACAATCTAAAGAAGTTCATGGAGAATCAGGTGTTTGGCTCAACAGATTCATTTCTGAGATTCATGTATCAGAGAATCTTTGACCGTCCTATTGCCGAATCTACGCGCAAAGCCCATATCTCACTTTACCACACACTGAAGAACTGGGGGCATATCAGACAATTCTCAGACGTGACAGAAGCCAATATCAAACTCTGGGATGAACTGTCTCATAAGAATGCGACAAAAGCAAAGTCTGTCTGGAACTACCACAAAATACTCAAAATATATCTCAGAGAGGCAAAGCGTTTCGGGTACATCAGGGAGAATCCTTATGACAATATGAAGTTCAAGCGCAACGAATCGCCCGGACACCGATTCATAACAGCGGAAGAACTTGACAAGATCAAGGCTCTCAAACTGACTGACAAAGCACTGAAAGAAGCACGTATATGCTTTCTCTTCCAGTGCTATACCAGTCTATCCTATGCCGACATGAGACAGTTCGATTACGATTTTGTCAAAGAGGTCAACGGCAAACTCAGACTGAGAAGTTGCAGGGTTAAGACGAATGAAATGTATAATATAACGCTTCTGAAGGCGGCTGTTGAGATTCTGGAACAATGCGACTACACTTTGCCGATACAGGATTTGCATTTCTATAATCGTAACCTCCAGACCATCCAACTCAGGGCTGGCATAAAGACGCATCTGACATCACACGTCGCTCGACACACGTTCGCAACGTCGATTGCTCTCAGGAACAAAATGCCTATTGAGGTGCTGCAAAAGGTCATGGGGCATGAAAGCATCAGAACAACACAAATTTATGCAAAGGTGCTTCAGGAATCGGTTGATGAAGAATTTGACAGGCTCGACAATATCATATAAGGTAAAAGGGGTAGGAAATGAAGCCTACCCCTTTTTATATGGATTCTTGATTTCATTCTCTGCCAGAACCTTTGCGTAGAAGTCGTTTTCCTCTTCTAAATCTTTGATAATGCTTTTAAGCCGCTCAACTTCTTTTCGGTACGATTCCCGCTCAAAACTGGCAAAGGACGTGGGATGGCAGGTGCAACGCTCTAAATCGTTGGTGACGGCTACTGCCATACAGCCCGGTATCAGAACGCGACCGACACCTTTTATATTCTCGTAATGGCATTTCATTTCAACTCACTCATTTTACTATGGAATGAGGTAACGATATTGTCATATCTGACTTTGACCTTTCTCAATTCGTTCAGCAGCTCCGCTTTTTTCTGAGCATTGCCGACACCCATCATCACAAACTCCATGTTGTTAAAGCAGTCCTGCAACTTCAAAAGGTCAGAGTGCGCTTTCTGGAGAACGGATTTGTCTTTGTCGGTCTTCACTTTGCCCTGATACAGACGCATAACAACCTCTTTGTAGAAATCCTTGGTTCCATCGTCAATGTCTTCACAATCGTTGACTGCATCAAGAAACTCATTGAAACGCTCTTCCATCATTTCGTAGTTCTTCTCGAAACGGTGGTAGTATGTCTTACGCTCTTCATCGTATTTCTTGAACTTCTCAATGGCTGCATTTTTCTCGTCAATGACTTTTCTCAGCCTTTTTATCTCAGCAGCCTGTGTAAGTTCCAGATGCAGGTTCGGAATATAGGCTTTTACCTCTTCTTCTGTTAATTATTGACCAAATTTTGATTCCATAATACCTTAATTTATTAATATTCAAAAAAAAAATCATGCCATCAGCCAACGGAGGAGGAGCGAAGTAGAGAGGGTTTGCCCTACCCACTTGATTGCTCAAGCAGTGGCCTCTCTAAGATTCAGCCTGACGTGATCGTCGCTTCGTCTTCGGCAGTTAAGAGGATTAATCTCTCACTTGCTGTCTGGTTTTCAGAATTATCTCTGCCGTGCTCGCATCCAGACTTAGGTCTTACGATTTCCCATGCACTCCCACTTGGTAAATACAGGACGTGGTGTTTCGTTGCCGTCTCTTCCTGTAAGTTCGGGTATGCTATAAAAGCAAAACCCCGCAAAAGCGGGAAGTCTTTTGCAGGGTCTCTATATCGTAAGCCGAAGCCATGATACTCATTTTTGTTTGCATCGCTTCCCGACGATTGCGCTGCAAAGATAAGACAAATATCTGAATATCTGAGATTTTGTTTTGAATTATTAACTTCAGCGAAAATGCCTATTTACTCTGTAAATAGAAAAATTTGCGGTCACATTATGTTTGCTAAACTATTCAAACAATATTGACTTTTATCTGAAATTATTTTGGATATTCAGATATTTGCCCTACATTTGCAAGCGAAATCAAGCCTCTTAGGTGGAACTCAGAGGTCGTAATAAGAAATAATGAGGACATTGGAAGAAGTAGTAGAGTTCCACAATATACTACCGATTCCTTTGCCCTCACTTTTATTAAAAGATATGAGTAAGGTAATTATTAACGGTAGGTCTTACAACATCAAAGGCAGTTTCTCCATCATTAACGGGCGCATCGTTATTGACGGCAAGGCAATGTCTGAGAAAGAACTTGAAGAACTGAGCCAGAACACCAAGGTTATCAACATCAGCATTGAGGGTAATCTGGAGAAACTTGACGTTGACTGCTGTGAGACAATTCATGTCAATGGTAACGTAGGTAAGATAAAGACTACCAGTGGCGATATTGATATTGACGGTGATGTAAGCGGTGACGTTCAGACCGTCAGTGGTGACATTGACTGCGGAAACATCGGTGGTGACGCATCAACAGTGAGTGGTGACATCAGACGTAAATAATTATCTACTATGAATAAGAAAGACGAAAACCTTTTCAAGCGGTTCTTGCAGATTCACGGCATGAACACGATGTTTGCTGGAATGTATAACCAGTATAAGTACGAAGACAACCCTGAGACTGTTCAGGAGTTCTTGGCACAAGTGCCTCGAAACTTGGCTATCGCCTATGCCTTTGACGTAACACAAATCAGCCCTGAGAATCCTCATGGGGCAAAGTTCTGGAACGACCTCGATCAGCAATGGCGAACATTCATCAACAAAAGTGATGTACGGAAGAGTTTTGAGGTTCCAGAAATGGAACGTCAGGAGAGAGCCGTCAAAAGAGAGGAAAAAGCACAGAGACAGGAATCCCTCATGGCTAACAACTGGTCTGGTTTGGACTTGCTCAATGTCGATGTCAATAACGTGCGTAAGGTTGCAATGCCAGACGAGAACGAAGTCCGCATCAATAATAATAATAAGAAGAATGTATGCGTCCTCAATGCCAATCTTGTTCAGATACTCGACAATGCTGGCTTTGACACGATGGCAGTCAATGTTGACCGCAATACGAACAGAATGGTATTGGTGTTCGGAACAAATCTGAAGTTCAATGTATCGAAGTACAGTACCGATGTGAAGTGCATCAACTCAAAGTCATTCATTGAGTCTCTGGAAAAGTATCTTGAAATAAAGTTCAACCCGGAAATGCACTATTACATAAAGATTGCACAGAGAGTTTGGAACAACACCCATACACAGTTTGCAATAGTTCTGTCTCAACGATTCACGGCAAAAGAACGATAAGGTATGATAATCAAGCCGACTTACGAAAAGTCCTATCTGATTAGGTTCAGTCGTGGAAAGGACGTACAGACTACAGAAGTTGTTGATGCAACAGCAGAAGATGTCCGAGTCCTGATCTGCAACGCTCTCAAAGGACACTTCGCCCATCCACAGGCAAAGGTAGCGGCTACGAAGATAGTAGTTCTGGAAGTTGACCATGTTCGCAAAAAGTCAAGCATCAGCAAGTTCATCTATCAAAATAAAGAACGTGTCATTGAGAAAGACTTTGCACTGGTCTTCAACCTCAGTCCGAGACAGGTCAGAATAGAAATTGAAAAAGCGATAAGACAATGTTAGATACAACACTTACAATAGAGCAGATACAGTCCAGACTCGCACACATTGACAACTTCAATCTGCGTCGGAATATCGTAGTGCCGAATGTGTCATGGGGGCTTCTGAGTTACGAGGCTGATTTTGTCTCTCTGTCAAAGTCTGGCTATCTGACTGAAGTCGAAATCAAACGGTCGTGGGAAGACTTTCAAAAAGACTTCAAGAAAGACCACAAGCATGATGATCCTCGCGTCGCTTATTTCTATTATTGTGTGCCAAAGTCTATCGCTTGCAGGGTGCTGCATACTTTGTATGTCGTAGAACCATCTGAGAATAATTTCCGTAAATACAAAATCACGGGTATCAAAGATGGTGTTCCTGCAAATGTCGGTCTCATATCTTATGATAACCATGACTGGCAAGGTAACGAATGTGACTGGATAGGCATTGACTTTGTGACAATGGCAGGACGAAGAAAGTGGGCGTGTAAACTCACAGACCAGGAACAACTAAAACTTGCTCACTTGGGCTGCATGAGACTCTGGGATTTGAAGAAAAAGATTGCGAAACTACAAGAATATGATTTGTTTAACACCAAAAAGTAAAAGACATGGAACAATTAGAATCAAAGATGCTGCAAGAGCAGTTTGCGAAGATGTGTGCCACAGGCAAACTCTTCCGTAGTAAAGTTTCAGGCGACCAAATCTGGGAAGCCTACATGAGAGGTTTCGGTGAAGACCCGATTTTCCGTGACCCTGAATCGTCAGTGCATAACTGTAACCAGTGTAAGCACTTCTTCCATCGTTACGGCAATATCGTTGCCATTGCTGAAGATAACTCTATTATGACGATGTACGATGGTGAGACCACCGACGAATACCGCGAGTCTTTCCGTTTGATGTCGGAACTGCTGAAGTCTGCACCTATTGAAGACGTGTTCGTAGAGACATTCACATATCTCAATCAGGCTGTTTACGCTCATGTCACAAAGAATGATGCCATGTTTGCGCTCAACCTCGACCACACCGTGAAGCGTTACACGAAAGAAGAGGCTGAAAAGTTTGGAGTTGTTAAGCCTAACGAAACCAGAACTTTCAATCACTTCTGCGTCAATGTGCCGAAACAGTTTATCTATTTCGGGAATGAGTCAGCCGATGCCGTAGCAGCCCGCAAGCGTGATGATCATAAAATCTTCAAGCGCGGTCTTGACGAGATTCCTACCGACACGCTGCAACTGGTTCTTGACCTTATCGACCAAGGCTCTCTCCTGAATGGTGACGCACATCGGTTCAAGGTAAAGGACTTTATGCTCATGTCGAAGACTTATGCGAAACTGTCAGAGGCAGAGAAGGACAACTGGTGTTGGAAGTTTGCGAGTGATTATCCCTATGCCCGTTTCAAGAATGAACTTATCGGTAAGTTCTGTACGGAACTGGCAGAAGGCAGGGAGTTGAACGCTGCATGTCAGGACTGGAATGTTCGCATCGACCCCAAGAACTATATGAAGGCTACTGCACCGATAACCCGCCAGATGATTGACAATGCGAAGGCTTTCATTGCTGAAAACGGCTATGAGGATAGTTTCACCCGTCGCTGTGCAACAATGGATGATATTCGCGTCTGTGACATTCTCCATGCCAATGTAGGTGACGGCAATATCAAGCCTGTTTCGGTACTCGACGGTCTGAAGCCGACTTCGACACGTCACAAGCGTAGTGAGTTTGATGGCGTGGAAGTTGTGAGCATTGAGAAGTTCATGCGCGACATTTTGCCTGGTTGTTCATCGGTGGAGGTGTTCCTCCTTAACTCTCACGAAAATAACTTTGTCACGCTCACTACTCCTGTCAACAAAGACAGCAAGCCTATCTTCAAATGGGGCAACAACTTTGGTTGGACTTACAACGGCAACCTTGCAGGAAAGTCCGAAATCAAAGAGGCTGTCAAGGCAGCAGGTGGTTTCGTAAATGCACCATTCCGATTCTCTATCATGTGGAATGAGGACGGACGTTCTATCGTTGACCTCGACGCACATGCCATTGAGCCGACTGGTACGGAAATCTACTACGGCTCGTTCAAAGGTCATAAGACCCCGGTATGTGGTGGTATGCTTGATGTTGATATGATTGCCCCAAGAGAGACAGGTGTTGAAAACATCTTCTGGGATGAACCAGAGCGTATCAAGGATGGTAAGTACCGCTTCTTCATCGTCAATTTTGATGGTGGTCGTAACAGCGGCGCAAAGGCTGAGATTGCTTTCGGTGATGAAGTCTTCACCTATCTCGTTGACCATGAGATTACGAAGTATAACGATGTTGACATTGCCACCGTACATATCAAGAACGGTGCAATCGACCACATTGAACAGTCGAAGTATCTGGTTGACAGCAACGCCACCTCTAAGGAGATATACGGTCTCGAAACCAACATGTTCCATAAGGTCAACTTGGTTTGCCTCTCTCCGAATCATTGGGATGGTAAGGTAGGCAACAAGCACTACTTCTTCATGCTCGACGGGGCAAAGGCTCCTGAATCCATCCGAGGCTTCCACAACGAGTTTCTGATTCCAGAACTGCTTGAGCACCGTAAGGTGATGGAAGTTCTTGGTGCAACTCTGAAGGTTGAGTCAACTGACAAGCAACTCTCTGGTATCGGCTTCAATGCCACCGTCCGCGACGAGGTTGTACTGCGTCTGCAAGGCTCTCATAAGCGTGTTATCAAAGTTCAATTCTGATCAGAAATGGTGTCGTGGTGGAATCGGTAAACACTAACAACAGTCTTAAATAGGATGCCACTAAATTGAGATAGTATCATTGACTGATAAGCCCTGTGGCGGGCTTGCGACTTCGAGAATCGCCGACACCAGTTTTTATACAACTATGAGTAGAGAAGAGGTATTTGAACGTATAGCGAATCAGGTTGGCAGACACAACGTGTCATGCAACTGTGAGAAATGCAAGCAGATGTGCCAACGCACACCATGTCTGGGGACACCCCATGACATACTTGCTCTGATAGATGCTGGATATGCAGATAAGGTCTGTTACACGGAATGGGCTGCGGGAATCCTATTAGGTCATATCTCACAACCTATCCCGATGGTACAGATAAAAAGTACCAACAACGCCAAACATGACGGTTGCTGTGTCTTCTTCCATGATGGAAAGTGTGATCTGCATGACAACGGACTGAAGCCGACCGAGGGCAAACTTTCTCACCACGATGTTTCCATCAAAGAACTTCGGAAAGAATACAATCTTACCTACCAAGTTGCAATAGAATGGGTAAAGGAAGAGAACTTTGGAATTATCAAGGAGATTGCAGACAAACTCTGTGACTACATGAATAAAAAGAAATAGTTATGATATTAAAAGTAGAAATAGATTTAGAAGACCTCACCCAAGACCTCTTCAATGATGAAGAGTATAGTCTGAAAGAAGGTGTAATATCTTCAATACGCCACGATGTCGTAATGAAGATTAAGGAAAATTGCAAAGAACAAATTCAAACACAAATTCATAGCATCGTTGAGGCGAAAGTAGGTGTTTTGATTCGTGAAACATTCTTAGAATGGTTCAAGACTGGCAAGGTGAAAATCAACAGTAAGGATGAATTGTCTTTGGATGAATACCTGACTCACTATTTCACTGAGAAAACAGGATATACTTACACTACTACAGCCAAGTCCTATGTGGAAGACTTTGCTAAGAAGTTTGCGAAAGAACTCAGAGATAGATACGACGTTGCGTTTGCTGCAATGATTGTTAGGAATCTCAAAGACCAAAAGTTACTTGCAGACGACAGACTGGAAGAACTTGTTAAACAACAATAGTTATAAAACTCTCAAAACTTTTAGGATTATGGAAATTTACAAGAAAGCAGCGAAAAAGAAACTCCGTTTCTCCACCAATCGTGGTTCTTTACCAGTCGAACAACTCTTTGACCTTCCAAAAGAGGAAATTCGCCAACTTGTGATCAAAGCCCGTGAAGCCGCCAAGAAGTCTTCCGGCGAGGTGAATGACAGCGAACTCTCGTTCCTGGACTCTCCCGCAAAGGTAAAGGCTACCGACGATGAACTGCGCTTTGAAATCCTCAAAGACATCTATCTCACGAAGAAGACTGCCGAGGAAAAGGCTCAGAAACGTGCCGAGGTCAAGGCAAACAACAAGAAGATTCTCGAACTCATTGCCCGCAAGCAAGACGAGGCTCTGGAGAAGAAGTCTATCAAAGACTTGGAGAAACTTCTTGAGTCTGAGGACGAAGACGACGATGAAGAATAACCCTTTAATATCTTACAATTATGGAAGAAAAGAAAACAACGGGTATCTTAGGTACTACCCTTAAACAGACCTTCAAGCAGATTAAGGATTCGCGCATTGATTCAATGCTCGAAGACTCCGAACTGAAGTATCGCCGCATGATTGAAGACACAAGCGCAAAGATTCGTCAGTGTGACCGCGACCTCGAAGATGCCATCCTCGACATCTTACCAACCAATGCAGGACAGGGTATCAGCCCAAGTCAGTTTGATGCTGACAGACTAATGAGCACCCGTGTCAGCACCCTTATCACACGCCGTGAGCAGTCCGTCCGTCTTGGCATCCTTGTCAACGACTACGAGACGTTGTTTGGCGAATATCCAGACATGAGCAAGGTCAAACCGTACCTCCTGCCTGAATGGAAGTCCAACATCAGTAAATCCAAGGAGGGATAATTATGGGTGGCGGTAGTTATTCTTACATGTCGGCTCACGCCCGTAGTACCGAAAGAGTGGCTGCTTATTCCGTTTTGACGGAATCTGCGGCCATGGAACGGGCGTTCACACAGAAGCACATTGATTCAGAAATGATTATCAATGGTAAAGTCCGTGAAAGCCGTGATTCTGAGGAACACCCCAATTCGTTCCCCATCATCATTGCGCTTGACACTACTGGCAGTATGGGGCATATACCTATGGACTTAATCAAAGGCTCATTCCCTGAGATTATGAAGTCCATCATTGACGCTGGTGTTCCCGATCCGCAAGTATGTTTCATCGGTGTCGGCGACTGCTACTTTGACAATGCACCTATCCAGTGCGGGCAGTTTGAGAGCAGCGACGAACTCATGGAGAAGTGGTTTCAGAAGGTCTATCTCGAAGGTGGTGGCGGTAATAACCCCGGTGAGAGTTACAACCTCGCATGGTATTTCGCAAGCCGACACACCGTTACTGACTCATGGGAGAAACGCCACAAGAAAGGTGTGCTGATTACTATTGGTGACGAGCCTTGTCTGGCAGAGATACCTCAGAGCAACATCGTCGGTTTGTTCGGTGATGGTACTCAGTCTGGCATACTGTCTTCTACCCTCATTGAAGAGGCAAGTGAGCAGTGGGAACTCTATCACATTCACATGGGCGACCTGCCTATCTACAGTTCCACTATCAATAAGTGGCGCGGGCTGATTGGCAATGACCGCTTGGTTGTTCTTCCTCGAAAGAACTACAACCTTGTTCCTGTCGTTTCGTCCATTATCTGCAATGTCTATAACGAAAGTTCAAACACCGTTAGCCAGTCTAACGGCAATGCGAACAACGTTGGTGAAGTAAAACCAGAACAAAAGATAACTCTGTGATGAAGACGCAAGTAGTTCTTGGTACATTCTTCGGCGACGAAGGCAAAGGCTCTACGGTTCAATGGCTCTGCAAAGAGTCCATTGGACGTGGAGAAAAGCCTTTGGTTATCCGATACTCTGGCGGTTCACAAGCAGGACACCGTATCATCTGCAATGGCATCGAACATGTATGCAGTTCCTTTGGTGGCGGTACTTTGCTTGGTGTTCCGACATTTCTCAATGAGAATGTGATGATCGACCCGATTTCAACTAAGATCGAGTTTGAGCAGTTGCAGAAGCAAGGTATCACACCGAAACTTTACTTACACCCCAATTTGAGTATCATTACTCACTATGACGTTGCAGCAAACCAGGCAGATAAGAAAGTCCTTTCTCATGGCTCATGTGGTGAAGGTATCTATCATACGTTCCTGCGCGGGAAAAAAGGTAGAAAACTTACCTATATTGTAGCCAATACAGACCCTGTAGAATCTTTAAACATGGTACGCTCTTATTACGAGACTGACATGAATGAAGATTTGGATAAGAAGTTTATCGAAGCCGTTGCATGGCTAAATAAGTTTGCAGTAATCACATATCTGCCTCCAGTTGGCTATGACTGCTACATCTTTGAGGGTTCTCAAGGTCTTCTGCTTGACATGGATTGTGGATTTATGCCACATTGCACACCGTCACGGGTTGGTTTGAACGGTATGACAGGAACTTACCTGAAGGATGCAGAGGTATTCATGGTAATGCGGGCGTATCTTACACGGCACGGAAATGGCTATAATCCATCAAGAGCCGATATGGTACGAGAGTATTTCGATGTCGAAGAGCCGACAAATCGTGATGACGGATTCCAAGGAGTTTTCAAATATGGACTGTTTGAGGAAAATATGCTGAGACGTGTCTTTGACAGACACCACATCGACAACTGGAAAAATCAGTACGGACTTACCATCAATGGTGTTGTGACGCATCTTGATTGCCAGATTGAGGATTGTATTCCATTCTACGATAAGAATCAGGAGTACGTAAGATACAGCGAAGATTCTTTCCTCAGAAAGTTATCGACATATTTTGATAACATCTACGGCTCTTATAGCCCAGAACTTAGTGATGAACAATTCAAACAATTTACACCAGATTTTTAGAATTATGAACAAAGAAGAAATTAAAAACAAAGTGAAAGACATCATCGTTGAGAAGAATGACGTTGATGCCTCAGAAGTGACAGACACAGCAAACTTCGAGACTGATCTTGGTATGGATAGCCTCGACCGTGTAGAACTCTTGATGGAAGTCGAAAAGGAATTTTCAATAAAAATCCCTGACGATGAAGCCGAGAAAGTTTACACTCTTGCTGACTGTGTTGAACTCGTAGAGAAGCACAAGAATGGCTAAGGTTCGGATTCTCGCTACTGGTGAAGTGATGGACTTTGCACCAAACTCTCTCGTTGGGGTGCATCGTCCAGACACTCCAGACACGGACGTACTGGAATACTCAATCGACGAGGTTGAAATCATAGCCGATGGAAGTTCCAGTGACCGTATAGAGTTTGCAAAGACGGCAATGCAAGCACTTCTATTACGTGGTGGCATTGCCAGCGAAAGATTGGCAAAACGCGCCTTTGAGATTGCAGATGCAATGATGAAACAATTTAATAAGGTATGAAAAAATTTAAGAAAAGTTTTTGGGGCAGGATAGGATTTGAAGGAATCTGCCTGCTTGTGTTAATTGTAGTTGTGAGTGTCAGCACTTACGTCCAGTACACGAAGGAGGATACCTTGACAGCCACGGTGCAGTCGATAAACACACAGCAGAGTGTCAGTGGCACTGACGGCAGTGTCATCACGTCGTACACCTACCTCGTAGGCACCGACAAAGGTACGATGCAGATACAGCCCGACGGCATCATGTCGTCAACGGCTTTTGGTCAGTTGAAGGAGGGTAAGACCTATCGTTTGCATACTCGCGGTTTCTCATTCCCTTTGTTTGGACTATACCCATATATTGTAGATGCAAAGGAGGAATAAGTCATGGCTTCTATCAAGGATATGGCTTTTGACTATTCTTTGCAGCGATGTCACGGCAAGAAATCGTATGAGCACTACATGGCTGGTGCCCGTGCCGTCATCCGCAAGATACAGGAAGCCTACAACATCAGTGGTATCGAAACGATGGTTGACCAAATCAACAGTTTTATAGAAGAACTAAAAGAAAAATAATTATGGCTACGAAAATTTCATGGACAGAAGTCACTTGGTCGCCCGTTACGGGCTGCACCAAGGTAAGTGAGGCTTGCCAGAACTGCTATGCCGAGGTAATGGCAAAGCGTCTGAGCGGTATGCCTGCATCGAAGGAGAAATACAAAAACGGCTTCAATCCTACAATCCATCCTGAATGTCTCAATGAGCCTTACGGATGGAAGAAGCCTACGATGTGCTTTGTCGTTTCAATGGGCGACCTGTTCCACAAGCATGTTTCCGTTGAGTTCCTTGACAAAGTGTTCGACGTGATAGAGAATACCCCACAACACACCTATCAAGTCCTGACAAAGCGGGCTATGCGTATGGCATGGTATTTCTCAGAACACAGACATATCCCTAAGAATGTCTGGCTTGGTGTTACCTGTGAGAATGGAAAATACTACGACCGTGTTTGCCATCTGCGAGGTGTCAAAGATGCTACCGTCCGTTTCCTCTCTTGCGAACCTCTTCTTGGTGATATGGCAGACATTGATCTGACACACATTGATTGGGTTATTACTGGTGGCGAAAGCGGTGTCAATGCCCGCCATACACCTGTTCAGTGGTTTAGAAATCTACGTGATGCCTGTATGCGTTGGAACACTCCGTTTTTCTTCAAGCAGTGGGGAGCGTGGGGTGAAGACGGTGTGAAGCGTTCAAAGTACCTCAACGGCTCAATGCTCGACGGTGAAGAGTTTAAGATGATGCCCGGCGATTCTTGGTAATATATATAATAAGGTGTATGGATATTGAAAAAATCTGTGAAAACTGTGAGCATGACAGAGGGCAGGATGGTTGTGAAATCTGTGGCTACAACACTGCAAGATGTGGTGAAGAAGCACGATTCTTCTCTGCAAGCAAACAAGCATTTGATAGAGCGTATAACCAACAATTGAGAAACTATAATAAATAAAGTTATGAAAGCAACAGAATTAATGATAGGTGATTGGATTCAAGTTCCTCCTTCTGGAAGACGAAAGATGAAGATTACACAACTATGTGAAGATTGGGGAGATATAGATGATATTGAACCTGTTCCTCTTACTTGCGATTTTCTCAAGAAGAATGGTTTTAAACTTTCACCGAACAAACACTATTACGAGTACAGAGGTTATCCATCAAATAACTTTGATGTTGTAAATAAGTGTACCATTTTCTTGAATCAGGAACATAAGCCATTTATGTTACAGGTTATCCGTCTGAAGGAACTTACTAATGAAGAGAAGATTAATATCCACATTCAGTACGTCCATCAGATACAACAGGCTTTTCGTCTTTTAGGTATTGAGAAAGAATTTGTAGTTGATTAACAGATTTGATGTATGAAAGCAACGGAATTGATGATCGGGAACTGGGTTAAGATAAAAGGCGACTACGGAAAACCTTTGAAGATTACCACAATAGATGATACCTACAATAGTATCAACTACTTCGATGGTGATGCTGAAGGTGAACTGACGTTGCAACTTAACGAAATAGAGCCTATCCCTCTCACAAACGAGATTCTTGAAAAGAGTGGATTTAGTTGTAAAGGTCACGACCACTATCATTTTGAGTGGCGCGATTATTATGTCTTAGCAGCATATCCACGTTTGGGCGGTTCTACTGAGATATTCTTTCAGAGTTACAAAATGAAGTATAGAGGCGTTATACGTTTCGTTCATCAACTTCAGCAAGCACTCATGTTTTGTGAAATCGAAAAAGAAATAGTGTTATGAGAAATATCAGGGAACTTAGTATCGGCAGCATCGTGTCAATGCTTGAAGAAAACAGAATAATCAGGCATTTTGAGGTTATGCAGATTTCCTCAAACGGTGAGATTGAGTTGCAGGAGTTATTTGGTGAGCACAAAAGATTCTGCACAGATATTTCAGAAATCGAAGGTGCATTTCTTCACGCCGAAACTCTGAAAAAGATAGGGTTCATTGAATCTGACGAAAAGTCGTGGCAGTTGATGTACTATTGTGGTGACATGAGGCTTTACTACAAATACTATAAGGCAGGTCGATTTGTGCGATTCAAGTTTAAGCCTGATTTCACTCAGAAACAATGGGTAAGAATAGATTGCCACTACGTCCATCAATTACAGAATGTTATGCGCTTCCTTACTGGTGGTGAACTTGAGTTTGAATATAAAAGTATGAGCAATGGTAAAGATAGCACTTAATGGATTCGGAAGACTTGGTAGATTGGCTTTCATGTCTTCAATAGGTGCTGACTCACTCAGTTATGCAGACCTGAAAGAAACGGCTGAAAAACTGATGCAGCCGACATTGCCAACTGTGTTCATCCCAAGAGGAATTTTCGAGTTAATACCACCTAAGATTATCTCAGAACAAGAGACAGTTCATCATTGCATAATAAAGCCAGCGGAACGCATAGATATGCCATTTCCTATTGATGAAAGATTGTTCATATTTGGAAAATTTAAGGAGTTTATTAGTCGAACACCTCTAAAAGTAGAAAAAGTAGAAGTTGACACGGAAGATTTACCAAAAGAGAGGTATCACGATCGGACGTTTCCAAAGGACTACTGGAAGAAGAAAAAGGCAAAGCGTAGAATACAAAAGAAATCTCGAAGACAAAAGTTTTTATAACATTTATCATTTAAACATTATGAAAGAAATCAAAATCAAGGTGCCTGACAACCAGGCTGAACTTTTTGCAGAGAAACTTTCTGCATTGGTGAAAGAGTGTGGAGGTAGCACCTCTGAAGCAGAAAACAAGGTTGACATCTTTGATTCAAGCATCCCTATCTGGGATAGAATCAAGACCGTTGAAGATGCCATTGCCTACACAGGAATGACATTGCCTGACAATATCGGTGAACTACCTCTTGACGTACAGGCAATGCTCAAACTGCGTATCATCTGTGCCGCCTACAACGAACTGAAGGCAGACCAACTCGACCAGTTTCCGAAGTTCACCACTGACGAGTACCGCTACTATCCTTGGTGCATTCTCTACACTCAGGAAGAGATTGACGCAATGAATGAGGAAGACCGTAGCCGCGTGTTGGGGCGTTCGTACAGCTTCGCGTACGCGTACGCGGGTGTCGCTTATTCGCTCTCGAGTTTCGCCGCGTCGTACTCGCACTCGAACCTCGGCGGTCGGCTCTGCTTCAAGACAAGAGATTTAGCAATCGAGTGCGGAAAGCGTTTCCTGAAACTTTGGGGTCAGTTCTACGGATTCCTTGGTGAAGAGGTCAAAACATTTTAGGGAAATTCCCCTCTAATTTCCCTTGATTTCCCGCGAAGATAAAAATCCGCTGATAGTCAAACAATTATACTATCAGCGGATTTACTCTGCAAATAAGATCAGAAGATACTAATGGTTAGTCCGAATCCTACAAACGGCTCAAACTCTTTTGACTTGAAGCCATAGCCGTAACCTCCAATCACACCAACATTCCATCGTCGGAATTGTTTCGTTGGAACTGTTCTGGTCTCGATAATACTATGTTCTATAATCTTTTGACGGACAAAGATACTATCAAGACGAGGCTCATAGCCACTAACATAAGCCGTGTACGATGAATCGGAATAGACTTTCTGTGTCCTCGGCACTTCAATAGAATCTGGAATATCGGAAAGATTATCGGAAAATCCTACTGAATCCAAGGCGTTTTCGGAAAGATTATCGGAAAATAGAGGATCCTGATTCGGTTTGGGAACAGGAATCTTTATCGTTCCAACAACCTTCTCCGTTTTCGGCTCCGGCATAGAATCTTTCTTCTCCTTATACTTCACTACAATCTTTTCCTGAATCTTCGTCGGCTGCTCCTGCAAATCCCGAAACTGTTTGTAGTTCCAGAACAGAGACAGACCAAGCCCGACCAGAAGTCCTAACACGATGTAAGTAAGAGTTTTTTTCTTCATACCCAAATAATTTTGTTTTCTCTGATATAGAAATGAGCCTTATAGGGGCAGTCGTTAGCAATGGACGGCGATAACGTCACAAGCCCGTCATGCTCTTCGTAGTCCCATCCGTTAGGTTTTGGCTTCAACGGCATCACACATTCATAGCCACAACCGTCAGGACACATACAGATAGCCAAGTTAAAACGCAAACTCACATAGAGCACACCCCATACCTTTATATGGGGCATATACTCTACAAACTCTACTCTATCAAACTCTTCAAGTCTATCCATGGCCGTTAAAGTTTTGAGTATTCTTTTGTTGCGTCAAACGACGGACACGCTTTGTTGGCAAAGTCACGGTGTCCTCTGATTCTCGCTTTCGGATAGAGTTTCCTCAACTCCTGCAGCAATCCAATCAAAGACTTTTTCTGTGCCTCTGTCCTCGTATCTTTCGGTGTCCTGCCATCACTTGCCTCACAACCACCGACATAGCAGATACCGATGCTGTGACTGTTATGACCTACGCAATGAGCACCTGCAACATTCACGTCACGTCCTTTGTTGACAGAGCCATCACGGTATATGATATAGTGATAACCGATGTCACTCCAACCGCGACCACCTTTGCTGACAGGTGTGGTATGCCATTTCTTGATGTCGGCAACGGTATAATCTCTTCCTTCTCTCGTTGCAGAGCAATGAACGATAATCTCGTTTATGACCCTGCGACTCTTTGAGAGAGTGCTTTCACCACTTGGGAAAAGTTTCGCCCAAGTCTTATCTCCAACGATACCATCTACAGGCTTCAGCCCATTCTCACGTTGGAACTCCTTGACGGCTTCTTCTGTGAGTTTACCGAAGATGCCATCAACATAGAGGTGCAAGGCTCCTTGGAGAGCCTTGACCTCATTACCTTTACTTCCTTTTCTCAATAACATAACTGTTCTGATTAAAAGTTGTCATTGTCAAGAATAGTGTGACCAGTGTTACTATCCTTCTTCTCTCGTTTGCCAACTGGCTCACCGTCTTTGCCGTAGGTCTGCGTGAACTTCGCTACGAAAGCAGCACCCGCTGGAATACCAAGAAGATAGGGATAGATTTCGTTCCACCACTCATGGGTGATACCGCCACCAGCAACGATGGCGGTATTCACCGCAAGGGCAGTACCACTTATAAGTGCGCAAATGCACAGAATTACCTTAAAGAACTTTGGCATGGTGTTCGACCAACGCTCTCGCATAATGTCAAACCAACGCCACCGTCTTCGCGGTCTTCTCATTTCGTGTCTCATAAGCCTATGTTTTTTTGTGTTCAACAATGTCAAGAACAGCGGCTATCCTCGCAAGTTTTTCACGAATGTCAGAAATGTCTTCCTGAATCTTGTCAAACTGTTCAGATTTCTTGTCAACGCGCTTATCGACACGCTGAACCTCGTTCTCAACTTTCATAACCTGACTCTCCAAAACTGCGACTTTTACGCGCAATTTATGAATGAATCCAACGTAGGTTGAAATCGTCGCAATGACGATTGAGACCAATGCCGTAATGATTGCTGTAACCAGTATCGGCCAAACATTTATTACTTCTGCTCCCATAGGCAAAAAGTTTTAGAGGGTTAGACATAAAGCAAAGATGTTCAGCGTACTCAGAATTTCAACCCAGAACACATTCCTGCTAACATCTTTCGCCAACAGAGTATAGCCGATATACAAGAACCATAACAGCAGCAGCAGAGGTTGGTTAAGGGCTACCAACAACTGTGACGCTATCCCTGCATCTACGGCTCCGACATAGTGAACGGTGTTCTTCGCTTTCGGAACCAAGGGCGCGGCTCCGACAAAGCAGACACCACCAATCATCAGGAAAGCAATGAACTGAGTTTGCTCAGAAACTTTTTCCATCAAAACGGGCATCAGCATGAATCCTACCATCCACATCACAATAGTAAACACCCACTGACCCTTGCGAGGCAGTAGGAAAACGGTCTGAGAGATACTTTCAGGTATCTTTCGACCTGTGTAAACCATTGCCCCCACGTAGAGAGCAATGGTTGTAATCGAGGCAATCACCAGTCCGATCATAGTCCGAACGTTGTCATGTCAATACCGTCTTTCTCAGCCCAACCCTCATTGAGAGTTGTGTTCACAAAGGCGATTGCCTTGGTGTAGAAATCCGTAAACTCTGACAGTTCCGTGAATGTGTGATAGACGGGATTGCCGTTTCCATCCTCACCTAATTTGAACTTCACAGGAAGAGTTGCGCCTCCAGTCTGAACCGCAAGGTCATACGCTGCCTTGAAGTTAAACTCATTCTCAGTCGAAAGCCAGACTTGCTTTTCCTGCCAGACAAAGCCTGTCAGAATCTTTGCGTCGGTGTTGGCATTGATCTGAGCAATGATAACGTCTCGAATCTCCTGTTCCGTAGGCTTGTGGTCAAAGGTGTGACGATAGTCGTAACCCTGACCATCATCTTCACCATAACCGTAAATCAGCACTGCACGCTCCGTACCGAATACCAGTAGTTGGTCGTGCCTCTCCGTTGCTCCAAAAATTTTCTCCATAACTCTATGATTTTTAAGTGAACATATATCTTACCTTACCCTGACCGAAATACTGAGGGGTTATCTTGCAGTCGAATGGAATGTTGTTTCTGTTACGAAACTCATCCAGCCAGAACTTCTGTTCGGAATCGTTCGTAAGATACTTTCCAATAGTTCCATCGTCTCTCTGAAACTGAACCACATAACGTGGGCCGTTCTTTGTAGGTACGTCTGGCTCATAGTCCAGAACAACAATGTGCATATTCACAAGCGTCCTGAGAGAAACCTCCTGTCCTGTAAGCATACGCTTACCGTCTTTGCCTGTGTAATCTACACCATCTTTCTTCATCTGTTTAACTTTGTCAGCAAATGATTCCATATTCTTTCCTGTTAATGTTTTGTATAAATGTTTGCAATCTCCCCATTTAGCCATACCTTTCAGACTTCCAATTATCTCCTGTCTGCGTTTGCGACTCTTAATCTTAGAAAGTTTTCGGGCGGCTTTCTGTTTGGTACGTTTCCTTAACCTTGCCTTGAAACCGTCGTAAACAAATCCGAGAAAGTCTATACCGTCACTAATCGGTCTCACACATTCATTCGGCTTCACTTCAAGTTTCAACATACCTGCCTGTTCGTGCATCATGTCACGGAACAGCCAGAGTTTACGCTTGCTCGAACCAAGAATGACTATATCATCACAATAGCGATAGTAATACCTCACTCCCAACACATCTTTGAAGTAGTGGTCGATGCAACTGAGGAAGATATTGCCGTAACATTGTGACGAGCGGAGTCCAATGGAAAGTCCTTTCTCCATCATCGTCACAAAGTTGTGAAGTATCGGCAAAAGTATCGGGTCTTTGATCTTGTCTTTGACACATTCCCACATCAGGTCTTGGTCAACACTCTCAAAGAACTTCCTGATATCGCATTTGTAGAAATAACGTGTTCCTTCAGGGTCATTTTCAATATCATGCCGCATCTTCGCAAACAAACGGTGCATACCGCGACCGGGGATGCTTGCGGCAGAAGTCTTGATAACACTTGGATATAACACGTCTTCCACAATGCGCATAATGGCATTACACCCTATCCTGTGTTCTACGCACGGACTTTGAACCCTACGGATTTTAGGCCCCTCCGTAACCCACATTTCCCGATAGTGCGTGACACGAAAACTACCGTCGCTGATACTTTTCGTCAGATTGGCAATAATCTCTTCGCGCTGGTTGCGATAGTTTGTGCGTCTGCCTGGTAGTTCCACAGCAACACCTTTGCGATAGACTATTCTTGGATTGTCTGGCAATTGGTCAACGACTTCATCAAACGCGCGATCCATGTTCTCGCGTTCGATTATTTTCTGTATCAGGAAGCCATATCTCTTAGACATAATCTTAAATTGTTTACTTCTTCGTTTCATGTGGTCATAGGGCTTTCGACATCTTGCGATACTACTTGACCATAATCGACCACACCCTGTGATTTTCCGACTTTCCAAACTCTTTCTCAAGAAGTTTGCTGTTGCCGAGGCTCGAATCCCTCGCTGACAGCCGTCACCTATCCCGTAGGTGTTCGCCGTAGCAACGATTAGTTCTGAATGTCAGCCCATCCCGTGAGCAACTTTCCAGAAGCAGAGTTCCGATTTAGCAGAGCCGACCGCCGTTGTTCGTGTTCGAGTTCGACGCGGCGTTATTCGTGTTCGAATAAGCGACTCCCGCGTTCGCGTTCGCGTTGTTGTTCGAACGCCCCAACACGCGGCTCGATGGGATTCTCTACCTTTTACGCATTACGTCTGGCGTTGACGTTCTGCGTTATACGTTAAGACGGGGAGGAGAGACGGCTTTTCAAGCCGCCTCCGCTCCACGCTTTTCAAAGTACGTCTTCTTCGTTCTCGATTTTTCCGAAGAAGCAGAGCCGACCGCCGTTGCTCGTGTACGAGCCCGACGCGGCGTTACTCGTGCTCGAATAAGCGTCCCCCGCGCTCGCGTGCGCGTCGTAGCCCGAACGCCCCAACACGCGGCCTTTACCACTACTTGTTGACTGATAGCAGGCATAACAGGTGGCATATACAGCATCACCAGCGTATGCAGATGCAACAATGTCACAGAATCGACCGAAGCGGACACGCGCAACATTCGATGCCTGATTTGTCGTTGCTGCTTTGACACGACGTTCGTTACCGTCCTGCTGCTTGATGTTATAGGTGTAGTCAACAACCCATGTGCTCAGTTCCTTACGCTGTGCCTTCAGGAATGCAGCAAACGACGGTGCATTGAGACAGCCTTTATCCATCCATTCATACATGGTAGCCGTCCAAGCCTCAAGACCCCACATCTTGTTAAGTCCTGCCTGTAGGCTGTCACCCATACCAAGGCTGTTACGTTGACCAGTGGTATAAGATGCACCTGAACCGACACCGACGATGCTTTCAACGTCTCTCGTACCAAACCAAGCCATCATCAGGTTTGCCATATCCTTTGAAGTCTCGTAAGGAACGGTAGTGTATTCACCATCATCGACATTAGTCTGTGCCGTTCTGATACGGGCAAGGTTATAGAAGTCCTGTGCCGTACCATTCAACGTATTGGATGGTAGTGAGCCAATGGGATTGCCGTCAACGTCATACGTCCAGTTATTGTTGTATTCAGACGTTCCGTTACCTCTTGAATTGGCTTTACCACTCAGAGAGCGAAGTCCAGACGTGGCAATACCTCCTTCGGTAACACCTTCGGCAAAGCCCTGATAAATACCTATCAGTTCTGATTGGTGCTCAACCCAATACGGCTCTATTGCTTCAATCTCTTTTGAATCTGTCAGCAATACAGCGGCATATCCTGTGATAGTTCCCTGCTCGTTCAGAATTGGCATAGCACCAAAAGCACTACCGTTTGTAAACAGAGCCTCATTCGTAGCGACCATGCTGAAATAGAGATAAACGGCATTTTCTGGAATATCACAGAAGATGTAGTCACCAATCTCGTTGTCGAAGTCGCCGGGGTTTCCTGCGTAATCGGTCATGGTGAAACTCTGTGCGCTGATACATTTGCCGTCGGCATCTGCAAAAACGAAACCTGCATAGGTATGTCTGAGACCGGGGAAGCGCACTTGTTTGTAGCCGCCACTCACTGCAACACGATAGGTGTTATAGAGTGAGGCAGAACCCATCCAGTCCTCAATATCATCACCTTCGCCTATCGCTGTGTTCACGGAAAGATCGAGCCAGTCGCCGCTGATGTCAAGACACTGCCCTGCAAACTTTGTCATTTCAGAGATTTGCACAAGGCTCTGCTTCGTGTAACTTGCTGACGGAACAGTTGTCAGACCAGAGAGGAACAGGTGTTTCTTAGCCAGTCTATAGTTGTTCACACCTTTATAGAAATACTTTGGCACGTAGAGGAAAGCATCCTGACCAATACCTTCGTTATCGGTTATAGCGTTCACAGCACTTGTGCCGTCTTCGTAAAGGGTGTAGTTGTCCTTTGACAGCGGTGTAAGGTGCATACGTCTCTTTGTCGCACCATTCTCAGTAACATTCTTCACAAGACCAAGAACGGGAACACACTTGTCATGGATAACTTTGACGTGACCAGATTTCTGATAGCCGTTGGGATTGGTCACAGCATACTCCTGACCACTTACGCGATAGTCGTAACCTGTCTGGTTATCTTCGTTTGTGACATTGGCGGGGTCGGTCTCAACGTCATTGAATACGTATTCGGTGTATTGAGCCTCTTCCAAATCCAAGCCGCACTGAGCGAAGAAAGTCTTGAGAGTGTCGAAATCGTCAACAACGTCTATCAACTGGACTTTTCCGATAAGAGCGGGATAGGTCTGCTCCGTACCCGATGCGGTCAAGCCTCGGAAGCCAGTCATGAAAGGTCTCAACATTGAAGAGCGTACTCTTCCAGTCATACCCTCGATGCGGACGTGATCGATGTTCGGACACATCGTCATAAGAGTTTGCCATGACAGATTCGGACACTCGGCAAAGTTCAGAGCCGTAATGTTCGACGTGCCTTGCAATGTCAGTCCTGAGTGAGTCAGTTTCGGCAAGTATCTCAGCGTAAGAGTTTGCAAGGTCGATGGCATCACCAAAGTCTGCAAAGGAGCACCCTCTGGCAGATTGATACGTGTCAGACTTGTGCCACCTGCAAGCAATGTCGTGAGACGGGTATGCTTGCTGATGTCGAATACTCCTGCCGTACCTGTGTGTACTGCGGTCTGACCAGTAATGTCAACATACTCTAACTTTGCGGTGTTACCGAACGTGAGAGGCGCATTGCTGACACCGTATGTCGTAACAGGCATCACAAGTTTAGACAGCATCGTACACAGCGAAAGTCCTACAGTACCGTTGAGTTGTGAACCCATATTCGACAGGTCAAGTTCTGAGATACAACTTGCACCACCCAGCATAAGTGGGTCGTTGGTTGCGAGTGTGTTCGTGAATGTCAGCGTCAAACTCTCTCCAGCATCGGCTCTTGACGGACCTTGTAGCCACTGACCGTTAAGTTTGTAGCCGAAATAGTACAAATCACCACTCTTCAGCGTGAGACTGGAAACGGTATCGCCAGAGTTTCTAACAACGGTAAAGGTGATAACGTCACCATTGTAGTTTCCGGCACCGTAACGTGCGTCAAGCAGACGGGCGCGGTCGGTCAAGAACTGTGTACGGTGAAGTTCACGGTTTCCTGTAAGAGTATAGACATAGTTTAGATCGTTGATAGTGTCGATATACTTCAACTTTCCAGACTTGTTATACTGTCTCTCACTCCAGTTGTCCTGCATGATGCTGTTGAACTCATTCAGCATAACTTCTGTTGTGAGTTGGTTTCGGAGATTTGCAGCGCACTCTCTCAGTTCTTCCTCAAAGTTTGCCAGTACCAAGCACCAGAGCCAACTATTGTGACCCTCGAAAGCATACTTGGCTCGCTCTGAGTCGTAGGTGTCTCTCGTCACATTATACAGATAAGCCATGAATGCGTCGTTACGGATAGACATTGCGGTATCGCCGTCGTAGAACGTAGCCCACCAGATTACGCCATCCCAAGTTCTCCAGATAATGTTCTTGGCACGTTGGTCAACGCTTGCCCAATAGTCGGTGAAGAGATAGTATGTCAGAAGGTGACTGACATTGAAGTATTGGCTGGCCTCAGTCTTGAACTTGTTTGAAGTCCACTTTGCCTTTGACACGTCTGACCAACCTTGCTGTGTGCCGTAGTCAGGATTCGTGCGCATTGCAGATGGAACACAGTCATAAATCCAACCCATCCAACGCTTGATAGCAGCCTGTGCGTCACCCCAATCAGCGTAAGAGCCTGTACCGATGGTAGCCCACGTTGCATCTTCGGGATGGTTGAACTCGAAGCCAGCATCAAACTCTGCTGCAAGTTGCTGACTAAGAGCGGTGCTGCCATTAGTTCCTGCGGCTTGGAACAGAGTCATAGGTGAAGAGTTTGTCAGTGCTTCGAGCGAAATAGGCTTTGTGTCGAAGACAGGACTTCCATTCTCGTACTTACGGAAGTCAACTTCGTCACCATTGCCGTCTTTCACACCTTCCATACCGAAAATCTTTCCAGACTTTGACTTCTCGTTGTTCAATACGAATTGTCCTGCGTATGTCAACGTACCTGTCTCGCTCGTTCCTGCATAGATGTCACAGGGCAGACCGTCGATAGCCTGTCTTACGCGGGCATCGTATTCCTGCGGCGGCGTGTCAAGGTCAAGTTGGTGCATGATATTATTGAATAGGTGTGCGCCACCAGTATTCATTACCAGAGAAGAGTCAACAAAGTCGGTCTTCGCACAAAGTACGGCTTGCTCGATGCTGTTACCGCTACCTCTCATGGCATAGCCTTTGGCAGTGGCGGTAACATCTACGCCACCGATAATGAATACGCGGGCTACGTCGCCTTGCTGTGTCGTGAGGTAGATACGGATATTTTTGTACGGGTACTTCACAGACGATGTACCTTGGATCCTGACGCGGACATTACGCACTTCAAAGCCCTCGCCAATAGGATTGCCGTTCTCGTCAAGAGGTGGCTCCCACCGTACCAAGTCTGCCTTAAAGTTCTGCTTCTTGTCTTTGCAACGGAACAACTCGCTAAGTCCTGTACCTGTTCCTGCGGCTGCTCCGTCGGCAATAGTATCTGTAGAGCGGATAATGGTCAAAACACCACGTCCTTTGCTGATAAGGGCATCGTGATTGATGGCAATATTGCCGTCGGTATCGGTCGTATTGTTGCTGTCACCAACAGCATTCTTTGTGTGAGCACTCTGAATCTGCAATGCCGTAGGACGGTCGATGATGTAGTTGGAAAGAACTTCATCGGCACTCAACGGTGTGCGGTAGTATCTCAGTGAGCGAACTTTCACGTCGGCCTTGTCTGAATCAATAGTGATACCAACAGGCGTGTTCTGACGCAAATGGTCGGTATAGGTGTTTGCTCTTGACAGAACACCATTGATGAAGAGCATAGCAATTCCTATGTTGTTCGTCACGGGCTGAACAACGAATGACAGATGTACCCAGCGGTCAACAGCAATGTTCATGGCAATACTGTGAGGCCGTCTTACAATCAGAGGCACTTTGTTGGATTCGTCAACGATGTTGCCTTCATAGTCGATGTAGTTGCCGTTTTCGTCAACCAAATCTTCAGCGGTGGTGATTTCTTCAACGCCACCGAAATACAATCCTGCTTCCTCAGTCGTAACCTTGATACCCATTGGATAGCCCTGACCACCGTTGTCACAAAGACTGCTAATGACGGTTGCGCCACGTTCCATGACCTGACTGATCATCACTTCCATTTCGAGTGTCATGCCTCGGTTCTGGATGGAGTAGTCACCATCGGTTTCATCCTGTATGAATGGCTTGATGTCAATGACGGCTTTTGCTCCGTTCGTCAGAAGCAGAGCGTCAACACCGTCACTGCCACGATTCCAACCGTTCGTGCGCCAGTCAACACCAGAGAAAGATGTGATACCTCCCCAATCTGCGGGGTCGGCTTCACTATTGCTACGACCTAATGCAGTCAGTTTCTTTCTGTAACCAACTGTCTCGGACTCGGTAACACCTGCTGCAGCAGTGACCTCAACGGCAAATGTCCTGACAGAACTGCCATTGCTGATAGTCATGGTGTGTGTTCCTGCGGTGTCGAAACGCTGTGTCACAGACTGCATCGACCTGTCAGCACTCAATGTCTGAGTTACAACGCCGTCAACGGCAATCTCAATCGTACTTGTCAGTCCTGAGTTGTTCCAAGCCGCAAGGTCAAGGCTCAACTCTTCAAACTGAGCCACCGACAGAGGCAGTGCCGTTGCACCGTAACTGTAAGGCAAAGGCATGTCTGAGATTTGGCTGACATCGGTATTCAGTCTCAATCCAAGATAGTTCGTAGTACCACCTGCTTTGAGCAAGTCAACACTAATAGCGTTCGAGAGCAAGCCAGCACTCTCGGCTATCAACTGTACGTTGTGACGGCCTGCACTGAGGTTGGCAGCAGTGAGATAGACGTAGTTACGTCCTGTACCTGTGATGGTGGTCGTAGAATCCAGAACACCATCAACCCACACTCTCAGAGTTGTGCCAGTAGGAACGGTGTAGGTGTACGGAATAGAAATGGCTGCTCCGTCGGTATAACCATTCGTCAATGCCAACTGTGAAGCAGGGTCAAAGGTCGTAGCCAAATCCATCGTTATCACGGTAACAGACTTAGAGCCTCGGCTGGTCTTCGTCTCTTCGTCAATCATAGTAGTAGCAACTACGCTGATGCTCACAGTACCAGGCGACGTGATAATGTCGGGTCCAAGGGTCAGAGTACGGGTAGTGCCGACAGCAACCTGCGCATTGGTCTCGCTATACACAGTCACAGAACCTATCTTGACAGTGATAGCAACGGTCTGAGCGGGATAGTTCACGCTCTCGCTTGCACCCTCGAAAGTTCTGATACAGTCATAGTTCCACGTCATAGCGATGCTGTCACCCAACTTCATTCGTGCCGGAGTCAGCAGTGTCGTAGTGATTTTCGGGGAAATGACCTCACCGATTTCCTGTGCCGCTGGTATTGATGCTTCAAAGACGGGATCACCTGCACCGTTGCTGAACACCAATGGAACCATGCCATTCTCTTCACGGGTAGGGTCGATAGCAGCACTTACGGGAAGGTTGCTGTTGATGCCGTTAATCTCTTGTGAGACTACGCCGTTCTGAATAGCATTGGCACTTGAGTTGTTCAAGGCGGTGTCAACGGTCGGGATATTAAGATTCACCTTTCCGTTGGCATCCTTCTGAACCTCAGTGTTGTTGACAACGACACCATCAACCTTGTTACCGATTGCTGTTTCCATCGTCGCTACTTTCTCCTTGATAACACGCTCGACCTCGCCTCGCGTCTTACCCCATTCCTTACCCGCGTTCTGTCCGCTTTGGTAAGTACCGCCCCAATCATCCTCAAAGTTTTGGATAGGGGTGTTGTCAGTAATCTTTTTTGCCATAAACTTTTTGTGTTTGTGTTGTTATGAAAAGTTTTATATAATCTCTACCAAGGGTCTGAACGATGCCAGCCCTCAGTCCTGAACCATGCCGATAGTGCTTGCATTGCTGTCTGCATCACCATCATTATTCTGCGTCTGAATGTACTCATACTACACTGCGGCCTCCCATCCCGCGTAGATTGCTAAGTTGTCAACAATGGAAATCTGATAGGTATATCCGGGCTGTGGCTCGATTTCGTCACCGTTAGCCCATCGTACACCAACAGGAAGAGTCAGGACTGTTGCGGAATCGGACGGACAGGTAAACTCTATCATGTATTCGTTGTCGTAGCCTGTCACAGCCGTTCCGAATACGATAGTGATAGCAGGCATCGGATTCGTCCAGATATTCTTTACGTTGGGAAGGATCTCAACGGTTGCCGCCGTCTGCTGAACCTGTCTCGTACTGGTCTTGTCTGCAATGGCTTGCCTTACCTCTGCCTCCATGTCTTCAACAGCACCGTCTAACTGCTCCTGGTATTCTTCGTGCTTTGCCTGAATAGCAGGTGCAATCTGAGCAATGGCATCAGAAACTCTTTGCTCACGGCTGGTCTCAGCACGTTCACGATTGGTCTCTGCTGTCTCGCGTAGGTTTTCTGCGCTTGCTCTTGAAGATTCGTTTTGAACACGTCTCTGCTCTGCCTGAGCACGTAACTGTTCGGTCTCAGAGATTGCCGCGTCATGCTGTTGGCGCAAAGTCTCAGCACCATCACGTTGTAGTTCTGCCTCTGCTCTGTCTGATTCTGCACTGTCACGACTACGTTCCGCGCTTTGTCTGGCTAACTCCTGACTTTGGCGGGTAGTTTCCTGTTGCTGTCTCTGTGTTTCCTTGTTCCTACGGATAGTTTCGTAGTCACTGCGCTCTGTCTCGGACTGAACTCGAAGAGTTTCTGCGTCGTCTCTGTCCGACTCAGCACTTGCACGGTTACGCTCTGCCTGTGCTCTCAAAGTCTCAGCATCGGCACGACCTCGCTCTGCGGTTGCTCTTCTACCCTCGGCAGTGGTACGACCTTGCTCCGAACTTTGACGGGTCGCTTCTGCATCAGAGCGCGAAGTCTCGTTCTGTTGCCTCTGCTCTTCATTTCTTGCACGGATAGTTTCAGCACTGGCACGACCTTGCTCTGCCTCGCCACGTCCAGTTTCAGCCTGACCTCTCTGGGATTCAGCATTGGCACGATTCTGTTCTGCCTGTTGTCTCAGAGTTTCTGCTTCGGCAATCTCAGAACTTTGTGTCTGTCTCAGAGTTTCTGCTTCGGCACGTTCTGACTCTGCCTCGGCTCGGTCTGATTCAGCCTCAGAACGTAAGGTCTCGGCTTGGGAACGGCTTTGCTCGGCTTCAGAACGGGATTGTTCAGCCTCAGAACGGCTTTGCTCGTTCTGACCGCGCTGTGTCTCACTCTGCTGTCTCTCCTGTTCCTTCTGTTGACGTAAGGTCTCAGCATTACCGCGATTGGTCTCTGCTTCTGAACGGACTTGCTCGGCTTGGTTTATAACAGAAATAGCATCGTTAGTGTCCGATGAACGCTGCTGTTCATTGGACTCAAAAGTCTGCTGTCTCTGCTGCTCACTCTCTTCAAAAGTTTCTGTGCGTTGCTGTTCAGAAGAAGTGAAAGTCTGTGACCTTTGCTGTTCTGCCAAAATTCTGTTCCGCTCGTTCTCAACACGCAACGACTCTGCTTCCCCTCTGAGAGTTTCAGCATTTTCAACCGTTCTGATAACTTGTGCTACAGCACCAGTCCTGACCTCTTCGTGCTCTTTAAAAGTTTGCTGACGGGCTTGCTCGGACTCAGCAAAAGAACGATTCCTTTCCGATTCATTCTCAGAAGCGGTCTCAGATAACGCGGTCTGTGACTGCTGGAATGTTTCGTTACGGCTCTGCTCTGACTCTGCAAAAGTCTGCTGTTGCTGCTCCTGCTGTCTCTCGAAAGCAGATTGGTTATCGGACTGGCTCTGAGAGAAAGTTTGCTGCCTCTGCTGCTCGTTCTGAACTCTCTGCTGTTCGTTCTCGGAACGGACGGTCTCGGCTTCTGCCCTGAGAGTTTCCGCGTCTGCCCTGCCTTGCTCTGCCTCACTCCTGAGAGTTTCGGCTTCAGAACGGCTCTGTTCAGAAGCATCTATCTCAGAAAGACCATTGCGAAGTTCAGTGGCTTCCTGTAACAGAGCATCGGCTTTCTCAACTGCTGCTGCTATGATCTGCGTAGAACTCAGGACGGTGTTAAACTCGGACATCCATTGTTCCTCAGAACCTTCATAGCCGTATCTGACAGCAATCTCGTATGCACTCTCACCGTAGATGCCAACGACCATATCCGTAGAATCCAATGGCAATTCTTCTTCTGCCATATCGTCGGGTATGTCACAACTATGCGCTACAAGTTTGAAGGCATAGCAGTAGTCGCAACAAGTCTGATGGGTCTGCCCCTCATTCTCGAAAAGAGTGAGTCGGTAGATGCCAGTCTTGAACTGTTCCGAAGCAAGGAATGTGAAGACTACGACATTTCCTTCAGTACCAAAGTTCTCGATACGACGGTCATTGCCCCACTGGTCACTCAGATAAAGACTAAGGCTGCGACCATCCAAGGTCTGTTCCTCACCATTCGTCAGTATCGGCCACTTTATCTGAATCACGTTACCGATTCTGAAAGTTTTCATTTGTTCCTGTGCCATAACTTTTACGAATTAGAGTTTTCCCACCCTGCATAGATGGCAAGGTTGTTGATAATACTGATTTGGTAAGTCCAGCCCGCTTCTGTCTCAATAGGCTCGTCGTTAGCCCATTTCACAGAACTTGGTAATGCGACGGTCGTAGCGTGATTCGACGGACACGTAAACTGAATCTTGAACTCGTTTTCGCGTCCAGATGCGCCGTCGTTGAGAGTGATAGCGAGAGAGCGAACCTCCCCCCAAACATTCAGAACATTCGGGTCAATAGCAACCGTTGTATCAGTCTGCTCAACGATTGTCGTAGAGTTTGCCATGACCGTCGTTTTTACACCGCCGATATAGAAGTAGCCGTCATTCCCAATCGTAACCTCGAAGCCACGATTGAGATAAGCCCTCAGTAACTCGGCTGTGATTTTCGTTGCTGATACAGTGCCGTTCTGATTAGCGGTAATCAGAAGAATCTGGTCACTGTTCTTAATCGCTGAAACCTGATTAAACAGGTCTAATACTTCTGCCTGTGTTAGTGCCATATTACTCCGTCATTTTGTTTATTGCGTCTATCAGAGAGGGCGAACACCATTGTTCTGCGAACTGCTTGATGATTTTCACCTCTTCGTCACTATACTCTACCTCACCACTGGAGTTGTAGATTTTGAAAGCGAGAGCATGGGCTTTCAAGCCAACACTTTGTGAATAGATGGCATCGGCAAAAGCCTCACGAATGTCCTGAACAAAACAGGTCTTCTTTGCAACACCTGTGTAAATCTCTACTTGTGTAAAATTGATTTTCTTCATATTCCCTACTTTTAGTTTCTAATATTTGTCAGTTGTATGTAATAGCCAGTTGTTGCGGTATAGCACAGGATAAATTCTATTACGTCGCCACTTGCCATTGTAACATCAGAATTTTCCCATCCTGCATTTCCGTTATTATCAACAAACTTTCCACCCTCAGCATCGGAAGGAGGATTTGATGCAACGTTTATTTGGGATGATATTCTGAAATTGTTAGTGTCTTTTCTGGCAATAATTTTTATCGGCACGGCAAATTCATCGGTTGTGCTGACACCAAGTTGCCGCCTTACCTCCGTCAATGTCGGAATGAAGAATTGAGGCTCAGTTGACAATGTTGTGCCAAGAATGAACGTCGTGCCAAAACTCAAATCGAGCACATTAGTTTTTTTTGTATCGGTAATTTCAAGGCGATACCCTTTTTCTATTAGTCCACCCCAAACTTGAAGACCACCAACTAATCTCATGGCAATATTACGGTTGATGGTATTTTCTGATATAATCTTCACTGCGGGGTGATACCTAAGTGTTTCATCAATAGTGGTCATGTTTCGATATATATACAGAGCCGTATTGCAATATGCGTCGGTGTTACTTACCGTTGGATCTGCATTTCTACCAATGAAAACTTTAAGACTTGCTATATCTCCTGCCTCAAAATATCCTACTTGCTGACCTAACTTTATAGAAGAAGAATGAATATAGACAAAATCATTCTTTTCTGAAGCCATATTCGTTATGTTTCCACAATACAAACCGCTGCTTCCTATTATGAATGGG
Organism: uncultured Bacteroidaceae bacterium; assembly: GCA_905233285.1. Classification (GTDB taxonomy): domain Bacteria; phylum Bacteroidota; class Bacteroidia; order Bacteroidales; family Bacteroidaceae; genus Minthosoma. The sequence goes on from CAJODY010000001.1 coordinate 97,415, forward strand.
CCAACCTGCCCTTCTGTTGCAGTTATCTTTCCAGATATTTCAGCACCAGTAGCATACAACTTTCCTGTCCGCGTAACTCTGAATGGTGCGGTAGAAGGATTGCTCCCACCTACCCACAAAGGTACGGTAGTATTTGCCAAGCCCGCCACAACCGTTCCGTTCGTCTCAGCAATCGTAAACTGCGCTGAAGACAGAACCTTTATATTGGCGTTCTTAGCAATCAGATAGGTAAAGAATGCACTGGCTACATTGATATTCACCTCACTCCAATACTGAGAATCATCATTGAATGTAGAGGCTGCAACGTGTGTCTCAGTACACATATAAACACGGTAGCCACTTGTGTAAGTATCATCCTCAACAGCAAGGAAATCAACATATCTTATACCTGATTTTTCGGTATTCTCTTCGTTGTAGTAAGTCTGTCCGGCCGTGAACACCTCAAATACACGCTCATGGCAACCTGAAAGCCCTGCCTGTTCCGTGATAATGGGAATAGAAAGTGTGGCATAAGTCTTAGTACCTTTAACTAATTCCACCTCCAACCTGTCAACGTATGAATAAGGCTGTGCGCAAGTCAGAACACCCGTTGTACTTGTATTGGTATAAGCAACGGTATTACCATTCATTTCGTAGGCATTGATAGTCATGCCCTCTGCGACAACACCATTTCCATCAACAATATCCGCAAGTCTGACAGCATCGTTATCACCTTCTTTTCTCCAAGCAGTGATAGTAGGTCTGGCAGTTCCATCATAACTACCAGTGTGTGTTCTTATAATAGAATTAACGTCTGCTGTCAAATAGTAGTTGATTGCAGATTCGCCGTCAATGGTTACACCTATACCTAATTCTGCAACAGGTGTGGCATCACCGTATGTTACAGGAGGTGTAGATGCAAAGGCACAAACGATATACTGTGTAATCGTCTTGTCACTGGCAACAACAACGGATATTCCACTTGCTTTTGAGTTAAGAACTTGCGCCCGTGTATAGGTTGAGCCAGACAAACGATAAACAGCAAGATAGAAGTCTGAGCAACGAACAGCAGCGTCCTCACCCTTCTTCTTCATAAGATAGACAGGGAAAGAGGTAAACTTTCTGTTACCGTCCTCGTCAAGAGGGATGGAATTGACATCAGACTCAAACCAGTATGAAGTCGAATCATTTCCCCCCGGAATCACCTCAACGCCCTCGGTGTCATAAGTAACCCATTCACCGCCGCTTTCTCCTACGACGTATCTCTGTACGCGAAGCCATACCGAACCAGTAGTGACAGAAGAATATATTGAACTGCCAATAGTTTTGCCGCTGCTATAACCCGTGATAGTGTTCCAACTCGAACCGTTATTGACAGAGTATTGCAGCCTGACATCACCATCGGTATTCGTGTTGGTATCGGCAACAGGCAGACTTGTCATAAGATGTCTGTCCTCTTCCTGAGTCGTAAGATAGACATAGACATTGAATGACGATGGGGTATGTGTGCCTGTGTTGGGGTCGTAGTTGATAGAAACAGGCTCTGTGACTATCTCGTACTTATCCAAACCATAGAGTTTCTTGATAGTATGAACAACCTTAAACTCCTTTGCCTTGTAGCGGACTTTTGCCGTAACCCTTGCAACATCATCGGTAACAGCAGTCACATTGAATCGCTTACCCTTATCGGTAGAATCCAATGCCGTCACCCATTCTGCGGTACAATTCTCACACTCCAGAGTTTGCCATGCACTTGCAGCAAGCGACTCATTAACCATGTCGTTACCGTCGTTCAGGAAAACTTTCGCGTATGGTAACGTACTGGCTATGACCGTGCCATCCTCCAAGCACAGAACACTGTCGTTGGCATTGTCAATAATGAGTTGGATGGTATTCTCTCCCCCCGGAATCACCTCAACGCCCTCGGTGTCATGCACGGTCGTTCTGTCAACGCTATTATTGGCATAACCATAGAGATAGAAACGAATCTCCTTAACGCTCGTCGTGACAGAGATAGCGGTATTTTCATACAATGTTTCATCCTCATCACTCGTTCCGTCGGTATAGAACTTCTTATAGTACATCACTATACCGTGCGTAGCGAAGTCTGCATAGGCAACTTCATAGTGCTTATCGTCTGAGGAATCGCAAATCACCTTGCAAGTGATACTGTTCTCACTGAGCGTATTCTTATTCTTATCCAGAACTATCTCGTTCACCGACGGCAACAGCGAATAGACATTGGTATCGGTGGTCTTGTTGATGGTGTGTACCAGTGTCCGTTCGTAGGTAACTCCTGCATAGACAGCGGAAGTCGTTACGTTGATGTCTGTCACCAAAGGAACATCTGCACCAAGAGCCGTTATCTGAATACGGGCTACCTTATAAGAGTATTCGTTTACCGTACCCGCATTCTTCGTAATAGTCTCAATGCTCTTCGTGTAGTAGATACTCGTAGCGGCTGGAGTGGCAGGGGCAGTATCGTTCACAAGAGTTACGCCCGACGTTGCAGCCTCAAGACTGACATTGTTCACATTCGTTATGTCGAGGAACTGATCATCATGCCACATCGTCATGTCGAAACTGATAGGCAGTCCTATGTAACGCTGTGTCTTGGTATTCCATGACACACCGCTGAACTCATTGCTGATGTCGGCACTGACAAAAGGCTGTGAGTCGTGCTTTATCGTAATCGGGAAACTCTTAACAAGTGTCTTCTTACCCTCGCAATCAATGGTAATATCGACACAGCAGTTATCCATCTGCCTCATAGCGGCATAGTCGAAGTTGGCATCATCTGGAGTACCAGCAACGCCATCCTTGATATTGTCTATTGAGGTAATGAAGATGGTGGAATCCTCGATAACACAAGTGCATCCTCTGGGCTGAACATGAAGTTTGTAGTAACCCTCAGAGGCTTTGACAGAGTTGGACGTGTCAATAGTAAGCAAGTCCTGTCCTAAACGGACACTGATTGCACTATGAATCCTATAACTGCGATATTCGTTGTTCTCACCAGAGACCGTGTAGAGACCGCCTATTACGTTACCGACATCATCAACAGTGATAACATCTACGTGGTCGGAAAACTCTACCGTATAAGGTGAAACCGTATAACGATTCCATTCCTTAACGTCACCGAAAGAAGTCCAGACACCGCCAATCTTCTTTCGCATCGAATAGTATTCGTATTTGCAATCTTCCCTTACTCCAGACGGGTTGTCCGTCCACTGCTTTGTCTTGAACTCGTCAGTGTACGGGCAATAATCATCATTCTGTAATTTATCGGCTTCTTCGTAAATCGTCGGCAATGGCAGTTCCTCATTCTGCAAGAAGAAGATATATTCAACACCTTTTCCGTCAACACCCACTGCAAGCACGGGAACACCTTGCTTGTCATGTATGAGATTCTTGTCAACGACACCGCTTGAATCCAATCCATAGAGAATGAATCGGATTTCAGAGAGGTTGGCATCTGTCTCTATAGCACCAGTGTACCTTGCTTCGTCGGTATGTGTGCCGTCAACATAGTATATCTGATAAAAGAGAGCAACCTTGTGGGCGGCAAAGTCAGCACTGTCAACGACGTAATGCTTATCATCGGAACTGTCACAGAAGACATCACACGAAACATAGTCCTCACTCAGTTCTTGTGCGGCATTGGCATTGAGATTCGTGATAACTTCTGGAACGGATGGCTGCAATGAATAAACATTCGTGTCCGTACTCTTGTGAAGGGTATGGGTAAAGGTACGTTCATACGACACACCTGAATAGTTTGCCGTAGCCGTTATGTTGAAGTTCGTAACCAGTGCTATATCCTGCGCGAGACTATCTATCAAGATATGTGCGGACAAAGCATGATTGGAGTCTTCTACGAGAGAAGTATGTAAGGTGATACCGTTTACAACAATATCTTTTTCTTTCTGAGCGGTCGTTGCACCGACGATTCCGTTCACCGCAACACTTGTGACATCAAGAAACTCGTTGTTGTGCCACATATTCAGGTTGACCTCAATCGGTAGCCCGATATATCGCTGAAGTTTCGTGTTCCAACTGACAGCGGAAAACTCGTTGTCAAGATTTGCACCGATAAACGGTTGGGAATCGTGCTTGATGCGTATAGGGAAACTTTTCTGGATAGAGCCTTTGCCCTCACAGTCAATGATAATGTCAACACTACACTCTGACATCAAGCGCATGGCATCATAGTCAAAGTTTGCATCGTCATCTGAACCAGCAATGCCATCTTTGATATTCTCAATAGACGTGATAAAGAGAGTGGAGTTTTCAAGCATACACGTACAACCTTTGGGCTGTATGTAAATCTTGTAAGTTCCCTCGCCTGCATCTTCGCCGTCCTCTGCAATCACAAGAGGAACATCGTTTCTGCGAACACTGATAGCGGACTGGATTCTATACTCTCGGTATTGATTGCCACTACCACTGACCGTATAAAGACCGCCAATGACGTTTCCAACATCATCGACCGTTATGACATTGACGTACTCAGAAAAGTCTATCGCGTAGCTCTTCAGTTGGTCTTCAATGTCTTTCAAAGTTTCAGGATCCAACTGAACAACGGCATTACCGAAATAGACGTTATCCTGTACGTAGAGTCCGTAACCTTGCAACTGCGCTTCCTTGCCGTTTTTCAACGTCACAAACATATTGCCAAGATAGCCCTTGCGGTAAACGACGTTTGCACTGTTAATCTTCCATGTGCTAACACCGTCAAGAACCATTTCGTAGTAGTGTCCGATACTCGTTGAGTATGAACTGCTGCGACGGTCTTTGTTCGTAAACGAGCCGTATTGAGCAAACTTCATAAACTCACACGGATGCGGAGTTTTGGCATTTCTCAGTTCGTAGAGGAAACGGCACTCACCCTTCTCGTTCTTGATAAACTCTTTTACCCAAAAGTACGAGGTAAAGAATCCCTCTTTTGCACTGAAGCCGAAAGTCCTACGCTCAATAGTTTCTTCCTCAGTCTCTCCCTCTGTAACTTCCTGCTCTTCCTCCTCTTCTTCATCATCATAGAGTTCGCTATCATCGTCAAGGGTCTTGGTCTCGTATTGGTGGGCGACATCGTTATAGATACCACGACAAATATCTCCTACCTGAATACTCGTATAGTCGTTCTCTTCAAGTTTGAGATCGATATATCCAGTGGTATCGTCGATAATATCTACATTCAGAATAGTTCCAAAGCCGTTAGTACACCAGTTCTCGCCCTCGGTCACATTGACACGGTTGAAGCGAAACTCAGGTGTCGAGATAAAGTTACGGCTGTAGATGCTGTTAAACTCTGCATTACCTTCTTCGTCAATCAAAGCACCACTGCCTAAAAGTCCTGACTGGAAACGACCGACAAAAACGCCCTTTCTCGCTCTCGTAGGCTCGTCAAAGGTTACAACGTCTTGGAAAGTTATCTTTCCTGCGGCGGTATCATCCTTTGTACGTGACAGGAAAATCTTCTCGCCCTCACTCTGTAAGATACTGAGGATGGCTGCTGCAACAGCACCAGAAGCACCATTGCCCGCAACAGAACTGTTACCGAATATAGAGCCGTTGTAGATTCTGTCAACAGACGTAGTAAGTTTCTGAATAGTGCCTTGCTGAACATCATCGTTAAGGGTGATGTCAACTTTCGGGGTCAAACCCTCACCCATCGAGATTGTGACTTTCTCAATCGTAATCTCTGCCAAAGGTGCGGGGTCTGTATCGTTCGCGGGGATGCCTCTGAACGTGAACTTTAGTCCTGCGTACAAACGCCAGAAGATGCTATCGGATTCTCTGCTTTCCTTACGCATCCTGTCTAAGTTCCTCTGCAAGTAAATATCGTCGATGCTCGGCTGATACGTAAACTTTGTCTCACAGTTGTCTGCGAGGTAGTCAGTAGCCGCTCTCAACAAACGGACTTCTGCCATCTTAACGTAAGTATCGGGCATCTGGATTCCCAACAGGACAAACTGATCACCTGCTGCAATGGGGTCTGTCTGACTCGGATAATACGTGTTCAAACTCGAATCTTGGTCACGTTTCAGAGTCAGCATATAGCCTTTCTTGCCGTTGTATGTGACTTTCTCAACGTCACTGCCAATCTCAAACTCACGTCCGACACAACGACCGCTCTTCATCACCATCTTAGGAGTTTCGTCACTCCAACAGGCTTCAAAGTCAAAGCCCATATCCTGAACAAAGGCATGGAAAGTATCGGTCAAAGTATCGGAGTCGGACACAGGAAACCATGTGTATTCCGGCTCTGCCGTGACTGAATTGTCAATACGTGACTTACCAACCTGATAGTTGATGCTGAAATTGTCTGTGAATCCAGACGGTACGGATATGTTTTGAATGACAGGCGTGAACGTGACGATAATATCCGAAAGGGCATAGACGCGAATCTGTGACACTCTCGGAGTATCTTCTTTCAGGTCTGGCAGTTCTGGCAATTCCAGTTCCTTGATACCGCCACCTCGCGTTATGTCTAAGAAGTCTGAGGTGTAAGTGGCAATAGTCGTAGTGATATCGGTCTGGACGTTTCTTGCCTTGACTGTCAGGATAAAACCTACGTCACAACTGCAACCGTCTCTATAACAAGACATACTGAAGCCGTACCTGACTGCACCGATGGTAGGAGCCATGGCATACAAACCTGCAGCAACACCCTGAATTTTGAACAATGTCTTTTCCGTACCACGATATAAACCACCTGAATACTGGAAATTACCGTTGTTCTTGGTGTTGTAGTTGAGGTAGGTCATACCGATGCTTGCAGAACGCACAACACCTGTTGAGGCAATACCGCTCTCAGGCAGTATGCCGTTGTCTTTGTTCGCATCATCAACCAATGTCTCGTTATCGAGATACCCTACTGCAAGGAGTTTATCAATGCGCTCGTCATTGCCATAGCCAGAGAAAGAGCCTGAACCTGTTATGCCGTCCTGGTCTTGAACCAAAGCAGAACGGAGTTCACCGTATGTGGCTTCTTCAATGGTCGGATATATCTCTGGCAGGTCAGAATTAGAACCGTCGAATCTTACGCTGTCTTCTCTGATACCTTCTTGGCAGGTCTCAGCATCATTGTTCTTGTCAATGTATGCGTCGTTGGAATCTCCTTTGACGTGTGCCAGAGACGGATCACGCTGCGCATTGTTCTGTGCTTTGACAGCGGGAGTTGCAAAAGTATCGGGCAGTTGCAAGTTCGTTGGAAACAAAGACTGAGAAAGTCCGTACTTCTTGTTATAGAATCGGTACGGCATATTCTTTGTTGAACCCATTACTCTCAGACGTGTCACTATCTGCTGCTGACTATTGGCATTACGCTTTATCTGGAACAAGCCATGATTCATGTCCTCACGGGTGTTGTAGCCTTTGCCGTAACCGAAAGCAAACGTCTCTTCGGCTTGGTCACTCGTCAGGTTACTCATGTTGTAACCGATATAGATGTTACGACCTCGGATGCAATAGTCAAGGTCAAACGTGTTATGGACTTCTGACAATGCCTGTGCAACACTGGTATTGTCAAAACTCAGCACCTTGTCCTCGGTATGCGTAACAAGAACCGTTGAGCCTGAGCCTGTGATGTATGTCGAAGTCGTATCTACAAAAATCTTCCAGCCATTCGTCGGAAACATACGATCAAGGTTGGCTTGCATCTTTGCAGCCAAAGCACATACTGGAGTGAGAGTTGAACCTCCGTAACTGGTCTCGCCACAGAACAACGTGAACTTGCTGCTCCCCGTGTAATTCGTACCCAAGGCCGCTATGTAGTCACCCGTCGTAGGCGTTATGTCAAGCATCAAACAACGTGTCAGTTCCTCTTGATAGGAGTTGAATTTCACGTTTTCGTAGGTGTAGGCATCACCGCGCTCACCTGTTCCTGCTTTCTGCGTCACACTCGGAACGTAGTTCAAAGTATAGGTCTCGCCCCTGAACTGGCAGAAATCTCCTACAGCCCAATCAATAGGTGTCTCAGAACTGATAGTGAACGTCAAATACTGCTCGCCCATCATAGCGTCCTGAAACTTCCACTTATTGACAATGCAACGAAGTTTCGTTACGTTACCTTCTTTGTAAAATATGCGTAGTTCTACCCTGTTCATAATCAGTCAAAATTTAGTTCTGTGCAACGCTGTTCACCGTCGTAAGTGCCGTATGTCGGAGTGACATCGGTAGTCGGGTCATAGACTGTGAATCTCACTTTGAACTTTGCAACGGCATCGGGGTCATACTCTGAGCAATAGAAGATTTCGTTGTCAACGTCTGAAACAACAATATCCTTACGACCAATGCCAACGTGTTCGTTGTAGATAGCAAGGCGACCACTCTTGAAAGCACCGTTAGCACCAACGCGACCATAGATGTAATCAAGAAAGTTTCCGACATCTGTTCTGATGTTCTGTTCATCACCGACATAGAGGAAAGTAACGTCAATGTCGTAATTCTTCATCGGAATCTTTTCAGGAACATACACGTCAAGACCATCCTCGCCAGCCCAATCCCGCGTAGGGAGGTCTTTCGGCTTCGGATTCTTCTTGAAAGGAAAGTCTTGGCTGATAATGTTGAATGTTTCCAGTAAATCAACCACCGTTCCCTTTGTGTAGGTTGTTCCGTCAAAACTTATCTGCTGAACGTATGTATTGTAAACTGCCATTGTAATAATTTTTCGGCAAATATATTCATAAATCTTTACAATTATCTATGCCTTGATTGGAAATCAAGTCTGTTTATCTTAATTTATACCACGCTTTATCTGATTTTTATGGAAACTTTATCTAAATTTGCCGAAAAATATCTGAGACATGAACGATTTGAATAAGGAATTACGCAATCAGGCTGTCGCACTCGGTCTCTGCCAGCCTTGGCAAGATTCATGGAAAAAAGACTGGTCGAGGGAAAAGTTGGTCGAAAGAATGTATAAAGGATTGGACTTCTGCCTGAAGTATCACTATCCGTCAAACGACTACATTCTGAAGCACTTTGACCAAGAGTTTCGCAGAAAGAGCAACGTGTATGTCAATGACAAATACAGCGTATGCAATCCAAAGCAAAGTCTTGTCTTGGGCACTTCTGAAGTCACTTTCAGATATAACGCATGGTGGAACGGCTCTATCAACGTCCGCGACAACTCCCGTACTAAAATCCATGCCCGAAACAGGAGTTTCGTAATCGTTCACCTCTTCGAGAATGCTTATGTCGAAGCCGAACAAATTGACAAAGCGACAATCGTTCTGATAAAGCATTCAAAGAATGTAACGGTCGTAGCTGACTCAAAGATAAAGGTCAAAGAAGAATATGACTACTTGAAATGACGTTTTTGGTGTTTTTCATATTGATTATGGTTTAGGTTAGTAAAAGGTATTTTAGTTTAAAAAGAAAGCGGCTGTCCGTGATGGGTCGCCGCTTTCATCTTATTTGACTGATACCTCTTCATTTCCGTTGGTGATATTGTCTAAGTGACTTCTCATACTGTCAAGCATGACATAGATAGCACCGTTCTCACTGAGCAATGTCCGTATGATAGCAACATTCGCATCAATATTGCCGACACCTTTCACTATCGTTGTGACTTGCTCGATATAGGCCGGCCACAACTCCGAAACAAACTGCGAAAGAAGAATACGTTTTATAGCCACGTCTTGACGTAGGCTGTTGACATATCCTGCAAACAGGTCACTTGTTTCCTCAGACGTACCCTGTACGCTACTGCTCAACGAATTAAAGTCGTTGTTCCTCAGTCCATTCACGTAGCCCATCTGTTCCATGAGGTCGTTGATGCCATAGAGCATTTCCTGTGCCGCCGTTACCATATTTGAACCTTCGCCACCGGGCTTGAAGTAGTCAGCGATTACAGCCAATACTTTCTTCGACTCGCCCATAGGGTCAGCAGCGAGTTTATCAGTAGTGGTAACACCGTTCTCACCAAAGAGTTTATCGCGCAAACGCTCCATCATAGGCTCGATGATACCTACTTTCAGCATTTCACTGACTACGTTCTGCATAATGCTCTTAACGGTATCGTCAAATGCTTTGACAGCACTCTCTCCGTTCTCGAAAGCCGTCATAATAGCATCACTGATTTGGTCAGCCCAACCCTTGATGTCTATGCCCCATAATTCGTTGGCAATGTCCTCGGCAAAGTAACGAATCTGATCATCCAACTCGGCAATCTTAGACTTGTATTCTTCGAGGGCTTCACCAGAACTGTTTTTCTTATCCTGCTCTGCATCGTACATTCTCATGTAGTCCTCACGCTCTGATTTCAGATTCGCAAGTTCCTGTTGGTAGCCAGTGCCAGCACTATTCTTATTATAGTATTCGTACATGGCTCTCTGGGCTTCAGAATCGAATCCCTTGCCCCAAGTAGTATTCTTGAGTATCTTACCCCACCATCCGTATTTTGACAAATCTCTATTAGTCGGCGCATACTGTTCGGAATAGGTACGACGCAAATCACCTGTGTCATAACCTAACGTCCTTTTACGGGCTTGCACTATCAGTTCGGTATTGGCTTCAATGGCTTGCACGTCCTCGCGCAAACGGCTAATCTCTCTCTCCAATGCTTTGTCATGTGTGGCAAAGATACCGCTAACAAGTCCAAGTCCTGCGCCCGCCGCCATTCCCCATGGCCCAAGAGCGGACAAAGACTGCGCACCTTGCATAGCACTACCCATCACACCAGCGGCATCACCAACGGCATTAGCCATACCCTCGTTACCCATTGACTCAAAGAGGTTGGTAACAAGGTCGAGACCACTCTGCAAAGTAGAGAAAGCGGTAACGACATCTTTTGCGGCATCCGACAACTTTGACATCTTCTTGAAGAGATCGCCGTAATGGTCGGCTTCTTTCTGAGCATCTTTCTGCTCTTTGCTGCCTTCCTTTGATTTATTGGCAGTCTGTTGAGCCGCATCACGTCGCCTTGCATAGTAGTTCATCAGTCCGTCGTAGCCGCCACTGATAAACTGACCTACCGCACCACGCTCACCTAAGAAGCCAGTAGTGCCATATTCTACCTTTGCCTTGTCTAACTTCTGCTGTTCCTGGATGGCTTGCTCTGGAGTAATCAATCCCAACTCTTTCAGACGGGCAATCATCTTCTCAACGGCAGTCGTAGCCGCCTCAAACTCCTGCCTTGACATGGCAATAGCATTGTTATACAGGTTAGCGTATTGTGCGCTTAACTGCATCTTCTCCCAATCTGCCTGTGTCTCGGCAATGTTATCGGCTTTCTGACGTTCTGCCTCAGTGATAGTGCCATTGGCAACGAGATTAGCATTGGCTTCTTTCTGCTTTTTCAGATTGTCGTTAATCTTTCGTATCTGAGCATCGTAGTTGGCAACGAGACCAAGCAACTTTGTGTAACTCTGAATATCGTCTTTTACGACCTGCTTCTGAAGTTTCTGCCATTCCTTGAAAGCCAGAACTAAACCGTCTATCTTGTCTTTGGCATCGTCGGGAACAATGTTCTGGAACATTTTTCGCACTTTGTCTTCATCAAGATTGGTGCTAAACTCAATGTCAAGAAGACCACCCATGCCGTAGAACCTGTTTTCGATGTCTTTCTTCAAAGCATCGGCAGAATTTCTAAAGTCTCTCTCGTAGCCTTCTATTCCTGCCACGTTCATAGCCAACTCTGCATTGCCCGTTGCATTACGGACAGTGTTGAACACCTCCCAACGGGTATTCATAGTTTCAATGGCTTGCTCGATATACGACTTGAATTGTTCACCAGCCCTTGTAAAGTTATCAAACTTGATGTCGTTCAGAAGAGCAACAGCCTGACGATAGACACGCAAAGCCTCTTCGCCATTCTTCTTCGTCTTGTCATTCTTCTGCGACTGGTAACGAGCCAATGCAGCATCCCGAATCTGTTCAACATACTTCTGATAGTCGGCAATCTTTGTCACATCAAAATTCATCGGCAAAACTTTGTCCGTGCGCCATTCTTTGAAGATGTCACCGTACTTAGAGTTTGTTTCTTCTATTGCGCTGTCATTGCCAACTTTCTTTTCCCACTTATCATACCAAGAGTAGGCTTCTTTCATTATGCGGATGCGTTCATCCCAACGCTTCGCAAACTCGTCTTTGTATGCCTTCTGACCACTGCCTTTAGGTTTCTTCTTCTCGTCTTCAAGACTGAAACCACCGTGCTTGCTTGCGGTCATTGCCTGATTGTAAACTCTTGTGGCTTCATTAACACCTTGCAATGCCTGACGAACAAAGTCACGGGCTTGCGGGTCGGCTTTCGCTACAGCGGCTTCAATCTGTTCCTGCGTCAACTCAGTACCCATTTCAAACTCTACACCAAGTTTGAGCATAATGGGCTTAACCTTTTCAAAGTATTCCTTTGCGGCTTTGTACTGCTTGCGGGCTTCGTCGATAACGTCTTTGACATTGGTGGCAAAGTTCATTTCTACGTTCCAGTCGCTTTCGGAAAGTTGTTTCAGAAGACGCTTTATCTCGCTCTCCTTTACTCTGAACTTTTCATCATCAACATCAATCTCAATACCGAATCTCTTTGCAAACTCTTTCATCAAGAAGTTTGCAGTTTCCTCGGACAAACCTTGTATGGAACTGAGTTTGTCTTTATACCCAAGAAGCAATGCCTGTTGCTGTGCCTCAGACATTGAGCCAATCTTGATGCCTTTCGTTTCCAATTCAGCCTCTAACTGAACATAGAAAGTTTCAAGATCAGTCATCATTGTCTCTTTCTGTTTCTCAATACGGAAAACGTCTGTACCACCCATACTGAGGTTTGTAAGACCAGAGAAGACAGAACTTGCATTAGGGCTTGAACCCTTGAAAGCATTGACAGCCGTTTGATAACTCTCTTGATTCTTTAGCAGGAAATCAAACTGCTGGGCGTAAGTACCCATTCCCGCAACTGCCTTGTCAAACTCTTTGCTTTGCTGACGGGCTGCTGCGATACCAACATCAATATTCTCTCTGTAATTTTTGTAAACCTTGGAAAGACTTGCATCAAACTTTTTCAGTTCCTTATCATAGTCGCTGATATTTGTGAGAACACTATCATCAAACCAGCCATCATCTGTTGCATTAACAGCGTTCTCAAAAGCATCACCAAGACCCTTCAAGACATCTTGCGACTTTGCTATTTCCTCAACCGCAACTTTTAGATTGTCAAATTGCTCTTTGAGAGAGCGGACATTTCCTGCTTCGTCAAACAATGCTTCATTCAGTATGCGATTAGGAGTTGCTGCGTAGTCTCTAATATACTGAGACCAACGCTCAATACTTTCCTCTGCTTCGGAAGTATCAAAAGATGGTAATACAAAACGTCTTTGACCGCCAAGTTGACCGCCAAAGTTTCCTGTCACATCAGAGAAATCATCATCTGAGTTACGTCGCCACTCTACTTTGATACCCGTATCTTGCATCATCTGACGGGTATTCTTCAACGCTTCCTGAGAGTGTTCGTAGATTTTGTTTGACAACTCTTCTGCGGCTTCCAACTCCCTGCTGTTGCGCATCCACAACTCCATAATAGCAGTAACACCCGCCATCATAAGTGTTGCAGGATTGAATACCATTGCTTTCAAAGCCCGTCCAAGTTTTAGAGCGGCATCACCAGTCGTAAGTAATGCCATACGGAAATAGCCGTAACGTGTAGTATTCTTTACGGCTTCGATTCCTGCAACTCTCTCTGCTACTGTAAGGTCTGCAAGTCTTAGTATCTGCCTCGCCTGTGCTTTTGAAAGTTTGCCAAGTGCTACCTGGCGGGCAATGTCTTCAGTAGTAAGTTTCTTTGAAGACAGAGCCAAAGCCAAGTCCATCACCTGTTGCTGACGGCCAAGGGCAAGGTTACGCATACGAGTGGCTGACAGATTTTTGCCGACGGCAATCTTCATACGCTCCCACGTAGTCAGTTGTTTCGAGATTGCGATCTGCTGTTGCTCTGCTGCTGTCAATACACGATACATAGAGGCAGTACGCAACTGCTGAACCTCCTGCGCACGGAAAGCGGCGATATTCTTCAAAGTCTCGGCATTGTGCTGACCCAAGGTTGCTATGTTTGCAATGACCGCTACCCTGTGCAAAGCCCACATAGCAGTACCAGTACCGATAACGGTGGCGGCATCTTTCCAGTTCCTCGTAACGTCCATCAACACATCAGCAACTTCTTTCAGAGCGTCACCGATGCTGCCTTCTGCCATTTCACCGTACATAATATCCATAGCGTCGCGCACGTTCTTGAACTTCGCTTTGACACTCTGGCTTATGACTTCCTGCATGTTATGGAACATACCGCCCTCGTCGGTCAAGTCTTTCAATACGCCTACAACATCATCGTAGGAGATCTGCTTTGCCCTCACCATCTTTCGGATTTCCTCAGTGGTCTTACCAAGTTTCTCCGAAAGTTTCTGAAGCATAGGAACATTACCCATAGCAAACTGCCTCAAAGTGTAACCACTAAGAGCGGCTTCTGAACGGACATGACCCAAAGCCAGAGCCAGACGGTCAACACCTGTACCAGTCGCTGCTGAAATATCAGCAAGGCGTTTCGTCATGTCAAACAATTCGTTGTACTTGAATCCGTAAGCCGTCAACTGCTTCGTCATTTGGTCGAGTTCAACGACACCGAAAGGCGACTGCGTAGCCAATCCCTTAATCTTGTTGAAGAGTTCGTTGGCTTGTGCCTGGTTCTGGAGAATAGCACCGATTGACAGACGTTGCATTTCCAACTGACCGCCAATCTGAATGATATTGTTCAGGAATTGCTGACCGCCCCACACACCAAGGTACTGAGTAGCAAGCGATTTCAAATCACTCAATACCTGCGACTGACCATGAAGTTTCTGTGTCGATGTCTCAAGTGCCTGTTGTAAACGCTGTTGCTCGGCAGACAGTTGGTTGGTGGCTGTCGCTGCTGAATTGGCTTCTTTTGTCAGGGCTTTCAACGCTGCTGCCTGTATGTTTAGGTCGTTGGAGGCATTGCGATAGCCGACGCTCTGAGTGATTCTGTCCGCGTCGTGACCGCCATTCTTTGCTATGTACTCCAGCACCCGACGATACCGTTCCATTCTTTCTACGGCTTTGTCGTATGCAGTGGTATCTACTTTGGCATCAACGGCATTTGCGCGAATCTTTGCAATCTCTAACTTGTCGAACTTTGCCGCCAAGTCAGAAACGGCAATGCCGGCGCGTCGCATACTCTCTATAAGATGCGCATTGTCTCTCGCGCTCTGACGCGATTCTGCCGATACTTTTGAAATCAATCCAACGGCTTCGGTAATCTGTTGACGATAGGCTTCACTATTCAGAGTTTGCATTGCATCCCTCGCATCCTGACGTGCTAACAAGCCTTCTCTCAAATCAAGTCCTGCAATGGCATTGTTGATGTCACCACGATATGCCGTTGTCGTATTCGTCGAAAGTATTGAAGTGAGGGTGCTGCGAATCTTTGAGATACGATCCAACTCATTACCGATGTTCTTGTAGTAACTGAGTTCGGTCTTCAGCAAAGAAACGACACGGCTAACGTCCTCACTACTCATGTATTGTGATGCGGTAAGTCCAGAGATAGGATGAACACCACCATTGTTCTGAATCAGTCGAAGATTCTCACGGACGTTTATCAGTTCGTTCTTGTATCGCTCCAATGCCGCTACGTTAAAACCTTTGTCACCAAAAGTTTCTATCACTCTCTGGGCGCGTACCAAATCGTTATTCAGCCTCTCAGTCTCATGCCTTGCAACTTTCACACTACGAGACATCGCATCGGGCGTTGCACTCGCTCCTTGCATACCGCCATTGAGCATACCCATAGTATTACGGACGTTACGGATAACCTCGCCCAAGCCCGTCATAAAGTTACGCATACCTTCGTCCTGACCAATGGTGACATGGAACTTCTTGAAAGCGGCATCAAGGGTGTCAACGGCTTCTGCGCATTTCGTGATACGGGTGGAGAAAGCAGTAAAATTGTCGTGCTGTATCGCTTCTTTGACCGCTACAAGGTCTTTGGCTAAGTTTCCAAGTGAAGTACGAATAGCATCCTGAGCCTCTTTCTGCAAATTCTTTGTCGCCTCATTGATGGCACTGCCTACGTTCTTTCCCAAGTCCGAAACCTGTTGATGTTGGAGAGCGGACAAAAGTTGCTGCAAATCTTCAAGGCCATTAACTTTTACGGTAATGGTCTTGTCTTTGAGTTTGTCAAACTCTTGCTCAATCTTATTTAACTGCCCCGTAGCCTCGTCTTGAATGGCCACCGCGAACTTTAGGGGATTCAAATCACTCATAATATTCTACGTTTTTACGTTTGTGTTGTATCGTTATCAACAGGAACTTTCTCGCCTGTCTTCAAAAGTTGGTCGAGTTTGAAGCCGCGCTTTTCTCTTTCGGCCTTGCGCTTCTTCCACCGCTCAACACTCTTTTCAAGTTTCTTCGCATTGGGCTTCCAACCCTTGTCACCTGGCTTCAAACCTTCGTTCGGGTCACGACGCTTGTAAACTGTCAGAGGTTGGTCAATATCTATCAACTGAATCTGTGCGGCTGTATGACCCCAATACCATTCGTACATCTGGACTCTAACCAAACCGAAGAGGAAATAACGAGGCATTACGAGCCACTGTCTTTGCTTTCGGTCTGAGAATGCGCTGCCATATTTAGTCCGTGAAGGGTAGTTTCTACTTCCTTCGCTCTCATCCTCATCAGCGTATCCTTTGCCTCTGTCAGTGACATGATAGTCGCATAGAACTGATTCAGCGGAACTTTTTTTTTGCCAACTTCGAGGATTTCATGCAACTGTATGTTGTCGTACTGGCGCACATAATAGAACCAACGCCATAACAGCCAATAACGAAACTTCATCTTCCAGAAACCATCAAGAATGATGATCGCTGCTGCCTTGCAAGCCAGTTTGTTGTCTTCGAGAATGGCATCCATAACATCACTGCCCGTCGTAGTCTGCTCGTCAATAGTTTTCTTATGCAGTAACAAACGGGTAAGTTTTTCAAGTTGAGCATTTTTCAGCCAACGTACCTTGTATTTCTTCTTAGTCCGCAAGATTCCAACTTCATCAGCATCGTTATTGATAAGCGACAAATAGATTTGCTGCGCATCCAACGACGGCTGCTCCAGTTTCTCTTCTTCTTCCTTTTTCATAATCTTCTCTTTTAAATTGAAAAGGGCAGTGGCAGCATCAAAACTACCACTGCCCCTATGCTATGAGTAATCTTCAACAGGTGTTGACTGCTGATTATGAACCTGCGGCATCTGCGGCAATGTCGCAAACACCAAAGGCGTTGTCCGTTGCGGCTGCAATAGCACCAGTCAGTACCACGCACAGAGGCTTGTTCGAGCCGTCGAAGATTGCCTGTGCCATGAACTTTGCCTTCTGGATGAAGAGAATCTTGTCCTCAGTGTCATTCAGAATAACAAGACCAAGATAGACAGCCTTCTGAGCGGCAACGTAGCCCTTACCAGTGGCAGATGTACCCTGACCAACACCAGCAGGAAGGGTCATGGTGATACTCTTACCAGTCTGACCAAACACCATATCCATGATGTTAGTCTCATGGCAGGGAATCTCAAGAGTGAGTTCACCGTCACCGGGCGTGAAGGTGTTTACCCAATCGGAGTTCATACCCTTAACCTTGAAGTGTTCGATACTGGGCTGACCTGTGTCGAAGTTGAAGCCCGAATCGTCAGAAACGGGGAACTCCTGCATGTTAGCAGCACTCAGGTCACAGGCGTTACCAGAGAAAGGAAGCCCGCCTGTAACGGCAAAAACAGAAGATATGCCCTCAAACACATCGTTCTGCAACTGAATTTTCTTTGTTACTGTTCCCATAATCGTAATATGTTAAAGTGTTGTGTTGTTACTTTATGTCTCTCGCGTTGATTCGTGTTCTCAATTTGAAAGCAATTTGAGTGACTTGGTAGCCAGTTTCATCGTAACCGCCCATAAGCACTGTCGGCTTTGTAGCGACGATATGCTTTGCATTGATAGGGAAAACGTCTAAGACTTTCTGGGTTAAATCGCTCTGGCTGTTGATGTTCAGAGTGCGATCAGTCTTCGCCTTGCAATAGACAGAAAAAGTAGCATAGCAATCTACCGCCATATCGTAACTGCCCTTAATTCGACCACGTATCTCAGTGGGGATTTCTATTGCGATAAAGTTTGCAACGTCCGTTCCAACGGGTTCAGGGCGACCGAAAAAAGTCTTGTTTCCGATACCCTTTACAGCACTGGATAGTTCGTTGTAAATGTGGTAGAGCAATGATTTCTTTGTTTCTGCCATAGCGTTATTTCCTTATCAGTTTCAAGTAGGTTACGCCAACGGTCTCTGCATGTGAGTAGGCTTGCAGAATACCAGTAGTGCCTCTCTTCGACTCAACCCATTTGCCGTACTCGACGGGATAGGCAACCACAATGTCAAACAGGTTCTTTCCTTTCGGAACGTAGTCTTGGAAGAAATGACGGGCATCGTCTTCACCCCAACCGCCATTAGTCTGAACTTCTGGCAAATAAGTGCTTTTGTCACCGTCGTAGTCTGGGTTAAATCGATAACGCTTCCGCTTCCTCAACCGCATCTTTACCTGTATCGCTTTCGGCACATACTGTGCTGCGTAGTAAGCATTGATAGGCTCTTTGTCTCTGTAAAGGCAAACGACTATAGAGTTAATCAAGTTACCAGTATAGTTGTGCGCTGCCTCATTGTTCTGTCTGGCTTTGATAGCCTCCTGACACAAATCAGTGCAAAACTTTCTGCAACGGTTTTCGACTTCATCGAAAATCCCCTTGCGGTAGTCTGCAATGGCTTGGTGTATGATAGACTTAGTTCCGGGCATACTTCCAGAGTATATGAGTACCAAGATTGCTTGGGCGTTTGTCAACTACAATACCGTATTCTTTGTACCCGAACCGTTGAAGTTCGATTCTGTCACCCTCCAAAGGAATAGTTTCCTTAGTCCATTCGTCCTGTTTTGTAGGCAATGCGAGCGTTCGGTACGAAACATTAAAGTCTCCATTGTCCGACGTAACGGCTTTGTTGTCACTCCTGCAAACTCCCTCATAGATAACAGTTCCAACCTGATTCTGATTAGTCTCTTCCGAGTCTTGTTCGTTGACAGAGTTGTCTTCTGTTTCATCCTGCATCGGATCATCATCGGCAAACTGTTGGTCGTCCATGGGTTCGGAATTTCCGTACCGTATAATCCTGCAAGTGTGAGGAAAGCGAGGGTTCTTGATTCGAGCCATAACTATTTCGGGTATCTGCGGATTTTATGAAAGCCAGTACCCTTAAAGCCCCATCTGTTGCTTCCGAGCAAAGGCATATCATATTTCTTGTAGATTTCATTCGCCATACGCAAATAGCGATTCAGAGAGGTAGCCGACATCTGTTCACCACCTTCAGAATGTGACCAGTCACCGTCTTCATCAGAAACTTTTGAGGACTGAGTAGGACTTGTGTAAATCCAAGCATACAAACCTGCCAAAGCAAGGTCTTTCTGCTTCTGACTCAAACTCGAATACTCAGTACCATCGGCAATCTCTAATTCAGCAAGTATAGACTGAAGGGCATCGTCCGTAACTTCAATGTTACGGACTTTGCCTCTCAGATAGGTCTCTATTGTGTAGTTGCAAGCAGTCGGCATAGCATCAAGTCACTTTAGAGTTTAGCCCTAAGTGCGGTCTTTCCATACGGTAGCGATACCGTAGTCACGGACGTTGTTGAACACGGGGCCTGCGTACAGTTCACAGTCAACGATGTTGAGCATCGGGCGATCCTGCCAAACATTCTGAACGGCGATACGACCTTCTACGAAGTGAGTGCGCACGCTGTCGTTGTGAGCACCTGCCTTATCGCGGTCTTTCAGGATGCTGTTCATGCACTTAATCTCGAACGGACGGTAAGCGCGGCTGGCAGCAACCATGTTGTGAATGTCAAAGGCGGGGTCGTCGGCAACAGCCTTGCCGTCTTCCTCATGACGCGACTTGAAGTCTATCTCCTGGAACGGCCATACCTTCATGTCGTTGTGCATCCAGTTCAGCACGTCGGTGCGAACAACCTTCACATCTTCGGGATGGAAGTAGTTCTTGCTTGCCTTGTAAGCAGTCAAGACAGAGGGATGCAGGACAATCTTATCCAGCAAGTCCTTTGACAGTTTCCAGTGGTCAACACCGAGACTGAGAGTTTCGGTAAGATACTTCTGGAAGGTCAGAATGTCCTCAATCACGTCGGCGTTGGCGTTGGCAACGAGTTTCCAGTTAGGAGCCTGCTCCGTTCCCTGATTCTCCCAAACGTACCAATCCTTACCATCGTCAGGCGAAAGGAAGTTCTCGTCGGGAATCTGGAACTTGAAGTCGTAACGAGCACCGTCAACGGCAATATCGTGAATCTCACCAGTTGACATAGCCTGCATGACCATGTAGGTAAGTTCGTTGTGAACACCACCGAGCATAGCATCCGAGTTGAGGATGAAACTGTCGGTCAGTGCCTCACCAAAGGTCATGTCAGCGAGTTTCGCGCTCTTGCGCAACTCAATCATATCATCCTGAGTGATGTTGAAGCCGTGACCCAACTGAGGCAGCGTACCTCCGTAGAACTCCCATCCGATGGTGCTGCGCTGCGGCTTCTCAGAATGAGTACCGAGGATGCTGGCACGTACCAGAATCGGGGTCTTCTTGATGCCCTGCTTCCACTCACGATCGTCGGTCGGCTTTCCCCACGAAGCAAACTGACGCCAGATAGCACGGTTGTACTTGGCGTTTGCGTTGTCGAGAATCAGACCGAAGTTTTCAGCATCCACATACTCATGCAGACCACTGATACCATAAAGATTTAAGTCTCTCATAATCTAATCTCCTTTTAGTTTACACACGGGGTGAGAATTTGAAATAGCATCCGTTTTCACGCAATGCCTTCTTCAGACTCTCAGTCAGAGGCGGCATACGACGCTCCAGAACAGGGCGAATACAGAAGTAAACGGGGTCGATGTCGATGGCATAAGCATCGGGATCGAGGCGGTTGTCACAATAGGTAAGACCATTGGGAATGACCTTAACCGTCTTGTCAGCATCAGACTTGGCTTCTGCCAACACGTCACCCTCTACGATGAAAGGTGTGCTGTCAGCAGCAACATTGTCAACAGTCAGAACGTCAACGTCACTTGCCGAAGAGTCAACGGCGGTCACGGTGGCTACGTTGTCAGCAGCCTGCGTGAGATCGTCACCTACGACAATGAGTTTCATACCAACCTTGGCAATACTGCCAGTCTCAAATTTCTCCACAGTGATAGTGTTGGCACTTGCGTCAACACTCTTCACCTTGAAAGTGTAGAGGGGAACAAGGTTGCGAGCATCTTTGTTCTCGTCGAAGAAGACGAGAGTGCCAGCGGCCATCGCATTGGGATATGCGGGCATCAGGTCGATGTCGCACATGAAACCGCCAACGATAATCTCAGGCTTGCCCTCGTAGCACTTGCGGACACCACCAAAGTTCTTACTGAACTTAACGTAGTTGTTGATAGTTCCTTGTCTCATGTTACTTGTGTTTGAGTTGTGAATGTTTCAGTTGTTTTCGACAATCCTTAACAGAAAGTCTTCTCCAGTTCGGTGGCGTAGTTCGCGCTGTCCTGTGCCTCCTGCTTCAACCTCTCAATACGGTCTTTTACGAAGTCACTGCCACCACCAGAGCCGCCAGTGCTGTCACCGCCAAATGGCTTACCACCGTTGGGATAGCGACGTTTGTACTCTTTCTCGTAGGCAGTCTTCACGGTCGATTTCAACTCGTCATACGTAGGGTTCTCCCCGTATTCCAGATACTTAACCGTGTCTTCAATCAGAGCCGTAATCTCAGCGGGAATACTACCACCCTTACGTGCAGCAGTTTCCAACTCAGTGAGATAACTCTGGAGTTGAGTCTTTACGCGATTCAGCGTTTCGGTTTTCTCCCGTTCCTGCTGTGTCTTGACAAACTGGTTGATGGTTGCAAGAGACTTTCCTAACTCACTGTCCGCGCCAGTCAGACCTGCCAGTGCATTCTTCACGGCTTCCTGAACTTTCACGTCAATGTCTTTGGGGTCTTCGCCACCTTTGCCACCACCACCTTCCGGGTGTTCCTTCTTGTAGTCTTCCAATGCCTTTGCTACGGCAGCGTTGATGCGGGTCTCTACATCTTTCTCATGTTGAGCACCGTACTCCTTTGCGTAGTCTGCCTTGAACTTCTCTGTAAATTCTTTTTCGTCGAAACGCTTCTGACCTGCAAACTGAATCAGTGTTGCAACGGGTAACTTCCACGTCTCGTCGGTAATCTTAGAGTCGTCGGCAAACATTGGCAGGACACTTTCGGCAATACCGTCGAATGTCTTGTCACTAATGACCTTTGAGTTGTCTTCTCCAACCTTGGTCTTCAAGTTCTGAATGAGAATGTCTTTCTCCATAACTGTAAAAATTTGTGTTTGTGTTGACGGACGTTTCTCGCCCGCTTTGTAAAGATTTTTGCGCAAATATAGACGAAAAATGTAAAAAATCAGATATTTATTTTGGAAATCTTTGTTTTCCAGACAAAAACAAAGATATTTAGGTGTTTTATCTCTATTTTTGCGACAAATTGTAAAGATAAACGAAAGATTATGGAAGGTTTTACTGGACTTTACACACTTGACGGCAAACCAATATACTCCACTGCGTTCATTGATGAACTAAGAGAAAGGGAGAGCAATAAGAAGACATCAAGATATTTCATTGCTCAGAGAGGCGCACAGGAGGTTGGTTTGAGTAGTGTCGTAGATATTACGGTATTCGGTGGCAACCGTGGAGGCGGCAAGGCAAATCCGTATTCAACACCTGTTGCAACACCGTCGGGATTCAGACAGATGGGCGACCTTGAAATAGGTGACTTAATCTGTACGCCTTATAACGGGGTGCAGAAAGTCAGCAATATCTTTGAGCAAGGTGTCAATACGGTCTATAACTTCCACTTCGACGATGGCACAACGGTTTCGTGCATGGATAATCACAGGTTCTGGGCGCGTACCAACACAACGGAAGACTTTCACGAAATGACGGCACGGGAAATCATGGATTGCTATGTCATTGACCGTCCGTTCCCGCTGTCTCTGAGAAAAGGCAGAACAAATTTCATAGAGTTTCCGCTTTGTGGAGAGGTTGAACTGAATGAGAAAAGGACAGCCATTGACCTTCCAATCCATCCGTTTGTTCTTGGTTATATCAGCGGTACAGGATTCTGGCATTTTGAACGGTCTGGTATCGCCATCAAGAAAGATTACTATATCCGACGCACAATGTACTCGTTGGGGTATAAACTCAAGACAAAGGACGAAAACTATTTCTGGCTACGAGGTATCTCCGATGAAAACCGCCGCAAGATAACTTGCAGCAGGACTTTGCAGCCAGCACGTATTCCGCATGAGTACAAAACGGCTTCAATACAATCAAGATGGGATTTCCTGAGAGGTGTCATGTATGTTAGCGGACGCTCGATGAAGAAGCACCCGCACCTGACTCTTCCAAACAAAGAATTTATAGAAGATGTAGCAGAACTGGCACGGTCTTTGGGAATATGGGCGAGAGTTTCACAGGTCGAAGATGATCTTGAACGCATCGGATATTGGAGAGTTTCGTTCATTGCACCAAGCGACAAAGATTTGTTCATAAAGACAACTCAGAGAGACAGGGCGCATGTCAATGCCGAACTTCCGACGAATCCGAATCAGCAGAATGTATTGACAAAGAAACTTCAGTACATCACCAAGAGCAACAAAAAGCAGAATTGCCGTTGCATCACCGTCACTGGACGTGACCACCTGTATATGACGGATGCCTACACCATCAATCACAACACCATTACGATGTTGACTGAGCCGCTGTACGACATCACTAACAAACATTTTAACGGTATCATCTTCCGTAAGAACAAAGACGATTTCGAGAATATCATCAACGAAAGTACGCGCTGGTTCTCGCACCTCGGCAAATACAATAAGTCGAAAGATGATATGACGTGGAACTTCAAGACTGGAGCAAAACTCGGTCTTTCGCACTATGATATGCCAATGTCTGACTTCGACATAAAGTATCGTGGTCAACAGTTTTGCTCTATCGGTATCGACGAATTGCCGCAGATGCCGTTTGAAATGTTCAAGTTCCTAATGACATCATGCCGTAATACAATCGGTGTTCACTCTCGTATTCTCGGAACTTGTAACCCTGATCCGCTGTCATGGTTGAGAAAGTTTATAGATTGGTGGATTGGTAAGGAAGATACCATTTATGAAGATGGGCTGATGCACCCTGAACGTAAGGGATTCCCGATTCCAGAGCGTGACGGCGTTGTTCGCTACTGCTATATGCCTGATGATAGCGTTGACAATATCATTTGGGGTGACACGCCAGAAGAAGTTTACGAGCAGTGCCGTGAGACTATCGACGATGCTTGGGATCCTGAATGGGAACAATACGGATATACAAAGACTTCTTTCTTTGTCAAGTCCGTAACTTTCAAAAAGGCAGCACTAAATGAGAATAAGGCTCTCATAAAGTCTGACCCCGGTTATATTGCGTCGCTGCTGAATCAACCGCCAGAGGTACGAGCCAGAGAGTTTGACGGAAATTGGGATATCATAAAGATGGGCGACGATTTGATTCAAGCCTACCACCTTGACAAGATATTCCAGAACGCACAGATGGTTGGTGACGGTGTTCGCCGCGCTACTTGCGACGTTGCAGGTGACGGTGGCGATAACTGTGTGACATGGCTCTGGATTGGAAACCACGTCGCTGATGTCTATGTCTGCCGTCGTGACCCATACACAACCGTATCACTACTACGGGCGAAACTTCACGAATGGGGAGTTTTGGAACAGAACTTCGCCTATGACCTCAACGGAATGGGGCAAGTTTTGAAGGGTGCTTTCCCTCATGCAGTAAAGTTCAACAACCAAGAGGCGGTTGACCCCAAAGACAAATATCTATACGACAACAAGAAATCTCAGTGTGCATATAAGTTTGCAGAAAATACACAGCAATGCAACTGGAGCATTGAGCCAACTCTTCTCAAACGCAAATTCAAGATTGGTAAAGAAACGAAAACTCTTTATGACATTCTCCAACTCGAACGCAAATGTGTCAAGCAGGATATGTCAAAAGAGGACAAGGGCTGGTGTCTCATTCATAAGGAACAAATGAAGAATAAGGCAATCGTCGGACACTCACCAGACTTTTTCGAGGCTCTGTTTATGCGAGAGATTTTTGATATAAAACATACACAGGCGGTTATTCCGAAATGGCTCAAAAGCAGTAGCGGCCGGAGCCGTATCAGAACCGTAAGGAAACTTGTTCCCAGACATTAAACACAAAACACAAAAATATGGATGCAGTTTTAGAACAAACAAACAAAAAGTTAAGAGACCTTCTTACAAAGAAGCCTTTTACACGAATCCTGCCCGATGGTCACTACGATCACGGTTATGTCTTTAACGAACTTTCCGAAACAGCCGTCACGCATGACAAACTGAAACGGAAAATAGTTACTCAGGAGGATTTCTTGCGAGAACTCGACCCAGCAGGACATCTTATCAACGACAAAGAACTCTTTCCAGACATCTGGCAGGAGAATGAAGAGGATGGACGTTGGTATATCCAAGAGATTCCGCGCTATGCCTTCTCGTATCAACAAATCATTCTCGTTAAGCACCTAACACATCTTTGCGGTAACGACATTCAGTTTGAACTCTCTGACAAGAGCGTTACAGACGAGACCCGCGAAGTGTTCAATGAGTTTAAGAATGGTTGGGCTAACAAGAATATGGAGGTTGCCTGGTATCAACTGGCAAAGTCTGTCAAAGCAACGGGTGATGGTGCTTTCGTCGGATTCCTCGACAAAGGAAAGTTCGGTTGGAAAGTTTTGTCTTTCCTCAACGGCGACAAACTATATCCGCACTACGACCTCAGAACTGGCAAACTCAACACTTTTGCCCGTACCTATTGCAATTATTCTGAGGATGGAAGTGTCACTAAGCGTTACATTGACGTTTGGGATGATACCAACTACTACCGTTTCGTAGCCGACGGCGATCCAAAGTCTTTGCTCGAAAAGGCGAAAAACGTAATCTTCAAACTCTTCAATACGGACGGGTACAGACTGGAATGGATGGAAGCACACGGTTTCGACTCTATTCCTGTTGCATACATGAGAGACGATAATGGTCCATGTTGGACGTTCTCGGAAGAAACCATCGAGAATTACGAGGTGGCTTTCTCAAACCTTGCTCACTCCAACCACGATTTCGGTCTTCCCATTATGTACGTCAAAGGTGAAGGCTCTGAGGAAGTGACTACGAAAGATATGTCATACGCCTCGAAGATTATGCTTTTGCCATCGGACGGCGAAATCGGATTCTTGAACCGTCAGGATGCTTCCAATGCTTACAAGGCAGAACTTGACAAACTTGAAGAGAATATCTACAAGCAGTCATTCGCTGTGAAGACACCAGAATTGAAGTCAGGTGATACACCGGGCGTTTCCCTCAAAATCATGTATTCGGATGCCTATGAAAAGGCTATGACTGATGCCAATGAGTATGATGGATGCGTTGACAAGATGATTGACATATTCACATGGGGATATGGCATAGAGGCAGAAATGCGTCTGGCTTTCATCAACACCAATATCCGTCACTACATCGAGCCTTATATCCACCTCAACCTCACCGAACTCACGACTAATCTCAACACTGCTGTTGTAGGCGGTTTTCTCTCTAAGCAGACAGCATCGGAGAAACTTCCGTACTCGACACCGCAGGAATGGGAGCGTATTCAGGCTGAGAAGAAGGAGGAACAGGCACAGGAGCTGCTGCTTACAGAGCAGAAACTTGAAATCCAGTCCGCAATTACCATCGATCAGGCAGAAGCACTCGCTGACATCGAATCTCAGTACACCGATGAAACAACGACCACGACATCTGCCGACGGCAAAAAGAAGACACAGGGTAAGTCTCGCACCCGTACCAAAGGCAGCGTATCCACTGGCAGGGGCAGAAAGAACCATACTGGAAAGTCATGGGATGAAAACGGCAATGAGATTGACCCTACGACTGGACGCGCAAAGTCTAAGTGGGATAAGTGGAACACAACACACTAAGCAATGGCTGACTCTATCAAGATAAGACTCGACGGGTCGAAATACATATTGCCGACATCTGATGATATCGCATCGGCAAAGGCATACGTTTTGAGACGTAACGAGACGGCACGGCTCTTGGAGGCAAAGGTTGATGATTGTCTCGCTGAACTGGCACAGAATATCGTGACTATATGCTATAAGTACGAGATTGTTCCAGAAGAGTTTGAGATAAGTAGTCGCTATAATGAGCAGATGATGTCAGAGATTTCGGCTGTCATGGATGATGCCGAAGAAGAAATCACCAACCTCATTTACGAGTATTCGACACAAGCCACCACAGACCGTGAACGTTCCAAAGTCTTATTGCTATGGATAGCAAGCCTTGGTCGTAACAACAACAACCTTCAGACAACACTCGACAATTATCTGTTTAAGACGATGAAAGACATTGAAGCGGCTGTCGCTGCTTTGAAAAAGTCGGAGGTTGCTCTCGCTGCTGCCATTACCAAAGTGAAATCCAACCTACACACCATATATACAATGCCAGAGGTACAGGCTGCTTTCAAAACTGCATCCTCATTCAATGCAACCTATATCAGAACCAGAGGCGTTGTTAAGGGAAATGTTGGTCTATCGAACAATGGCAGCACCAACGTCACTAATATGGCGAAGATTACACTCGAAATGGCTTGGAACAGGTCACAGGCTATGGACTTTCAAGAACAGGGCGCAGTCGGATATTACCAACTCAGAGGCAGTTTATATCCGTGCGAAGCCTGTGACGATGAAGTAGGATTCCACCTCGGTCTCGAAGAAATCTTTGAACGTCCGATGGTGCATCCGCATTGTTGTTGCTACAGAGTACCGATTTATCAAATAGAAAATCAATAATTATGGAACTTTCATTATCGAAAACAAAAGAGGCAAAGAAACTCAATGTCACGGTGCAATACCTTGTCTTTGCCGATCTATGCGCACTCAACTACTCTGAGGAAGATGCTTATGCCATTGCATACCCCGAAAACGAATCGCTGTCTCAGCAGCAGAACAAAAGTATTCGTGATAACATTGTGCAGTCGGCAAAGTTCAAGAAACTCTTTGAAGAAAGACGGCAACGTATCAAACAGGGTGCTGCTGCAGCAGTCTCTCTTGATGAAGTGGAACTCGTCGGCACAGAAGAAGTCTTGAAAGAGATTCTTCGATCTGCAAAACAGCAGCCCATCGGCTCCAAGGAACGTGCTGACCTCTACGCAAAGTATAACGACATCAAGAAAGAATCGGAACAGGTCGCAGAAGACGAAACGGATGCTATCAGTTTCTATTTCCCTGCAAAGTGCAACCAGTGTCCGCTACTCTATGCTTACAATGAGGAAATGAAGAAGTGCAAAGACGAAAAAGGCAATATCATTCGTCCTGTGGAAATGGGTAGGGTGATAAAACTCTCTCACAAGATTATTCAGGCGGCAAAGGACGCAGAAGAATAAAGGTGTCAGTTACGACACCTTTTTTTTATTCCCAATACTCTTTGTTCTCTTCAAGCCAACTCTCGAAGTTGCGTTCAAGCCATGAGCCGTGATCGAAGTGGATGATATAGTCAAAGACATTGATGTGATTGCCGTTCAAGCCATTGTCATTACAAGCCTCATAGAACCATGCGCCTGTGTCGTAAGCCTTCTCTGGCACTCTCTGATTCAAGGCAAACATCTTATCACCGTTGAAATAACGGATTCCGTACTTTCTGAGCAAAGGCGAATTTACATAACACAGGAATGGTAATATACGAGGTACGGAAATACCTAAACGGCTACGTTGGATATTGACCATTCCAGTCCAAGCACAGGACACATCAAAGAGTTTGGTGACATCTTTCTTCACCAGAACATCACTATCCATGAGCAAGAAACCTTCTTCAATCAGGTCAAGACAGGCTTCAACAGAACGACAATGCTTTGCCGAACCAAAGTTACTGCCGTTGTCTATAATACGGTCTGGGTATTCCTCTAACATCTTCTCAAAATCAACGATTTGCCCTTTGGTGTTGTCAATGACCTCTACATTCTCGAAAATGTTCTTGAACGGCTCTTTGTCACTGTTGTCAAACACAACAATACGTAAGTTTGGTGTGTGCTTGTTAAGAGACATTATCGTACACTCTGTGAGACGTTGGGTGTTGTAGTTCACAATAACAACCGTCTTTCTCTGTGCCTCTTCAAAAGGTGGAATACCTGTAAGTTCACGCATGACATTCTCCTTTTCCTGAGTCCATTCATTGTACTTGAAGAAACGACCTGCATAAGTTCCACGAAAATTCTCAGTGTCTCTGTCACCAACACCCTTCTGCCACTTATTCATAACCCATTCTGAAACGGTCTTCGTCAGGAAGTGTTTGAGATAGGCAACAGAAAAGTCATGGGGCTGGAACGGCTTTTGGCTACATTCACGACCAAGGCTGTCACAGCACATAAGACGGGGCGCACATGGCAGATGCGGGCATAGATGGAAGCCAACAACGGACGGAATACCACCACGAACAACACACTTTACATGGTTGTTCTCTAATTTGTCCTCATACTGTACGTACTGGTCTGGCAAAGGCTCAGTGAAACGCTCCTGAAGGTCACGTCCATCATCTGTCAGAAGACCGTTGTCACCGTAGTTCATCCAGTTAAATAACACGCAATCGAAACGCTCATATCTCGACATGAGTTGGTGAATATCCGAACCATCAACGATCGTCAGGTACTCGTCAAAGTCAAAGAAAGCAATCCATTTGAATTGCTTTCCAAACATTTTATAGACCTCAGAATATGCCTTGCACTGAACACCAGGCTTATCGCGGTAGTCCAGAACCTGAACAAAGCCATTGGCAATGTAATCACCTAAGACTTCATCGAAATATTCCTCTCCAGAACGGTTGTTGTCACAGATGAAGATTTTGTCAAAGCCTATACGCTGATAGTGAGCAACAAACTCACGGGCGTAGCGGTTTTCTCTACGTCCGATGCAGCATAATGCGATATCATTGCTCAATACTGACCGTACAGGCTTTTGCTCTTGTCTTCCTATTTTCATTTCTTCAACTGTCCTTTACGTTTCGCTTCTTTTACGGCTTTCTCAACCTCTTTGTTCTGCCTCTCCATTTCCTTCTCTTGTTCAGCGACAAACTCTTTGTAGCCATCGACACAGCCTTTGACACGACTGAAAAACTCGTCGTATGACAAGAATTTCTTGTCTTCCGGCTCATAGCCCTTTTCAAGAACTTCGGGGTGTCTATAGCCGTAAACTGCAAGAATGAGAAAGTCTTGGAAGTGACCGTGACTGATACTGGTACAGAAATTGAAGTTGGTGATGAACGAGAAAAGTATTTCGATGTCTCTGTCGTCACCACTGCCAAACAAATCCGTGATAGCACGGTACATGAGGTACTTTTCTGGAATCTGAACTTTCCAGAGACCGCCCAAGTCAGAGATAACTATTGCAGAAATAGTTTCTTTCTTGTTCAGTCTCAGTTTTGTCTGATACAATTTGTAGTTTCCGATGATTGCGGGCTTGCCAAAAGGTATCTTTCGCTCTTTCTTCTCTTTATTTGGTTGCTGCATCGCAACTTCTTTAGCGTTTTTCTCCATCATCAATAATATTTTCAATCAAAAACTTTCTCAAATCATCCATATTCACAAAGTTCATAATCTTCTGCTCGTCTAAATACCATTTAGCACCAAGGAAGATACGGCTTGTGCTGTCAATAAAGTATGCCGACTCATGCACGGGAGAGAAGGAATAGTGCTTCTGAAACTTGAGAATTTTAACCAACTCTTTAGGAGTGGCATAGAGATAAGTGGCAGGAATGGCATTGTCGTGACCTTTGACCTTGCAGACGGGCATACCGTCACCTTCAACAAGTCCTACGAAATCCTCAACAACACTCTTATGGATGCGGCCTTTGCTCAGATAGTAAACTTCTGTGCCAACTTCCAACACGCGAAGTTTCATTGATTCAGCCATCTTTCTGAACTTTTCACGCAATTTGAGCATATCGAGGTCGTTTGATGTGTCAAACTTCAACGGCTCATAGAACTTATGCAAGTCAATCTTCAGTACAAACGCATCTTCAGGAATGTTATGCTTCTTTGTGGCTTTGCCAATCTTTTTTAGTTGTTCACATAACTTCTGTATCTGATTGATGGCCTCACTGCAATCAAAATCAACACCAAACTTGATGGTCTTGTCTGGTTTACTTACCATTTCATTCTGGTACGAAAGTTCCTCGGCGGCTTTCTTACACTGATAGAAAAGTTCCAAGTCAGAACTTTCGCCGTTATCGAGCATTTCAAAAGGCTCAACATTCTTACCTTGCAACACCCGCTGACACTGCTCTATCTGGAGATATGCAAGAATCAGTTGCTCCCGAACTTGATCGGGAGACAACTGATTTACAAAAGCAGTGAATTTCTTTCTAAGTTTATTTATCTTACTCATAGCGCAAACTTATTACTTCGTTTCACTCTTCTTTGGGCGACCACCCTTCTTCTTCTCAGGCTCGGCTTCGCCAGCACCAGCACCCTCGTCGTTCAACTCAGAGGTTGTGCCATCAGTAGGGGCTTCAATACCAGTGTTTTCCTCACCAGTACCCTCACCAGTCTGTTCTTGCTCGGCAGCGGCGGCTTCAGCGGCGGCTTTCTCAGCAGCGAGACGTTCAGACAATTCCTTTGCCTCGTCTTCATAGCCCTCTGCAAGCAGGAGAGGCAACTGTTCCTCGTCGGGAAGAGCAAGAATCTCTTGCAGACGGCTCTCACGGGCTTCTTTCTGCTTCTCTGCTTCATCAGCCTGCTTCTGTGCCTCGGACTGGACTTGCTTCATCTGAGCCTCGGTAATGTCGGCAACCTCATTGAGACCGTGCTTGCGCAACTCAGGAACAATCTGCTCCTTTGGCAACTTCATGATCTCTTCAATCAGTTTCGCCTTTTCTTCGGCGGTCAACTCTTTCTTGTTCTCGGTGGTTGCTCCATTGTTAGGTGCAACGGTGAAACCGCCCATATCGACGGTCTTTGGACTCTTCTGTCCTACTCTAATCTTTCCCATAATTCAAAAATTATTTAATGTTCCACATTTTGTTTGCACCATCGGCGTTGAAAAGCACATCGATGTTAGCACCTTGTTCCTGTGCTATAATATCCCATGCTTTCAACTGGATAAACTGCTGTGCCGACAATCCCATTTCCTGTTGATAGGCTTTGTCAGCAATGGCACGTTGACGCTCGGTTTTCTCACGGGCTAACTGCACCTCAACCTCACGTTCCTGGGTCTGCTTCGCCTGAACCGCCTTTGCCGTCTTGTTCATTTCCGCTAACTGTTCAGCATTTGGAATAGCCTTTCCGATTACAACATTCTTAATCTCTATCGGAAATTCTTTCTCCTTTGATAGTTCAGCAACATAATCGCGCATTTCCTTCAATACCTTTGCGTCAATCTCATTTAGAACCTCGCGGTTACTCATAAGGTCAAAGGGAGAATGCTGAGATACATAGTCACGGACACGATTGCAGTAATGGTTGTAAATGTTAGTATTAAACCAGTCAACACCGTAATTCTCCAACATCACAGGCGACTTTCCTGCCTTAATCTGAGTGATAATGACAGTATGGAAGTCAAGAGGGGTGTTGTCGTTACTAACGAGGTCTTCCATATCCACCTGCTGCTTCTGAGGTATGATCT
The DNA here is from genome assembly GCA_905233285.1 of uncultured Bacteroidaceae bacterium. Classification (GTDB taxonomy): domain Bacteria; phylum Bacteroidota; class Bacteroidia; order Bacteroidales; family Bacteroidaceae; genus Minthosoma. Next base: position 130,225 of record CAJODY010000001.1, read on the forward strand.
TGAAAGTTTCGCTCGATGTTGACCACCAGCACCATGTCAGACCAGTCGTAACGGGGTCTTTATCGACACCGCCATGACCAAAGAACCAAGGCTTGTAAATCAATACAGCCTCTTCACCTGCCTCTGGGCGAACACCATGACAGGACATCATTGCAATGCTTACACAAGCGACTGCCAGAAGATACAAAATCTTTTTCATAATGTGTAAATGTTTTAATAAAACAAGGGGTTACTCTTCTTCACCGATAACACACCAGTCTTCAGCAAACACGTCGGATGAAGACGGAACCCATGAGTCGGCACGACCGTCAGGATTCACAATGAGCATCTGGTTGGTGTAGTCAATGTGCGGATTCTCGCGTGACATGAGAATGTCTTTCGCGGACTGAGGGAGCGACTGCATCTTTGGAATGATGTCAGCGTTAATACTTGCAGGGATCTGCTTTACAACAAAGAGTCCCTTACCATTCCATCCTTTTCTCTGGATGGCCTTGCCCTGTTTCAGAGCGATAATTGCTTTTCCAAAATCCATAATCTAAAAGTTTTATGTGAATAAAAAAGTTCTCCAGTTCTTTCCAATTCTTGCAACTCTTGAAAGAATTAGCAAGAATCTTCAAGTTTGCCTTCATAACAACCAAGTCCATAGTTCGGGCGCGAACAGTTACTATTTAACAGACAACTCGCACACGAACAGAAGGTGTGACCCATGTAATCGTGATAGATATGGCAGTCGGGAAAGTTGCAGAGCATACCATCGACATGGGAGCAACCATTTTTCCTAAATACGGGGCATTTGCTGACGGGATCGCTATTGCGCCAACGGTAATAGGCTCTCTTTATCCTGCCAAAAACAGAAATTTTCTGCCCTAACCTCGGAATCGGCTTCAACTCTGCTGTCATATAGCCTTGAACCTCGTTTCCTTCAAAGGCAACTTTGACATTGTACTCGTTGTAATCATCAAATCCGACAATCTTACCGATGTCGCCGTGATGACTGTTATTGACTAATATCACGACGAGTTGACCAATTTTGAACTTATCCTTTGCTTTTTCCATGACTTATGCTTTTAAGAAATCTTCTACGTCCAGATAGTCAATGCCAAAGTTCTCGGCACACTTCTTGTCTGAGTCAGAGAACTGCCCGGGCTTTCCACTGGCATCACCAATCATCAGCATTTCGGACTTTGCAAAAAAGAACCCCTCAAATGGTCTCTGTTTCAGTGCTTCTTCGAGCATTCCTGTATTCGGCTTGCGCAAATCGACGGAATCTTTTGATGTGCAATACCCATAAGTCGTAAGTTTATGGCAATAGCGTTGCATGAAGGTGCTTATCGTATAAATCTTGACCCTAAAATCAGATTCGTCAACAAAATCAGGTATTCCACCCTGATTTCTGACAATGATAATCGCTTCAAGACTTTTGATGCCCTTGATTTTGTCAAGAACGTCCTTTCTGATCCTGAAATCAGTCACGTCCTCGGCAAAAGTCTTACCAGAAGCAGTTTTGATCAGAGTGCCGTCTAAGTCGGCAAGCAAAATTCTCTTACCTGTCAATTCCATAATCTAAAAGTTTAAATCTCATAAAGTTTTTCAGCAACATCAGTTGCGTCAAAGTATCTCGGTGCAAAGTTGCTGTCTGTCTGATATTCCTGCTAATGAACAGGCGAAAGAACCAACCGCTCTTCTTGTAATCATCAGTGTAAAACTCATTCAGTTTGCGACAGAAGTCAAGTCTTTCCATCAGCAACAACTCATATAACTTGCAGTATTCGATGCTGAAAAGCATATTTCCACGCTCCATAGCAAGCAAAGTATTGCTCAGACGCTCAATTTCAGCACAAGACTGCTTCATCAGCAATTTCACCTGTCTGTAATCAAGACCGACGAAACTTTCTATGTCACCTTTATTATTCATTCGTACTGTCTTTAATAAAATCTGGCTCTGGCATGTACTGAAGGCGATAAGCCAAAATAGTCCTCTTTCCTTCAAGAATGGCTTTGCATATACGGTGATTGCCGTCACATACATTGCCGAAATTGTCAAGAATGATAGGAATGTTATAGTCAGAGTTCATGCAACGCTTCATCTGCCATACAAAATCATCCATATTGTTCAGAGGGAAATACTTACTCGACATGTCGTAACATGCAAGCGGGTATTCAAACGGCTCTAAACCCTGATCGTGACAGGCACGTAACAACGTCGTTGCCATCCAACGCTTATTGCCACGCCCATAGTTGCTCTCTTCAAAAGTGAATGAGCCGTATTCGATAATCGGCGGCTCTGATATGGTCTTCTTCTTCATAATTTCACAGCGTAATCAATATCTTTATCGGAATAGACAATGTAGAAAACACCAGCAGCCTTGCGTTTCGACTCAAACCGCAGACGCTTCAAGTCTTGAACCATGCCCTTGCTCGATGTCGGCATGTTATACTGATTCTTCTCACAGAAATCACAGTATTTTTCATACAAAACCTGTGACTGAATCAGCAGCGGCTTCTCGTCGTGACCAGCCCAAGCACTTGCACGTAACCCTTCGTGCCTTGCAAAGATGTCGAAAAACTGCTCATTGGCTTCGGCCATGGCATCGTCATTGGTATGCGTGAACAGGAAATTGTCTCGTCTGAGCAACTTATAGCCCTCAATCATCCAATTCCTGATACCAGGGAGTTCCTGCATGAGTTTGTTATGCAACTCAGCATCCATATCATCCTCACGCACACTGCATCTAAAATCAATCTGAACCAGTCTTCTTCTGAAGGCGGCATCCATCTTACGATTCGTCGGGGTCTGATTCATGCTGAACACCAAGAACGGTATGTCACGGGCAACACGTATGTCACGACCTATGCCACGAACATTCTGAGGCTCACCACTGCATAACTTCTTGAACGCATCACTACCTTTCGTTATGTCAGCAACATCAACTTCGTCACAGAGGTTGAAAATCTTACCCTCGATATTCAGTATAGCCCGCATCCGCGCATCTGGATTCCTATCCAACAACTGCGACAAAGAGGCTTCACTGATATTGTCATAGCCATAGACGGCTCTTACAATCCGCTGAATAGTGCTCTTGCCATTGGCACCACCGCCAACAAGCCATAGCGTGTCCTCAATCTTGTGTGACATCAAACGACGATTGACACAACCCAAGCCCAGATATTTCTGTAGTTTCAGAATCTCAGACGGTGCAAGCATCATCTTCAAGAATGACAGCCACATCGGACACGATTTTGACGGGTCATAGTCGTATGGCAACAAATCGGTTATCGGCAAACGATCATCAAAGGAATGGTAAACGGGATTGTCAATATCGGAAAAGTCATAGACACCGTTCTGGAAGCCGACGATAGAAGGATTTCTCCCAAGAGGACTTGCGCTGACACCATCGTAAGCATACTGCATTATCTTCGACTGCTTGTCAACCCAATCACTCCTGACAAGGAAATTCCCGGCATCAACACAACTCACCAAAGCATCACGAATGACATTCTCAAAGACCATCGGCAACAACGGAACCCAGATACGACCGTCAAAACCGTACACAATGGCTTTCTTGGAATCATCAGAGCCACTACGGAAACAACTACAACAAGCATCCTGTATGATTCCAGAGTAAGCATAGAGCCTATCAGAGCGGCGGGAGTAGTCGTAAGCCCGCGTCAATGCCCGCTTGTCAAGGCATGAGCGCAACTGACTGGCATAATACGCTATTTCCTGCCTCATTCGTGCTACTTGTGTAGTTTCTGACATATATTTCCTTTATTATAATAATCATTATCAAAAATAACATAACCTTACCTCGTATAAGGAGATAACCTACATCACCATACACGATGCAAAGATAAACCCTTTAAATAAAGGACTTCCAAAATCGTGTAGGTTTTCGATTTTTTGCGTGTAAGATTTCCAAAAACATACACAAATATCCAAAATATTCAGATTTCAATGCCAAAATTGTAAAAAATGAAAATGAAAAATTAAAAAATCTCGACGAAAGGTCAGTAGGGCTGCCCAATGTTGTTAAAAGGGGGTGTACCCCGTCAAAAAACGAGAATATCGAAACGAAGGAAAATGCTACATTATATTTATAATGTGACTATGTTAAAATTTAAGTTAATTTTGCACCCGTTTAACATTTGCCAAAAGTCGCCTAAAACCTTTTATTTATCGTACTTTTGTACATTTTTAAGCCCTTATTATTTATATATTTATAATTATATATTTGCAATTATAATGCTATATATTTAACTATGATTTTAGCAATTTATTCAAGTCTGCAAATGTCAAATATTATTTATATATTTATGTTATTTTCCTTTGTCTTATGTTCGTATCTGGTTGCAATCATGCCACAATATAATAAAACATGATGCAGCAAACAACCAGACCAACACCAAACAAGCAACCGACAAAGGGACATAAAAGCCTCCTAAACGGTTGCAACCGTCAACACCTAATAATATATGATGATGCACACAAAACGCGCTTATTTTGTCCTTATTCCTTTTTAATCTGATTACTCCGTAATATATAGGCTTATTCCTGGAAATAGTCTTTTTTCGTCTCTTATTGCTTGCAATCAGATCGGCACAAACGGACATAACAACACGATCGGCACAATATCGAAGTATATGCAGCATATTACGACATATATATATTATATTATATTCCATGCTTTCAGAACCGCCACAAAAAGCCCTTATTTTGCAATGTCGAGATTACAATTTTGCCTTCATTATCTGATTATCTGAAATATTTTGCCCTAAAATCAGATATTTATTAAAAATAATCAGATATTTATTTGTAATTATCGAAAATTATTCCGAAATTTGCAAGTGTAAAGGTTAAGGAGTTAACCAAAGGGCACAAAAGCCCTTCACGCATTGACATTTTGTAACACCTAAATAATAGCAATTATGAGTACAACGACAAAGACAAAGAAGGAAGTGAAGAACAGTAACAACCTTCCCGAAGTTGAAGTAATGGACGCCACACAGACAAAGGGCAAAGTATCTGGAAACTTTAATATTGTTGAGTCAGCGAAAGCGGAGGAGGCAATAGAAAAGATTGATAAAAACCAGTTGTTTAGCAATGAAATTGCCGATTTCTTTTGCCCTGTAAAGTTTGATGCTTCAGAACTTGAAAAGGCTCTTAATCCTTTGGTTACTTCAGGCATTATGTCGGAGGAGGTTAAGGCTGCAACAATCGACAAAGCAAAGCGCGAATTTTTGGAGGCTAATTCTGAAAAGATAGAGGCCGCAAACAATCTCACTTTTGCAGAAGTTTTGGCAAAGTTGCAATCTAACGAAACTTTGTTTAAGAAGGTTTTAACCGCTTGCAAAGTTTCAGCACTGGAGGAGGCTAACTACATAGAAGACGGCAAAGTCTGCATCTATCGAGCAAATCAATGTCAAGACAAAGACGGAAACGACAGATACAAAGACGTAACTTTGAAGGCTGAAGAAAACGGAGTCGCTTTTAGTGTTGGTTTGTTTGTTGAGCATAGAGAGATAACAACAAGTAATATATTACTTGCAATTCGCTACTATTCCAGCAAGCAAGAAGCACAAAAGAAACTTTTCAATCAGATTACGGACTACAGACGTATTTTAGAAAATGTTCGTTTGACGGTTAAGAAGGCGAAAGAAAACAAGTTCACAAAGGAACAAGTTTTACAGATTGTGGAGGAGGTCTATTCGGAAACTATCTAAAAACTCTTTGAGAAAAACCGCTGCAAAGGTCTAACAAACTTTTGCAGCGGTTTTCTTTTGCTTTTATCTTTGGTGTTTCAACTGTTATCCAGATTTATATCTGGTTGCAAAAATTAGGTAATTACGACGTTTGACGTACACGAAAGTTTTTGAGAAACTTATTACCACAAACTTTTGCAGCCGCAAAGACTTGAAAGACAGTCAAGCGGTTGCAATCTTTTTTGAGTTCTTTGACAAAGTTTGAATCTTTATCCATGCCGATAATCGGCGGTTCTTACTTGTCAGACATGATTAAATCGGAATAACTTTCGGGCTGAAAGTATTGTATTTCAAAGTTTGGGAACAAAAGGTTTGAGTACATTATTCAGTCTCATAGAGTTGTTTTTGCGTGTGAAATGGAAGCCGCAAACTATATGTGCCGATATTGAAAAAGTCCATAATTGAATTTTATCATTAGTTCGTCTGGTTCTGACGAAGTTTCTGCAATCTCCAAACGCAACGGTGACGAGCCGTTGGTCAAAGTTTACTTTGGCAATATAGTAGGTATGGCATTGCAGGCGCAAAACTTTATCAGTACCAGGCATAATCGGGCAGCATGAATGAAATACTTTGTGCTGCCTACAACTTTACACAAGATGAAAGATATAAAGACTATTCCCTCCCATGTTTTAGAAATGTGGGAGCAGGATGCAATCGATCAAAAGATACCCTACACAGAGTTTGGCGGTTTTTTGAAGATGAAGCAGGAACAGTACGAGCAAAGACAGAGTACGAAAGTCTCTGAGCCTATCTTTGCCAATGCAGCGCGTAACAAGTTGACTGAGTACGGTCAGAAAGTTGCGTTGGAAACACTTCTTGCACTTCCTTTGATAGAGCGTGTTATTAAGTTTGCACGTTTCGATCTCGAAGACTTGCAAGAAAGACTCTCTCACGGATTCGCTGACGAATCACAGAAACTTTCCTTTGTCGAAGACCGTGACCACTGGTTCTTGAGACTGAAGGAGAAAATGAAAGACCTCAGACTATCAAAAGAAGTTTTGGCTGCAAATGGCCTTGACTTCAAAGTCTGTAAACAATTCGCGTATCAGACTTTGTAACAAAAGCCTGATGCACCACACACTAAAATAAAATTCAATAACTATGATTGCAAAAGTTTTAATCTTCGTAATGGGCTGGATAATGTTAGTTCCGGCAATGTTTCTTTGTTTCGATGGAAACATCTGGTATTTCATTCTTGGAGTGATTTACTTTGTCGTAATAGTCTTCAGTGGCTCAGACATTGACAGAAGATTTTGGAAAGTCTGGTGGAGCATTAACAAAAGTTTGTTTCCACTGCCGAAAGAGTACGACAATTAAAGTACGATAACGAGAGTACGACCAAACTCCAGAGAGTACGATAACTCTTTGGAGTACGATATTTGTTTTAGGTTTTTAGTTATTGTTTTTCAGCCCGTGAGGGTCATTCCCGCTTTAATTACTATCATAGTTTTAGAAAACCCGTGAGGGCTATTACTTTGGGAAGTACGATAACTTTCCAAAGTACGATATGTCTAACCAAAATAGTTTCAATTATGTACAAAGTAGAATTGCCAAACGGAGAAATTAAAGATTTCGGTGATGATTTCAACGCTGCTGCAAAGTTTGTGTTTGAGACTTACGACAACTAATCTTTGGCTGCTGAGACCTTTGCAAGTCTTGGCAGTACAATAATTAACTAATGAGTAAAGATTATGTATAGTTACGAGAAAAAAGCATTGCATTGCAAGGTAATGTCTGATGAATTACACAAGGCATCAAAACTTGCCGAAAGACTTGCAAATTATCATCTTGCAGACTACTTTCCAACTAAAGACTACGAAAGAGACAAGAAGAAACTACTTGAAATTCTTTCAGAGTTACAAGAATCTGCAAAAAGTCTTTGATTCCTTGCTTTCAACAGTTTAAACTCTGTTGGAAGTACGATTAAACCAAAATACAGAAGATTATGAGACAGAGAATTATCAAGCCGATGGAATTTCCATTCGTAGGTAAGTTTGCAGAGATTTGCGCAAAGTGTGACGGTATGAAACTTTGGAAAGACGGGATAAGATTTGTCCGTCCTTCATTGTTTAGTTAAATCTAAACTCTCTGAAGTGTGATAACTTTGGAGAGTACGATATTATTCACACTAAAATTATGAGACAATGAAAGATTACAAAGTAATTAGAGGAATGAGTTTTGACAAGACTACGCCCGACCATGTATGTAACATCTTGGCAAACTATTGTGGTGATCGAAGTCAGAGAGTACGAGTTTTCTACGGTGACACTACTACTGGCAAAGATTGGTTTGAGTGCTATGACACAATCGGCTACATCGGTCGAAGTACGGGAACGGTAAAGATTCCGCTCATGGTACCGACAAAGAGAAGTCTTGGCGGCTGTGCAATTCTTGACCACTGCATCGTAAAGATAACTGTTGACAAGCGCGAAGTTTACAAGCATCCAAACTATCACTGCCCCATCGAGCAACGTGGTAACGAACTTTACGACACTGAGAAGAATGTCTGCATCTACCGCACCCCCAAAGGTGTTGAGCGTGAACTCCAGTTCTTTCTCGGTTTGCGTAACTCTCACTAACTTTCTGGTGGCGTGACAACCACCGAAAGTACGACAATGATAAAAGTTTATTTAAGTCTAACCCACTAAAATTTATTCAATTATGACAAACGTATTATTTGGCAGAACTCCTGCTATGGCAACTATGCCAACCGTGACTGAGACTACAGTAGTTGACAACACAAAGTTCTTTGACTGGAACGAGAAAGGTTACGGCACTCAGCCGCTAACTCTGGAAATGCTCGAAAGAACTCAGCATGAGAACGATGTGCAAGGTCGCCCTTTGAAGGGAATCTATCACTTCCAACTCATTAACGACATTCTTTCCATGTGCAACGAGTTTGGTTATCAGACTGAGGTCTATGACTTGTTTGCGGCTCAGAACCGAGACAAGAACATGCCTGGTGTGACCGTCATTCGTCAGGTTGAGGAAAAGTATGGTGACAATGCTGTGGAGGCTCACATTCTCAGAAGAGTCTTTGCTAACATTCGCATCACAGACTTTGACAACTCCGAGACTACGACTGGCTTGGCAATCGCCTACCATCAGAAGGGTATTCAAGTCGGATTCGGGCCACAAGTCATTATCTGTCACAATCAGTGTATGCTCTCTCCAGAACTTTACATTGCATCTTATGGTGACAAAGGTACTGGCAGAGGTGGTGGCTCTGACATCGAAACTATTCTCCGAACGGTACGGGCTTGGCTCATGGATGCACGGAATCTTATTGAGACAGACCGCGCAAAGATTGAGCGACTGAAGAACATTGTCGTAACTGCTGACCAGATGCTTATGATTATCGGTCAACTCACGGCAATGCGTGTCAAGGCAGACACCGCCCGCAAAACTATTCATGAGAACATGACCTATCCGCTGAATCAGTCACAGATTACAGTCTTCACCGAAGACATGTTGGAGGCTTACAAACTTCATGATCGAGTAACGGCATGGGACATCTACAACAGCGCAACAGAAATGTATAAGGCGCAGCGCATGGATATTCCCCAACTTTTGCCGCAGAACCGCGCTATGGTTGCATTCCTCAACGACTGGTTCAACGTAGCCTAAACTCTTCCACTCTGTCAGACTTTGAAATCTGACAGAGTACGAAAACAATAAAACTTATAAAGATTATGGAATTTATTCACACCGAACTAAAACGCCATCCTCTTCGAGAGGCATGGATGGTTTTTACTCCAAAACTCCCTTTCATACCTCCATACATAGGAACAAAGAAAGAATGTAAAAAGGCGAGAGTGTCAGCAGAAAGAAATGCTGCAAAGTATTTGGCAACAAACAATTCATAGTTTGCTAATTTTAGTGTGTTCGGGTGCGGCCATCGTGATAGATGGAAGCACCTACTATTGTTTCATTAAAATTCAGTTAGATATGACAAAGATTCTCTATTACAAAAAGGTTGCGCTTCATTACAAAAGCGGAAAAGTATATATCAGAAACTACTATTCTGCTGCTTGCTCTCTAAGCGGAAACGCATTGGAGATTGACAAGATAGGACGCGCAAATTGGCTCGAACTCGACAAGAAGTTTAGAGAATGGGCTGAAGGCGACGAAAAAGAATTTGTAACTGGCTTGCAGTATTTGACAAGAATCACAAACGAAGGAGAATACACAAAAGAAGAAATCTCAAAAGTCAAGTTCAGCAACATTCCTGACTACATCGAAGATGTGGGAGTGAAATAACTCCTACACCTGCAAAGTATTCACTAAAATTCAAACTATTATGGAAGAAAATGACAGACTTATCGTAAACCTCTTTAATAATGAGTGCTTTACAATGTGCAAGACCGAAGAAGTTGACGCAAACATCAAACGTGCGCAAGAGTTTTACGCCAATGATGTAGAGACGTACAAACACCATCTGATTGATTGCCCGAATATGTCCGACCACTGGCAAAAGCAACTTGAAGTTTGTGAAGCCGTTCTGAAGTCTGGTTTCGAGGCCATCACTTGGAAAGAGTACGTGAAACGTCAGCGTGAGAAATGGTTGAGCAAAGAGCCGAAAGAGATTACCCGTGAAGACTACGACGAAGCACTGAATGTTTTGCCACCGAAGAAATGGATTCAGAATGAGCGTTATTCAATGTTCTTTATCGGTGAATGTACTACCATGACTTACTACGGTCAATATCTCTACGACAAGAAAACTGGAAAGTATTACACTGCCCTCACCGACATCTGCGACCGCTCTACTTGGCTTGACAAGATGCTCAATCTCTGACAAACTAAGGTGCAAGCAACATTGCACCTCAGTACGATAAAACTCACTAAAACTTACGATTATGGATTCAGAACTGATTTTTAGAAGACTGCAAAGTTTCGGCAATGCAGCCTACGACTTCATCAACAAAGCAAACGGACACCCTGCCGTTTTACTCTATGGCAATGTCGAATCACACATCATGGAAATGTGGAGACTCTGGAATCTCTTGACTGGTACTTGGGATGAACACAAGCGTTATAGCCGTTCCTATATGAACGAACTTTGCTCTGGTATGCGTAACAAACCTCTTAGAACAAAGGGAAAGATTCACCCTCTCAAAAGTATTTGGCTGATTGCAGACCAGGAGAATCGTTTGCTGAACAATGTCAGACGTGGCACACCTCGCTACGAGAAGATACGCCAGATTCTCGACCGCTACTATCACAACATCGAAAGTACGGAAGAATACAAGTCTGCTTTCAAGGAAGCCTACGACTTTTGTTACTGTGACATTACCAAAACTCACATTCGTGATGAGATTCGTCACGCTGAAGCCACTACTGCAGGCTATGGAAGAGCCGACCGTATAAAGTTTCCGCGTGAGGTCTATGCCGCCTAATTCGTTACACAGAGCCTAACAACTCTGTGTTTCTCTATCCCAAAAACTAATATATTTCGATTATGACAGAGTTAGAAAAGAGTGCATTTCTTAGCAATCTGACAATGCACGTAAAGTACGGTGAAATGTCACACCAAACTCCCTATCAAGGTGCTTTCGATTTACTTGATTGTCTTCTGACAAAGGCAGGAGTTATCCGTGACGCAAAAGCCGCTGTTCTGAGAGCGTTCAGAGAGAAGTGTCTGGCTGATAGTTGGACGTTTCCTTTTGAAGCAGGTGTTATCACTATCACAAAACTTTGATTGGACTAACCTCCAATCATTGTACCATTAACCAATTATATTCAGTTATGACAAAGAAACAAGCACGAAAGAAGACACGCGAACTTATCAGACGTAGCACTGACAGGATGCGCAAGAACATTGAAAGAGTGTTTATGAGTGGGGCTGTAAATCTCCCTTCTTACGAAGACAACTACGTACTGCCAACCGCTATCATGTTGGCTCTTCTGAAAGAGGAACTGGAGAACTTCAAGCCGACTCAATTCTCACAGTACAAAAAGCAGATTGAGAAAGATTCTCGAAACATCTACATCTGCATCTGACTCCAATCTCTGCCAGACACAAACATCTGGCATGGATCAAACTTTAATTCGTTCAGTTATGATTACAAGAGACTATTTGAAAAAGTTGGGCTTTAAACAAGATGTAAGAGCACCAAAAGGCTGTGAAGACTATTTTATTCAAATCGTTGGTAACGGCTATGTCAACATTCGTTTCATGCAAAATGAACCAGACAAAGTTTCCTACCTCTATGCCTACTCAGAGAACAAACATACCAATCTCAGAAAGGTTGTTCTGTCTGAGACGATTGTGACAAAGGAAGACTTTGAATCTGCATTGAAACTGTGTCACATCAAACTCTAATGGTATTGGGGAAGCGACATTCCCCGATACTTCCAAACTTTTAATTCATACGATTATGGCTATAACAAACAAAGAAATCATTGAAGGGCAGTTGAGAAGAATCAACGAGAAAGCCCACACCAATCTTGTTCTGAAACGTGCAAACCGTCACTGGCCTCTCTGCCGTGAAGTGAATGGCTACGAATTGCCACCGTCACCACTGAGCGAAACTTTCACAAGGCGAACTTCTGCCGAAATGATTGAATATCTCAGAGGTGTTGAGGATGCAACCGATTTCTTCACTCACAACGGCACAAAGCAGGAGGCGTAACAACCTCATGCTTTACAAATAACCAAAGATTCAATTATTATGGCAAAATCAGAACTTTCGCTTGCCGTTCAAGGTGTAAATGGCGGTAACATCAAGGAGTACCCAAAAGTCGGGTTTACATGCAATTTTGTTGGCAATAACAACAAAATATGCTTTGATGCTTTTCAAGGCTATGGAGATTCTTATGCGAGACGTGAGCAAACTCAAATCAGAGTGATCAAGGGTGACAAAGTTATCTTTCGAGGAACATTTGACGAACTTGCAGAAATCATTGAGAAAAAACAATAGTCACATTCACATGAAGAAAGCAGAAAGACTCCAGAAACTCAGGGAGAAGAAAAGCGACCTCGAACACAAACTTTACGAGGAACAACTTCGCCAGCATCAGCGCATAAACAATATGGGTTGGGGCTATGGTATGCGTCATGCAAAACTCAATTTCTCTACGACAAAAGAAGACAGATTGCAGTCGCGTATTGAGAAAATCGACAAACAGATTGCCGAACTTAGTCAGGAGGTGAAGTAACATTCGCCACCAGACCAACTAACCAAATAAATACAATTATGAGAAAACTTAGGAATTACGAAAAGGAATTGGAAAACCTATATTCTGCAATGCTGTGGAATATATGGAATCTAATTGAAAAGTATGGCGTTGGTGACGATTGTTGCTACGTTCCACAACAGTTTGCAACGAGAGAACTGAAATGGGATAATCTCTGTGAAGTTGACATCAACGGCTGTTCCTATGACGTTGACGAAGTTAAGGTGTCTCTTTGGAATAACGAACCGAGACTTGCCATCACTTCTAACGGCTACGAATATTCCGTTTCTGAATCTTGCGAAGTCCTGACCGTGCTCAAAGCCGTCCACAATTATTTCTCCATGAGGGATATTTGGAAGAAAGAAAAGAAAGATCGCTTTGACCGTGCCATCAAGTTTGTGGAGGAACACCTCCTTGATAGGGTGTACGTTGAAAAGATTCGCCTGTCTCTGCACAATGTTGACGTAATGCGATGCCCGATTGACAGCGACATCACGGATGCCATCAGTGACCTGCTGAATGAGTTTGGTAGCGACAACGACCTGCCGAGAGACTGGTATGAAAGTGAATACCTCTTCACAGATTTGGAAGACATCTTCTGGCAACTTGACATCGACTACGACGAAGAAGATTAGGGCAGTTTTGCAACTGCCTTAGTCACCACTAACTAAAATGATAGAATTATGAAAAAGATTGAATTAGCACAGATTCTCGATTTTGTATCACAATGCAAGAAGAGAGAGTATTACATTAACATTGCCTATCCAAGCGGATGGGAAAAGTTTGGCGACGAAGAAGGAAAGAAGTATTTCGTGGAAAGTGCATCTGGAGCAGCAGGAACAAAACTTATCAAAGGAAGGGTAAGTTTGAAGAGCAACTACCTTGTATCAAGAGGTAAGGAACTTCCGTATATCAAACCAAATGCCGTTGCTGAGTATGGTGAGCACTGGCCTCATGATTTCTGCTACTTCTACCGTCTATGAACTCTTTGCGGCTTTACAACCGCAAGGAGTACGATATTAACTCAAAAATTCAAAGATTATGGAACCAAGGGAGATTGTAGAAAAAACGCTCAAAGCAGCGAAAGATAGGGAAGATTCTGGAGATTACTGGTCTTTCCTTGAAATGTGGACATCTGACTATTATCACTCTGATAGAATAGCAGAAATCTGTGACCTCGAAAAGAAACTTGATGAACGTCTGGCTACCATGCCTGAAGACGATTTCAACTCTGCCCGCGAGGAACTTCATCGGCTGACACTTAAATGTCTCGACGAAGCCCTCTGCAACTACATCAACAACAAGTACCCAGGCGCAACAAAGATATGCCCTAAACTCTAAATCGTCTGTTATGAGTACACCTACCTATCAGCAAAGAAAAGAAGCCGCCCGTCAGAAAGCAATCGACTGGCAGCATGAAGATGGTGACTATCCCTACAGTTACGGGGGGCTTGCCATCATTGGCGAATACTTCTACAAACTTGGGAAGCGTTTCGGACTTCTCAGGGAATTTCGTGAGAACGGAATCCCCTGCTAACTCTCAGGTAAGTACGACCGACACCGTGCTTACCGCCTAATGTCTAATTAAAATTCAAGCAATATGGAAATCAAAGTAAACATTCCTAAGAACGATTACGTTCAACCTACGGAAGTAAGAGCAAAGGTTGTTCAAGACATCTGCAACCACATCATTTATTGGATGGGTAATAGTTGTGAACACGGGTTTTATCGACTGAGAATAAAAGACTTCTATGATAATAGTCCTTCACTATACCTTATCTATGAATCATCTGAAATGGCAAAGACATCTGGCTTTCAAACAGAAGGAAAGATTGACGAAAGAAGATACCCCTTCTACATAAAGATAAGAACATGCGAAATGGAGGCTGTGTTCAAAGCAATTCAGAAAGCAGGGTATCACATCTTTGGCTATCACAACATCACTGACAATGTTCATACCTACGTCTTCACTACCAAGCCTGTTCTTAACGGACGAAAGGCAGAGAAGATGAAATTTGGTATGTTTATCGACTAAGAGTTTCGCCCGACCTAATCATTGGGCGATTCACTTATCATCTAACTTAAAATTCAAAAGATTATGGAAGAATTAAATTCAAAACATGTGCTTGGCACTATCACTGGTTCTGACTTCAAAGTAGGAAACGAACTATTCGTTAGCCGCGACATTCCTTCGCATCCAGACAGAAGCGAGTATGATGTTACAAGGTATCTTGTATATAAAGGCTCACTTCGTCAGTTCAGGATGAAGAAATGTACTGTGTACCCTATGAACTACGGTATCAGAGAAGAAGGAAAAATGTATATCTATCGCCAGATTGTAGAACTGGAGATTGCTGGTGTCGGAACTCTCACGGTCGGAGGCTTGTATTTCTCCATCTACGAAAGTGTTGAAGACTACAAGAATGGTAAGGAGTACAAACTGCACTTCAAACACTATTCACTTGAAACGCTCGGAAATGTTCTCGGAGTGAAGTTTATCCAGAACTCATGTAGCATCTGTTATAACAATGGTCGCTATGATCCGAAAAGATTCTTTTGGAACGGAACAAGTGTTGACTGTAGGACAGTAACAGACCTTATGCCATTCTCCTATGAGGTGACAAAGAACGGTATTTCTTTCCACGGCTTTGAGCCAGAGAACTATCTTGACGGCTATCCGACAAAGGAGGCTTGTGAAAGCGCAAACACCATCAAAGTCTGTTGCTTTGACGAGCCAAAGAAGTTCAGCATCCGTGCCTACGAAACATTCTCGCGCACATTTGAGGTTGAAGCAGCCAACCATGAAGCCGCTGTAGAGAAAGTCCGCAAGGAACTTGAAAGTTTCCCGTTCGAGGAAGGTGACAGCGACGGACTTTGCTTCGACTAACCTATCTGGCAGTGCTGATATGATAATCGGCATTGCTGCTATTGTCTAACCAATATTATTCAAGTTATGGAAGAGAAACAAACATTAGAATCAATGATTTCAAAACACGCTTATGATGAAATCGTTGCAAAAGTGAAAGAACAGATTGGGGAGGAATCTTTTGAATACATTTTCCCCGGCATCAAGAAGGCACTTGAAGAAGGTTCAGGAGCCGTTAGAGAAGAAATCCTTATCAACTGGCTCAAAGTTGATTCCATGCGCGTTTGCACTCAATGTGGTGCTATCATGGAAGAAGGCTGGTATCTGAACTGTGCTGGTTACGCTTGCTCTGACAAATGTGCTGCCAAGTCTGAAGGTATCACGATGGAAGAGTTTGAGAAGTGGCGCATCTACAAAGATGATATTATCTCATATCTCGAAGACGAGGGTGAAGGTAGAAAGATTGAAGACCTCACGAAAGAAGAGTGTGACGAAATCATTGACGAGATTGCCGACGATTTAGACTACTATTACACAGAATGGTACTAAACTCTATCTCAGCAAGTGTTGTGACAAACGCTTGCTGAACTATTAACCAAATGATAAACAATTATGAAAATCAAGATTACATTCGATTCCGATGGTGCTTACGGTTATCCAAAAGGCACTATTATCACGGGCAAAGAGTTAGTGAATGACTATATCGACTGTCTGAATGAAGTCGAAGATGCAGACACCATCAACTTCCTCAAACACTCAGAGATAGAAAAGTCTGTTGATTTCGTGGCTCAGATGTGGGGGCTTTCCTACGACGTTATCCCCGATGATACCGTCATTCGCAAATGCACCGTCTGTGACAAAACTATCACGTCTGGCTATGTCTTCGACGGCACAGACTGTTTCTGCTCAAAGGAATGTGCTACGTCATTCTTTGACGATGATGAAGGCTGCGTTGAGATTCTTCTTGACGAGGGCGAACGTCTTATCTGGAATGATTCGTTACCAACTGCACCCCACTACAAAGTAGGCATCGGTGCTGACAATCCTAACAACTTCTTCTATTGCGACACAAAGGAGAAACTATTTGAGTGGATCAACAGAAAAGTCTTTCAGACTGTCAAAGATTGGTATGACATCGAGGCTTACAACACGCAACACAAGTTTGCACCCATTGAAGTCATTCTCTTCAATCCCAAAGACTACTACGACCATCGTAGGCAGTACGTTAGTAATGTCCGTAAGTGTGAAGACATCGTGCAACGTGCCCTGTGCATTGCCCGCTCTCCAAAGCGTGACTCGCTTCTGAAAGAGTTTAGCCGTGCCTACAACGATGCCGACTCTATTTGGGATATGTACCCCGAAGTCTGGCAGGGAGAGATCTGAAACTCTCCTTGCTACAACTAATGTACAATGTTTAACCAATTTAATTTCAATTATGACAGATTTACAGAAAGACCAAGCCATCTATCAAAAGATGACAGAGATTGCAGACAAGTATTTCAACCGCGCCATTGAGCACAGTGAAGAGTTTCGTCATTTCATGGCTGACAAGTCCATTATCTCATTGCAAGAGTTGAAGAAGTGCGAGGAATGGAACAGAGCCATCTATGGCTACTACGACTATTCCAAGCAAGAACAAGTCAAAGGAATCGACTTCGATATTGAGACTATCGACGTTGACACCTTCCACTGCGAGTTTCGTGGTGACACATTGTTCAGTCATGCCCTGCTCGACACGTTCAAGTCTCTGGCTAAGAATCGTTGTGAACTCTATTTCACATACGAGGAAAAGCCAAAGGGTGCTTATCTCGGTACGCTAAGTGTAGGCTTTACAAAAGGTGCTAAGTCTTTGATTGAGCATTGCGCAAACGATGAACTCCGACCTGTAATGAATTATGTGCTTATGGATGTCAACGCTGCTGACCAGTCTGTCAACTTTGTTGCATCCGATGGTCACTCGCTCGCAATCGTCTCGAACATTCCGGGCAACTGGACTAAGCCCTGCGACCACTCCAAGAGTTTACAGGTTCTGATTCCGAAACAGGACTGGAAACGTCTCTGCGACTATTCCGTTAAGTTCAAGTCTGAGGTAAGTTTCGACGTGTATAAGTACGACAATCCTTATACTCAGGAACATTTCTGCACGATGCTTGCTCATGTCGGCGATGCCACTCTCAAGTTCACCGACCGCGATATGCGTTACCCGAACTGGCGTAGTGTATTGCCCGATACCAGGCAGATGCGACGTTACGACATTCACCCCGAAGACATCACCGCTCTCCGCTCATGGTTGAAGACTATCGGCAAAGAAAAGTACGGCGTACAAATCAATGTCTCTGTCTATCGTGGCTCTGACCTCGCTTACTTCGAGTACGAAGACTATGACTTCTCGAAGAGTCACACCGCGACGTTCCGTCTTACACGCCCCTCACAGACAACAGAAGGCATTGCCTATTCCCGTGAGAAACTGGCAAAGACTCTCCTAAGTGGATTCTACATCTACAATCATGGCGTGGCAAGTCTATTGGTAGCCGACAACTACGACCTTCTACTTCTGATGCCTATGCTGAAAGAAGAAGGTGGTTACGTACACGACGTTGAGAATCGTGAAGTTCTTGAAACTGTCGAAGAGACGGCCATGGTAGTCGAACTTGTTGCAGCCTAAACTCTCTCAGATGTGTTGTACCTTATAAGTACGACACATCACAATATTTTCCCCTAAAATTCGTTTATAATTATGGAACTCAAAACATTCAACAGTACATGACAAAAAGTGAAGCCCTGAATATTCCAGACCTCCAAATCCATCCCAACGACCTCGTTGAGGATTGTTTCTACTACAAACTTGCTAAGGCCGGCCGATTATCCGACGAGCAAGGTCAAAAGGCTCTGGAAAGGCTCAAAGGTAAGGAGAATGACCCTTGTTATAAGGGAGCGTTCATCGTTGCTGACATCATGCTTCAGAACCTCGACAAATACGGTGTCGCTTGCATTGACTGGTGTCGGTAGTCTCTTTCACTCCCATCCTCTTGACAAAGGATAGGAGTACGATAAATTCAAAACTTACACATTATGACAGAACAAATAACCCGTAAAGACCTCATAACAGCAGTGTTGTTATCGTTCAGCGTTACAACCTACGACTTTGAGGAAATCAAAGGTACGTCCGTCACGCTCTACAAGTTCCGTCCGCAAATCGGTGTCCGCGTGTCTCGCATACTCGGACTGAAGAACGAACTTGCCTCTGTACTCGGTGTTCCATCGGTGCGTATCATTGCACCAATGGAAGACGGTTGCGTAGGCATCGAAGTTCCGAACAAAGAACGTGACATCGTTCCCATTGATTCTTTGATGGAGTCCGAAGACTATCAGCAGTCACAACAGACATTGCCGTTATGTCTCGGACTGACCGTTACTAACGCTGTGTTCATGGCCGACCTTGCAGAAATGCCCCATCTTCTTGTAGCGGGTGCAACAGGTCAAGGTAAGTCCGTAGGATTGAATGTAATGCTGATGTCGCTCATGCACAAACTATCTCCAGAACAGTTGAAGTTTGTGCTGATAGACCCGAAGCAGGTTGAGTTTTCAATATACGAGAACTATCCTCAGTCTTATTTCGCTAACCTTGGCCTCAACGAAAACATCTGCACCGATTCCGAACAGGCAAGGCAAACACTGGATGCCCTGTGCCGTGTCATGGAACAGCGTTATTCTCTCTTACGTCAGCATAATGTCCGTAACATCAAAGAATATAACGCAAAAGCAGAAACAAAACTGCCTTATGTCGTTGTAGTCATTGATGAATATGGTGATCTTGTAATGACTGCAGGCCGTGACATAGAGAAATCCATTTGCCGTATCGCACAGAAAGCCCGTGCCGTCGGCATACACATGATTATCTCTACACAACGTCCGTCTGCTACCATCGTCACAGGAAACATCAAGGCTAACTTCCCCGTCCGAATCGCTTTCCGTACCACTACTGGCACTGACTCCCGCGTAGTCATTGACCGCATGGGTGCTGAGAAACTTACAGGACGTGGCGACATGCTCTACTGCGAAGGTGCTGACATGAACCGTGTTCAATGTGCTTACGTTGACACCGACTACATCTACAATTTCCGCGACGAACTTTCCCAGAAGTACGAAAACTTTGGAAACCCGTCTTTGTTCATTGAAGATGTAGAGGAACAACCGAAGAGACAGCAAATCTTCCTCAGTCAACGTCTCTTCACGAACATTGAGGTTCTTGCACATAAGTTGGCTGATTATCCTGAGACAAACACCGAAATGGTACGGCGTTTGCTTGGTGGCAGTTACCATCTTGAATGTGCGGAAATGCTGATACAACTCAATCAACTCGGTATCGTCTCAAAACCCGATTTCTGGTACGGTGGGAAATGTGCGGTCATTGTCAGAGACCGCAACCGCATCACAGAAATCATCAACGAAGCAAAATCCTTGGAGCCAGACCTGTAATAAAGTCTGGCTCTTCTATTTCCATCATAATTGATAGAATTTTTTGGTTAGACAGGCGCACAGTCCATGACAAGGCTGTGCGCTCACTATTATTACGAACAATTAAAATTCAATACAACATGAAAGTATTATCATTTGAACAGGAATGGACTCGTGCCGATAAACGAATCCAGATTCTCCGATTCATGCGTGAAGCAATCGGAGTCAAAGAAGTTGGTTGGCAGGACTTGACAACGCTCAACCTCGCCAAAGTACGTGAATACATCACAGATAAGGTTGCAGGCAATTCGGCTGTCACTTATCTCGCCATCATCAAGGCATTTCTCACTCGTTACACCGATGAAGGTCTGATTCCTTGCAAGAATCCTGCAAAGGAGTTGAAGGCTAAACGTGTGCCGTCTGAACAGGTTGTGCTCAATGCCGACGAAATCCGTCTCATAGAGAACTACCAGCCTCGAACAGAACAGGAAAAGTGGGTTAAAGCACAGTTCCTTTGCGAATACTACTGCCTCGCCCGTTCATCAGACATTCAGCAACTAACGCCTGAGAACATCAAAGGCGACTTCCTTACTTACGTATCGAAGAAGACAATGGTAGCGACAACAGTTCCTTTGCATAAGAACTTTGTCAAGTATTTCAAGCAACGTGGCAAAAATCTCGACCGTGCCAGTTTCAACCGCATCATCAAGCGCATCTGCAAGAATTGTGGCATCTGTGAGGAGGTGAAACTCTTCTATCACGGGAAAGTTCAGGTACAGCCAAAGTACAAACTCATTGGCAGTCACACAGCCCGACGTTCAGGTGCAACAGAACTGGCAAAGCGTGACGTTCCAATTGCAACAATCAGCAAGTTAATGAACCACACTAACACGCTGATCACCTCTCGTTATATCTTTGCCGACACCCGCAACCTCGGTGAAGAGGCAATGAATTTCTTCAATGGAGAATAAAACAAGTACGATTATGAAAGTATCAACGACAAACATTCGCCGTGACATCAAACTCCTTAGTCTCAACACCGACACTGGCATTGCTATGATTCAGTAGCCGAACGGTTCACAACGGTCACTTGCCGTCAAGTCTCTTATCATCGAGTTTGAGTAACAAAAGCCGACGCACACCAGAAAATGTACGTCGGCACACAATTTATTTGCTAAAAAACCGTTATTTGAATATGGAAGATTTATGGTTCAAACTATTATTCATGCTTGTTGGAGGCATTGCATTGGTTTGTAGTATCGTATTCGGTTATGACTGCCTCTACGTATTCATCCCATTGGCTATCGCTTGCGGAATCTATTTCTGGTACACATCAAGAGACTACGAAGGTAAGCGTAATCTCGGAAACGCCATCTACACTACGATTGGGATTGCTGTGGCATTGTTCATCCTTACATTCGTCGGCAGTTGCATCGGCGGTTGTACCAAAGGTGGCGGCGACACCACTCAGCAGCGAATCGAAATGGGCGTACCTCTTTATTAATGGAGCGACCTTAATCAGTCGTTTCATAGCAAAAAAAACGGGAGTGACCAGATAGCAGTAATGGTCACTCCCTACAAAGGCTTGGGTTTTGAACAACAACGCCGTGTCGAACTCGAACTTTACCCTTCCTTTGTTATATCTGGCAAAGCATCCCTAAACTCATAGGGTTTCTTCCTTGCACCTATCTCATACCATCGTTGATACAACGTAGCATAGTTACCACATACTTTCGGCGACTTTTTCTGCAATTCTTTGTACGCTAACCAACAGTAGAAAAAGTCACAATCCCTTTCCAGTCCAAACTCATGTATGGCTTCATCTATTGTTCCGAATCTTCTGTAGTCAGGAAACCATGTTTGCAGAAACGTCCGTAAATCGTGCGTGAGCGGACTTTTTAATTCGTCTGGACTAACAGCCCACAAGCCAAGTCCAAAGCCGTCAGAAGTACCCAGAACGAGCAATAGCAGCCTCAGTTTGTAGAAGTAGTTACCGACGCAACAATCTTCGATCAAATATGTCAGCACATCGAAGTACGAACACCTTTGAGCATCGGCAATCGCTTTTGCCTGAAACCCTATCGGACGCATGAAACAATACGTTTCACCCATTGGTGATTCATTCGTAGTGATTTCGCATTGTTCCCACAAACGATCCAGCAACTTCGCAATCTTCCAGTTCTCTACGCCTCCAGTCCTTTTGTTCTGCTTTGAGCCAGTACCAAGACTTACAAAACCTCGGTTTCTGAACCATTCAAAGGGATTCTGACCAAGTAAATCACGAATCTCTCCAACATTCTTAACGATATTATCCGTCTCAGGTATCAGCAGCGAAACAAAAGCGGCAATTTCCTTATCTCTGATGTCGGTATAGTACGATGGTAGTATCACCATCGGGTACAACGGAAAATTCTGCTCTTCTTTGTACTTCTGAGAAATCTGAGCCAGCCAAGGTCTTAGTGCTTGTGAATACGTCAGAAAATGGTCTCTCACATTCTTCCGTCTGACACTATCCTTATCTGTCACATATCTTACTTTCTCTCTTCCCATATCTTATAAATGCGACCTCTGATGTCACCGCTCTTGTCTTCTACGCAATTCCTGTCAAAATACTCCGTAATGGCATATCTCAGAGCCGACTTACTTGTTCCCGACTTTACCTTTGCAGGGAGGTCTTTCCATATCTCCCGTGCCAGATTATCCGACTCCTGGTAATGAATCAGACGGTCTATCTTTTTCGGTCTCACCGATTTATTGAAAGCCGTTATCATCCTTTCAGTCCTCGTATCATATTCCTCTCGATGCCGTTGGTGTGTTATGTGCCAACCGCAACAGGCAGGACAATAATAGGGTCTGAGTACACCGCCATGAGTATCTATCTCGTCACCATTCCATTTGATGAAATCTCTGGCTTTGCGCTCTGACTCATAGAGCATCTTCTGTTTCAT
Organism: uncultured Bacteroidaceae bacterium; assembly: GCA_905233285.1. Classification (GTDB taxonomy): domain Bacteria; phylum Bacteroidota; class Bacteroidia; order Bacteroidales; family Bacteroidaceae; genus Minthosoma. The sequence continues at coordinate 153,436 of CAJODY010000001.1, forward strand.
TGAGTCAGGACACATGACCCTGTTCTTTGGTTTTATCGACATATTTCTACCTCCTACACAAACTTTTTGTCTTCACGTTCTTTTGCAAAGTCTGAAAATCTGGCTCTATCGCCCAACCGTGATCCCTTTGCTCATAAAAAGTCCGTCGTATGATACTGATAGCAACACTTTTATTGACACCGACTATTCCAGAAGGAAAAGAACTGTTTATTTCGTCGGACATTTTTTTACCCCATTCCTGCTTCAGTTTCCTCATTTCAACTTCGGCAAACTCATTCATCCGCTTTTGGATAGAATGAACCATAGAATGACAATTCGGGCATAATGTCACTAAGTCGTTGTCATTCATTTCTGACAAAGGGTGATGGTAAAATATGTGGTGAACATTCATAACGCCATGTTGCGCACCACATATTTTACACTTGTAGTTATCTCTATGCAAAACTCTTTCACGTTGGGCTTTCCATTCTGGAGTTTGTAAGAAATCATACATAATCGTCTATTTCCTGTTTAGAAACTTCAACTGCAAGTCCATCACAATCATACGGGAAACTTTGTTCGCCCGCATATAAGCCTCAATGTTCTTTGCCGAAACATTGTCTTTGAACACTGGCAGAACGGCATAAGAGAAGTTCTTGTTGTGAATCCTCAGATACTCGTACATACTCAGAACGGTCTCGTAGTCAAACTTTGCCGCCGCCTCAGAAGTCAGAACAAGCCTTAGTCTCTTACCTTCTTCACGGGCAAAGTATTTCGTAACACCACTGCCCTTGCTCGTACACGTTATCATCATGCACGGACTCAAAAGTTCATTCTCCAAACTAAGGAACATAACCCTTGAATATACACGGTCTCGCGTACTCTTGCGAATACTCTGCAAAGTCTCATTCGTAGATGTCTCTGACAAAGAGAATCTGACTTCGTTCATGTCCGTACTATAACAGGGCTTGCTGTTCTGGTCACTGCCACAAAAGAACTCTTCTGTGCTATCATCACGCCAACGACCAATAACCCAGAACCTGTGCTTTGCCATCTTTGTCGTAAAGGAACGGAAATCGTCACAGATAATCTCAGCATTTGGGAAGTCTTTCTTGATTCTGTCACAGACTTTCGCCATCACGTCATTGTCAGCAAACAATTCTGCCTGGTCTGCACTGGCACAATACTCAATCTTCTCACGTCTGAACCATCGTTTAGGAACAAACTTCTTCACAAAGAGATAGACACCAATCTTCGATTTGTCTTCTCTGAAAATCACATACTTTTCCATAGTCCTATTTCATTTTTGTAACCTTGAATTTCTCACTAAGTTTCTCAGCATTTGCCACCATCTGCTCTGCCTCGGCTTCCTCAATCACTTTCTTGTAATCGGCTTCAACCTTCGGATTCAGTTCAATGGCTCTCCGCGCACTTTCATCCATCAAGTCCTCGTCCTGCAAAGCATTGATGAAGTCATTCCAAGCCCATTTCACTCGGACGTTGGCATCAACATCGAATCCTTTCAGGTCTGGCAGTCCGTATTTGTCTGGAACGGTCTTGAATCCAAGCGAATCCGACATCTTTGCGAAGTGCATCACCATCCCTCTCAGATCGGAACTGGTATAGCACTTGCTGAAATCACAGCCACAGGCATCCTCAAACTCCTTGAAGAAAGCATTGAAAGAGTGACGGGCTACCTTTGCCAGTAATAACGCCACCTCAATCCTTGCTCTTACCTCAACGTCGCGCCAACCCAATCGAATCATGTAGTCGCGGATGCTCTCATAGACTTTTTCGAGCATCGGACTGAGAAAGTCGTGGGTTATCCTCAGATGGTCTTGTAGGGTACACCATGCCGTCCGCTCACACCTCTTACGACGTGGCTCAACATAGGCATGATATTGCTTTTCCGCATCCTGACAATTCTTCTTTACTGTAAACCTCAGTCTCTTCTCTTTTTCAAGAATGTCATAGACCGTTATCATCAACTCATGCAAGATGTAGTTGCAACGATGAATAATGATAAACTGTGTCTGTGACCTGTCATAGAAGTCAAGAAGTTCACCAAAAGTTATCGCGGAATCGGGCTTCACCGTGATATTCCTGAACTCTGGAAGACTTGTGCCTACAATGGTCAACAGCACTACAAGGTCTTCTTTCGTCAGTCCATTGTCTTTGACGTACTTTGCCAGCCTTTCTTCATTCTTGATAGTCGTAACAGGAATCTGCTTTACCCGCTCTTCCCATTCTTTGATAAGTTTTTCTTCGTCGGTCATACCTCAATACGTTGCTCGTTCCAACTTCTCTTCCATAACATCGTGTTCCTCTTCGTCGGAGTTCATCGGACTAAAACCACAACATCCATTGCCCTCGCAACGGTTGTTACAATAACCGTATTCAGGACACATCAAACTACATACTCTGTTCATAATTACGATTTTTTATTTGTTATTAAAAAAGTGTAGGTTCTCTCAGCCTCTCGCCAATCCTTTTCTGCGCCACCTCAAACCAATGCGGGTCTTTCTCGATGCAGATGAAGTCGCGCTTTTCCTCTATGCAAGCCATAGCCAGACTGCCACTACCGCAACAGTTGTCAAGTACGACCTCACCTTCATTGGTATATGTCCGAATCAGCCACCGCAACAACGCCACCGCCTTCTGAGTAGGATGAAAGACGGTGCTTTCATGCTCTTTCTTGATTTGTATAATGGAACGGGGTAGTTTCTTGCCGTCTGGCACAGTCGATTCTACCCTCTGTACTTGCTCGTAGGTTCGGCCATGGTAGTCATGCTTGTACTTGCCATAGCAGTTATTCGTCTCTTTGTGCTTGCCTTTGCCCCGGCTGTGATTAGGCTCACCGTCGGTGTACTGAGGATGATAGACTGGTAGCCGCTTGTAGAACACACAGATGTCTTCATGACACCGCATCGGCATACGGTTGGCATTGAGGAACGATGTCACCCGCATCTTATCCCATACCAGATTGTACCTCCATAGTTTCGGGTTCGACATCATTAACTGAGCCGTAAACATTCCCTGCGCAAACAAGACTATTGCACCATTCTCTTTGATGATTCTCTCATACTGTTTCCACAGCGGTTCAAAAGGAATCAGCCTATCCCATTGTGCATTGGGGTTATTCTTATGCAAAACCTCATACGGAAGATCACAACAAATCATGTCAATGCTGCCGTCGGGTATCTCCTGCATTACCTCCAGACAGTCACCGAAATATACCTTATTAAGTTCCATACTCACATTATCAGTGTAATGTTATAGGCTTTCATTATCAGTGTAATGTTATAGGCTTTCATTATCAGTGTAATGTTACCCAAATAGGTCTAATTGCTTCGCTATACGACCGTCTTTCATCGTATATTCTCCAAGACATTCGCGCCTGAATCGTTCATCAGCGAGACGGAAGTATTCTTCATCTATCTCACAGCCGTAGAAGTCGAAACCATGTTTATAGCAAGCAATTCTTGACGGCGCACTACCCAAGTGAGAGTCAAAGATGATATCGCCTTTATTGGCAAATGTACGCAACAAATACTCGTATAACTTGACATTCTTTGCCGTTGGATGGAACTTTGCTTTGTCGGCATCACCACCACGATTAGCAAGCCTAATCATCTTTGCAGGTTTGTCGAAAGAAGTCCATGCAAATTCGCACTGACTGAAATTCTCCCAAACCTGTTCCTTATCCCAACAGACAAAGCATCGGCACGGTGGCAACGGAAAGTAGTTTCCACCCCAAATAATCTGATTCTTCGACACTCTGAACAACTCTTCAAAATACGCTTTCGGAGGTCTGAAATCCCAATCATGGATATTGCCTCTGTTAAGGCTTCTGTCTTTCAGTTTACCCCGTCCGTGCGTACTCTTTGCAGGGAGTCCGTAAGGTGGGTCAACTATTGCCAAATCGAAATGTTTGTCTGGAATTGTTTTCATGTACTCCAGACAATCGCAATTATAAACTTCACTAATAGGATTCATGGTCACATTACACTGATAATGTTGCACTGCCACATTCTTTTCCTAATGTGGCTATGACAGAGGATTTACAGAAAAAAGTAGATAGAGCCATTCGACTGCTTCAGTCAGCAAGCAAAGTCGCTCAGAAACACGGTCAACCGCTCGAAATCTGCTATAGTGGCGGCAAAGATTCTGAGGTCATTCTTGAACTGGCAAAGATGGCAGAAATAAAGTATAGAGCCATCTATAAGAACACTACAATAGACCCACCAGGCACTATCAAACACGCTCTTGAAAAGGGTGTTGAAGTGGTACGACCAAAAGAATCTTTCTTCCAACTCATTCGTCGTAAGGGCTTGCCGTCACGCACTGTCCGTTTCTGCTGTCAGATTCTCAAAGAATACAAGATATGTGATTATGCCGTTGTTGGCATCCGTGCCGAAGAATCAGCGAAGCGGAAAGAACTCTATCAAGAGCCTACACAATGCCGTATCTATCAGAATAAAGACGAAGTAGAGCAATACCTCCCAATTCTGAATTGGACGAATCAGGACGTTGCAGACTTCATTGAAGAAAGAGGTATCAAGTGCCATCCCCTTTACTACGACGAAAACGGACGTTTCGACGTTACTCGACGTTTGGGCTGTATGTGTTGCCCTCTGGCTTCAAAGCGGAAACGGATAGAAGAATTTCGCAAGCATCCTATCATGGTAAGGCAGTACATTCGTAATGCCAGTTACTATTTCGACAACCATTATAAGAATACGAATAGGGAAGGAAAGACGCTGTTCAACAGCGTCTTTGAGTTCTTTACAATGCAGGTGTTCACGGAGTCGATGGAAGAGTTTCGTGAGCGTTTCGGACGTAACCTGTTCGACGATGGGATTGACTGCAAGAAGTTCCTCGAAGACTATTTCAATGTCAACCTTGATGGGTTACATTAGGAAAATAATGTTACTTTAACTCGTATTTGTATGGCTTGCCGTTGATTTCTCTAATATCCGTTTGCGATACCCTGCTATCGTCTGCTTCGCGCTTTGCAGGTTCACCTTTCTTGGTTAAACGCACACCACGATAAAACATACAAGGCATTTTAGAACCAAAGTCATAACCCCATAGAAATTTCAATACACGAATCGTCTTGTAGTGGTCGGTTATAATATCACCAATCTTTACTGGATTGTTTGAATAGGCAAACTCTCTTGCGAGTTGCTTCCTCTTTTCTTCAAACTCTTCTTTAAGGACTTTCTCTGCTTTCAAATATTCTTCTTTGTTCATAATTCATTTTATTAAATCATATTCTCATTGTTTTTTTTGTTTCATTATATCAATAATGTAGCAATGAAAATAGGGCTTGTTGACGTAGATGGTCACGCCAAGAAAAAGAAATGGGGTGCTACGATATACCCAAATTTAGCCTTATGCAAGATTGCACGTTATCATCGGATGCAGGGTGATGAAGTGGAATGGGCGATACCATTCTATCACTACGACATATTATATATGTCAAAGGTGTTTAACTTCACTCCTGACGATTTGACCGTGTACGATGCAGACACCATTATCAAAGGCGGTACTGGCTACGACATCAGCAGCCAGTTACCAGACGATATAGACCGACTGCAGCCCGATTACAGCATATATCCGCATATTCCAAAAGATACCGCATACGGATTCTTAACCAGAGGTTGCCCAAACAAATGCAAATGGTGTGTTGTTCCTCGCAAAGAAGGGATGATAAGACCATATATGGACTGTGATGATATCGCTATTGACGGTCGTAAGAAACTGGTGTTGATGGATAACAATATCCTTGCAGCAGGTGACTACGCAATCGAGCAACTGGAGAAAATCATCGAAAGAGGGTATCGGATAGACTTTAACCAAGCCTGTGATGCCCGTCTCGTTACAGACGATTTCGCCCGTCTCATGGCAAAGGTGAAGTGGTTAGACCATCGTATTCGTTTTGGCTGTGACACTCACGCTCAGATTGAGCATTGTGAGAAAGCAATCAGCATGATCAATAGTTATGGTTATCGCGGAGAATACTTTCTTTATACGATGCTCAACGACGATTTCAAAGAGTGTTACGATAGAATCATGTATTGGTGGGAACGAAACCACCGTTGCAGAGAGGAACACAAACCGAATATCTATCCCTATGCACAGCCGTACCGTGACCCTGATAACCCTCACAGACCTATCCCACAATGGCAGCGTGATATGGCTCAATGGGTAAACAAGCATCAGGTATTCCAGATGACAGACTTTGCAGGGTTTGAGCCTCGTAAGGGCTTCAAGTGCTTTGAATATCTAAAGCCACATTATTGATAAAATATGTCTATCTAAGCCCAAGTTGGGTTATTAGAATCCGGGAAATATCTTCTTTTCTCTCAATATAACCCTCAAACACACATTCCCACTCATAAACAGAATGAGGAAACATTTCAACCTTAATACATTGACCGTATCTGTTAGGAAGAAAGACAAATATCCTGAATCTTGCCGGAGAAATCGAGTCGTCAATAGGTCTGACTAAATGAACTGTATCGGGCATTTCCCATACCCCTACATTCATCCCATTACCTTTATACTCAAACTCAGGGAAATTTTCAGCCATATATTCCCTAAAAGACTCCCTAATTTCTTTTATATTTATATCCATCAGACTTCTTTCTCTTCATCCTCAACCTCCACAAACTGCAAATGCCGCTTTCGGAATCCTGTACTGCATTTGTGCGGGTATTTGACCTTCATCAAACGCCCGCAATACTTACACCGATACATCATGTCTTTGCCAGTGTTTGAACTATAAGATACCGCGCCCTACCAAGATAGTAATTGGCATTACGTAGGTCAGAGCATCGTTGTTTGTCTGCTTTCGACATCGGTGAACGGCTCTGACTCGCTTCTTTGTTCATTTCACGAATCTTATCAAGATTCTTTCCGCAAAGTTCGTCTATGATTTTCAGTCTTTCATCCATGTCAAACAAGTGTTACGTGTACCGTTGATGTCTTAACGTCTTCATAGATAGGTTCAATGTTACAGGTCGTTGCAACGTCAAACTCCAACTTGCAGCCTTTCGACTTTTCCCAATCCTTACAGAGAAAGATGCAGTCACAGGTAAGCAAGTCCTGAAGGTCTTTCTTCATGTGTACCCGCCAGTCCGCATCCTCTGGAATGCCATTCTTGAGAGGGTTCACTACATCGTAGAAATGACTCAGAACGTCCTCTACTCTCTGTGCATACGCCTTACGCTCTTCCAAATCGTAGTGCGAGATTGGAAGTGAAATGTATATCTTCTTTCCCATAGCCTACCATTTATCTTCAGTCCATAGTCTTGAAACTCTGCGAAAGTCCTCACCCTCTGGCAAAGGACAGTTCTCAATCCATTCCGATGCATGAACTTGCCAACACTTCAAGTTCTCTGGCAAAGCATCTTTCACTTCTGGGAAAACTTTCAGCCTCAGACTTTTCTCAATATCATAGCCGTACCTTACTTTTTTGAGTAAGTTGTTGTTGATCTCACGGAAGAAAGATATATCGTCTCTGCTGTGAGGTGCAAAAACAACACCATCGACATAGTGGTTGATGGCTCTCTCAAAGTAACGCCATGAGCAACGGGCAGTATAGAGGTAAATCTTCGGACTGCGACCCATCTGTGCCGTAACCTCACGGATGCTTTTGCAAAGTCTTTCAAGATTCTCAGGGTAAAGCATCGGCTCACCGCCAGTAATCATTATCTCGTCGTAGTCCCAACGGTCAACAACGGGTATCGCGTCCATATCAAACTGCTTATTGCAGCACATCGGACATCTATTAGGACAGTTTGCTGTCACTAACAGGCGTAGTTTCTTGTTCATAACTATTCAAAGGTAAGTTTTAGCGGTTTCTTCGTCTCGTCATAGAACTTGTGCTGTAGCGCACGAATGGAATTGACCTCGCCAAGCAGAATAGCCCTGTCTTTGTTTGACAGCATAGCATTAGCAAGGAAAATATTGCAAACCTTGAACACATGAACTGCCAACTGCCAACCCTCGCGTTCAATCTCAAACAAATGGGTGTCACTCTCAAAGAATCCGAAATGACTCAGAATCCCCCAATCAATAGGAATGTCATAAACGTCTTTCACGTTCGCATCCCAAGGATCGGCTTCGTTACCGTCAAAGTTCAGATACAGACTGCCATCACCAAATGTACCATCAACATACATTGGCATAGACCACTTGCCTGGTATCTCCGACCATTCTTGAACGAAATCGCCACAAACAATATCCTGTAATGTCAAATGCTCCTTATCCATAATAATTCTCTGTTATGATTGTTGCCGTTTCACAGCAACCTGCACCCGTCGGCTCCCAATCTGGGATATAAGGGTACATAGTTTTCTCGTCTTTCATTTTTCTCAATCTTTTTTAGACATAACTATCCCTGTCCTACCTTGCGTTCTTGAAATGCAAACCGTGTCTGGGCTTTCCGCTATTGATAGCGTTCCAAATACTCTTATGAGAGATACCAAGATGCTCACAACATTCACGGATAGAAGAAAAGACCTGACCCGTCTCAACACAGCGCACAGGTCTTTCCCAATACTTTTTGACCTTCTGCCTCGGTGTCTTACGGACAACGCGCTTCTTTACCGTCTCTTGCTTTTTCAGAGACTTCTTCCAACGCTTGCCAGACTTTTTTATCTCCGACTCAACCTGCTCGTTCGACAACATCACAAAGTTCACCAAGTCAAAAATCGTTATCTCACAATTCTTGTGTAGGGCTTTGATAGTCACCAGATCATCAAGATTCTCGGAGAAATACGAATTTACGTTCCTGCCATTGACAAATACGGACACCAGATAGTTATGCTTCATGTCAAACTAAGTTTAAGTTCTACTGGTTCGTCCTGCCAAGTGATTTTCGACAACACAAATCCCAAGGCTTCCATACGAGCAACGACCATTACCAAAAAGCCGTCACTATTTCCTACCCACACATTTCGGTCGGTGTCACGGCTTGGTAGTTCGGCAAAGATTCTGCCTTGACCGCCTACACCAACGGCATAGTACAGTGTGATGTGGCGACCGTTCTTTCTACGGCTTATCCACTTCTTCACTACATGATAACTCTTCAGTAAAATATTCATAGTCGTATTTGTTTTAATCGTCTTCGTATGGATCTTTAGACCTGTCAATGACGTAGTACATTACGCCATTCTCACCCATCTTCGATTTCGAGTCAAGTTCCGCAAGTTCCTTTGAAAGTCTTTCCTCAAAACTTTCCTCACCATCGTCACCACTTAGCAGGTAGTCCGTTCTCTGGGCATAGATGGCAGCACGTTTCAGAGCATATACCGCTTCTTCCATTCGTCGCAACACCGATTCTGGATAAGCGTAGTTCATTGGCTGTTTATGAGTTTCCTCGTATTCCTGCCTTTCGTAGTAATCCCATTTCTGTTTTGGTATGGGCTTACCACTCGTTATGACCTCCTGCTCAATACCGTCAGCAATGTTGTCAATGTGCCACTGCTGATTGTCCCAATGCCCTCCGCTCATGTTATGGTGACTAACATGGGGATGCTTGCGCTTGTAGTTCGGGTCTTTCTCTCTTCCAACAACCTTATCATAAGCCATCGAAAGCAAATCATCCTGTGTCAAGCCAAGAATACCTGCAATATGGAATAGCACGGCATTGAGGTCTGCCAGTTCGTCAATAAAGTCACTCATGTTGCTGTCGTTCTTGAATGGTTCGGCTCCATGGGCTTCTTTCAGTTCGTTAAACTCTTCTTCAAGTTTGCGCATCCTCAAATCAACAGAAGTGCCAAACTTTTCATTGAACTTTGCTAATATTACTTCTTTTTCCATTTGTATCTGAACGATGTAAAGTGAATGATTGCCAACGGCTCTGTGAGGTCGTATCTCGAAAACCAGTTATTCCAGTCAAGAGAGGAAAGTCCGTCGTTATGTGCGAGTTCTTTGGCAGAAACAGCGGTTTCGTCCGCAAACATCGGATGAATCACAGCACAGCCCGCAACGGTCATTTTCTGTATGCCAATGCCATCTTCACGGGTCAAACGCGCTATCTCTACCTGTTTCGAGGCATAGGACTTGCCAGTCCATTGTCTGACACTGAGACAGGCTTTGCCCTGCGCGATCTTCTCAAAGCGTTTCTTCCACAATTCGTAATTGGCACGGATGGTATGGAGTTTCTTCCAGTCACCTTCTTGTTTACCAATGGCAGCAAGAAACTTATCCTTGAAACCTGTCTCTTCACCTGCTCGGCAATGAGTGACAGGAAACACCTGCGAAAGTGTGATAACGTAAGTATTCATAGTCATAAAAAGAAATGCCCCGCCACATTCATACATGGCAGGGCATAACGAAATATTCAATCGGGGTTGTTTAATCTTCCTTCTGTTTCAGGTGCTTGTCATTCTCCAGCACGTCCAGAATCCGGGTCTTCACAACGTCGGCTATCTCGTAGTCGGCATTTGAGTTCTTGTAAACCTCGTCAACAACAGCCTTACGTGCTGCCTCAACGCTCGGAGCCTGAACAAGATGGAAGTGGCTCACTGCCTTGGTCTTGGTGCGAACACCACCCTTGCGGGTCTTCACCTCAATCTCTTCAGTGATAACAACCTTGACCTTGTAGAAACTCTCGGCAGTGGCATCGTCTGTAAAACAGATAGTGCCGTACTTCGGGCGTACCATACCGTCAACGCGCTTGATGGGGCGGTTGGCATAGTTGTGTTCGTCACGGAGTTTCTTTTCACCGTCGATGAACGATGCAGCCTCCACCGCATAACGCTCTTTCACCTCTTTCGAGATACCTTTCTCGTTGGTCTCGCTAAAGACCAGAGTTGCTTCCATCCAGAAGCCACTACGATTTCTTAAATTTGCCATTGTTCTAAAATGTTTAAATGATACTTATTTTGCTTTTCTCGCTCTGATACGAGCCTTGTTGCGACGCTTGTAACGGGCATGGGTGTGATTACTCTTCTTTGCAGAAACAAAGCCGCGTTCCTCATGCTGACACGGGAATATCGCGTTTGGCCATTGTCTCGGAATAGATACACCAAGTGCCTTTTCTTGCGCCTCCAGGACTTTCTCGGATTGACGAATGTAGTAAACTTTCTTCAACTGCTTTTTCTTCTTACCGAAAAAGTTCTTTTTCTCCACCTCTACATAATAGTAGTCAGTGTAACGTCTTGATAAATGTGACATAGTTCTTATATGTTTTAATTGATTAAATTGACTGGAATAGTTTTAATAGCAGAGAGTAATAAGGAAACTAACAATCAGAAGGAAAATAACCAAAGCCAGAATACCGTCAATGATAGCACTCCAGTTGTGTTGTCTGATGTCTCTACGACAGAATGTTACGATTTTGTTCCGCTCAACGCAAACAAGGGCGTTAAGAACATCGTACTTATCGGCTTTGTAGGCAAACTCATAGATCAACCTACCAAAATCGTCTGAGCGATAAGCATACCACCAACTGCTACAGGCATGAGCGTACTCAATGGCTCTTCTTATCGCATTAGCAAGCCTCGGACTATTTCTCTTTTTATTTCTCATTTCTCTTTCCAATTATTTAGCCTATAAACTTCTTTCCTCGCCTCTTCCTTCGTAGGCAGGTCTTTTATGAAAGTACCGCTACCAACAGAACATTGGTCACTGACCTTTTCTTCGTGATACTGCCAGATACCCCATTGTCTTCTGTGAGGCGCGTAGTAATACTGACCATCCTTATTCGGTATCATTCCTGTTCTTGTTTGGAATCAACATCTTTGTCGAATCAAGTTCGTACCTTAACCTGTCACGTTGCATTTCAGCATCGACACGGTGCTTTCGTTCGCTGACGAAAGTAGCAAGCCAACCAACACCAATCAGACAGAGGAGGATTCCGATAACGAGCGAAGCCACAAACTCTCGCTTCGTAAAGTCTCTGACCAGAGTGTAGAGGTAATACAGGAAACTTACAATTCCCGTCACAACGAGCCAAACAGGTCTGGCGATTCCGATATAGAAACTTCTAAATGAAATCTCTGCGAAAATCATCCAGTCTTCCAAAGAATAAATAACTTTCATAGCCTTTCTATTTTTGTTCTACTTTTACTACCTCGCCATTCTCATTAACCATGTAGTTCGTTCCCCACTCCAAACCTAATTCGTTGAGGAAATCATCAATCTCAATGAGACATTTCTTGCCGAAGTTACGCAACTTTAGCAAATCTGTCTTATGGAGTCGTGTCAGATCGCCAACCGTCTCAATGTCTTTGTCAACCCATTCGCCATTGACTTTCTCGCTATACGACTTCAAACAGTTCAAAGCCCTTACGGAGAGATTGCAGTCAACAAGCCTCTTCGTAAGAATGCTTTCTTGAATATCTACTTTGCTATACTCAAGACTTTCTGCGCCCGGCTCTCGGAAACTACTGAGACTTTTGACGGTCGTTTGCAGACGTTCAACCTCTGACTTCAACCTTTCGTTATCATCTTTGAGTTTCTGGTACTGAACGCCCTGACAATTCAGGATCCATATTGTCTTCGCCACAATCTGTTTGACACGTTCAGGACTGACACCATACTCTTCTGCGACATCTTTCGTGTCAGAACCAGTGAGAAGCATTTCTATCATCCGTTCGCCTCTGAGGTCGATACCGATGCGGACAATGCCAAACAACACTTGCACCAGTTCAGAGATACGTGGCTTGATAAGTCTGATTTCGGCATTGGCTTCAACAGACTTTTGAAGAAGTTCAATAGAGGCTTCGTATTCCTCACAAGCCTTCTGATGCTTCTTGATGTATGCCTCAACAGCATCTTCCAAGACTACAATATCCTTGTATCTGGCTTCGACGGTCTCAACACTCTTTGTCGTGCAATAGAGACAGCCATCTATTTTCTCAGCGGCTATCAGACCTTTGTCAATCCAGTTTCGGATAGTCTGCCTGGTAACGCCAAACTTTTCCGCAACTTCGCTTGCTTTGATATATTTCTGTTCCATAACTAACTTGCTTTTCTGTGTCCGTGAAGTTCCAATCGGTTACAGAGGGCTTCACAAAGGACTTTCGCCATGCCTACCTCAACGGCATTGCCAATATATTTCTTCTGCTCTGCCTGACTACCCTTCAGAACGTAATCATCGGGAAAGCCCATGATTCGCTTCAACTCTGAAATCTTCAACATTCTCATTTTGATGTCAACGATACCATAGATAGCCATAAACTCCTTAATCTTCCGGGTCATGGGGCTGTCAGTCTCGTAAACTTCGATACCGATTCCACCCTCTTCTGTACTGATAAGGTATGGCGGCATCTTATCCATGCGGGCAATCAATGTAAAGCACGGCTTATCAATACTTCCTCCATCACTCTTGAATGAATATGGATTCATAAGGTATTGAGCCGATACGATTTTCTGTTTCGGGTTATTGACAATCGTAGGCGAAGGCTCGTTCACAGAAGACGGAGTACCTTTACCATATTGATTATCTATAAACTGGCATTGGGCTACGCCAATCTGCCCGACGGTGCAAATCGTCGGTGCTGGCTCGTCAACACCGCTATTGAAACCGTTGCCGTAATAGGCTGTCACAAAAGCGTGCCGTGCTCTGGTTGTCAATGTCGTGGCAGGCTCTTCTACGCTGTGATTATGGTCTGCACCGCCATAATACTCAGACAGGAACTTTGAGGAAACCAACGCATGATGGTCTTTGCAGGTCAACGCACCCGCTGGCTTTTCAACGGAAATGTTCTTGCCAGAGGGATCACCGCTGAACTGCTTCGACAGGAAATGTACCTGAGTAACTGCAAACCTGTTCTCTGTTGTTAGCACACCACAAGGTTTCTCTACCGATGTAACGGTGTCTTGTGGGCGAACGGTGTTGTACCGCAAGAGAAAAGCAGAAAACTCTTTCTGATTCATTCCCGCCACAAACTTTATCAGCCCGGCATAGATTCGTTCAAGGGTTTTCTCAACAAGCGGTTTCTTACGGACAAAAATGGATTCGCCCTCGTCTGAGAAATCCAACACCTCGCGTACTGGCTTCCATTTCTTCATTTCACCGAACAAGCCGCTGTCACCTTCTCTGGAATGGGTAGCAACAGGGAATGTTATCGGAAGTCCTTTCTTCGCAAACTGACCAAAGAAACGGCGGCGACTGGTATAAGCACCATAGTCTGCAGCATTTAATATCCGATACTCAAAGTCATAGCCGTAACGCTTCACGTTCTGAATCCACCTCATGTAAGAACGTCCTTTGTCTTTGCTGATGGGGTGTCCGTTCGCATCCATTTCTCCCCAACTCATAAATTCTTCGACATTCTCAATCTGGATGAAGTGAGGGTCAATGGCTTCGATATATCTGAACAACATGGATAAGTTTGCATGGCTCGGCACCTTCAGTGGGGCTATCTTCGGTCTCGACGTGAAGACGGCCTATAACGGCATCTATGCTAATGCCAAGGAGTTCAACAAGAAGATTCACTACATGTATATGAACTGGGGCTCTGAGGACTTCATCCGCATCTTTTTCAGATGTTCAACCATTGGAGATAGTTCGAGTGTCCTGATGTCCTCGGTGTAGTGAACGGCATCGGGATGGTTGGCAGCGTGTGAGGCAATGGCATTGGCATCGTGATTCACACAGGCAATAACCTTTGCACATTTGTTACCGAACAACGTGGCTTTCTCAACTCCAGTAGAAGTACCTCCTGCGCCACAAAATAGGTCAATATATAAAAGTTTGATATTCTCCATTATTTTGCAAACATATCTTGTTCAACTATGATTTTCTTCTCAATAATCTTGATGTAGTCTGGGTTTAACTCATACCCGATATAGTTCCTTTGGTACATTCTCGCTACTCTTGCCGTCGTACCGCTACCCATGAATGGATCAAGAACGATACCGTCTTTCGGACAACCTGCAAGGATGCAAGGCTTTATCAATTCCTCTGGGTAAACGGCGAAATGAGCATTGGAATCGGGCTTGGTGCTGACAGTCCACACATCACGTTTGTTCCTAACGGGATATTGCTTGTCTGGCAATCCCTCGGCACGTCTGAGGTGCATTGTGTTTGGCTGCTGACCGTCTTCCTGCAAATTCTTAAACCGCCACCGCTGATGCCCGCCCTGTGCCATCGTCTGCCTGTTACCATGCGGCATTACAGGTATAATGTATTTCTGTGAGCCTTTGAAAATGGTGTCTTTGCGACCGTCATAGCCAGTTGCAATCTCCTGTATTGCTTCATGGTCGAAGTAGTAACGGCTGCTCTTTGACATAAGAAAAATATACTCATGGCTCTTTGTCAAGCGGTCTGTAACCGATTCTGGCATTGCATTTGGTTTCGCCCAAATAATGTCGTTTCGGAGATAGTAACCAACTCTGTCTCTGAGAGCGAAAGCCGCCATCCAAGGAATCCCGATAAGGTCTTTGTCTTTGCAAGCGGTTACATATTTGTAACCAGTCGCATTGCCAACAGTACCGCGATTGCTACCTTGTTTGTACTTCTTTGCGTTATCGGGATAGTTGGCTGCTCCTTTTCCTGAACCAGCGTATGAATCACCAAGATTCAGCCAAAGCGTACCCTCTGGCTTCAGTACACGGAATACCTCTGCAAACACCTCTGTAAGCCTGTCTATGTACTCAGAAGGCGACTGTTCCAGTCCGATTTGACCGTCACAACCATAGTCACGGAGTCCGTAATAAGGAGGCGACGTAACACAACAGTCAATGCAGTTATCGGGCAGTTTCCTCAGTCCTGTAAGGCAATCTTCGTTATAGATTTTGTTTACTTCCATTGCTACATTATACCTGTAATGTGACCTCAGAACGGTACTGCATCATCGGTTGAAGCCGCAAATGGCAAACCATCGTCTGTTACAACCGTGCCTGGTTTGTCTTCAACTGGCTCTGCAAACATATCCTGCTGCTGACCGATATCATCACGCCAACCATAGATGCGTTTCTCGTCATTCGTATTCTTAAACCGTCGGGATTCAATCTCGTAGTACATACCAACGAGATAGTCCTGCGTTCCCATCATACGGTCTTTGGAAACTTCCAAGACATTCGAGAACTCAAAGAACTTCTGAATGTTGGTTGCACCAAAGAACTCGCCACCGCTCTTTCTGAAATCGTTGTTGACACGATGCAGGATAAAGATATAGTCTGCGGCATCAATAATTGCAGACGTTCCGCTGATATCGGTTTTACGGATGAACGAGGTGGTCTTTCTTGGGTGTGCTACGAGGATGATAATTGCCTTATGTTTCTTCTTGAACTCTACAAGTTGGTTTATCAGTTCCTTTTGTTTCTTGTTACTGTCACCGTCGAACACGTCAATGTCAAGACTGAACAAGTTGTCAAGTATGAAGATTCTGACGCCAACTGCCAGAAGTTCTTGCATATCTGCAAAGATTTGTTCCCATTTGTTTGAGTATTCGTTGTTGTAGAGAAAGAACTTACCATCAGTCCAATCATCTATCTTCTTCGATATATCGTCGGGTACATACCAATACTTCCCGTTGTTGCCCTGTCTCAGAAACTCTTTTCCTGCGGCGACCATCTGAATCCATGTCTTCAAGATGTCCGGGCGTAACTCTCCACTCCACAACGCGCATTTCTGACTTTGCTGAATGGCGTTAAGCATCAAAGAGTTCAACCAAGAACTTTTTCCACTGGCATTTGTTCCGCTAACAATTACCAAAGAGGAAAAGAACAACTTACGAATGGCTTTATCAAGTTCTGTGTAACCAGTCTTGAATCCTTCCAACTCATTGATATTGACTTTCGCAATATCTTTCATCGAAAACCACTTCTTGCCAAGTTCAGCGGTTTCGGGCTTGATCGTCGGTTGCTGCTGTCTCTGTTGTGGTAGTCTTTGCTGAGATTGGTACTGCTGCGGTTGGTACTGTCTTTCGTAGGCATGAGGGTCGAGCATCTGCCTCACCTCTTGCCAAGTATGCTGCTGACAGGTATTGTGCAAACAGGTGTACTTGATAGCCCCGCTTGCCATTTGGATAATGGCGGCATCCTTACCTTTGTGTTCGGGGTTGAAAAAGCAATGGTCTAAGACATACTTCGTCCATTTCGCACAACTCTCTTTCTTATACTGAACATTATGCTCGTTCAAGAACCGTTCCAAATCAAAAGCCTCACCAGTACCGCCTCTGTACGGCAATGTAGGCTTTGGCTCTTCTTTCGGCAAAAGATTGGCTACGGCTTGGAAGAGGGAAATGTCTGTTGGTTTCAACTCTTCTGGAACATAGACAATCTCTGACATTCTCCATGGCCGTTCAGGTAGGTTTGCACCTTTTTTAGCGGTCGTACCATAGAGTTTGCAGATGCGGGCGGCATTGAACACCGATTCGTCAATGTCAACCTTGGGGTCTGTGAACATCAACGCTATCGACTGAAGGAAGTTTGAGATTAAATCCCTTACTTCATCGGTGTTCGGCATGTCAACCTTGTAAACGGTATGCCAGCCATTGCCAGATTTGCAGATAACGGGGTCACTGAAACCGCATTTTCTGAGATAGAGAAAAACCTGCTGTGCCTTTTTGTGAGCAAGTTCAAACTCTTCATCGGTGGCATTGATACCCGCAACTCTTACAGGATCATAGTCTATCAATACCCATGACCTGTGAGTGATATTGTTATCATTGGTGGTCTGCTTGGGCTGCTTGACTATCTTCTCGCTTTGCAAACGACCGTAACAACCATCGTCAATATCATTCAGGGTAAAATAGATTTGCTCGTCGGACATATCCTCATAAGGCTTAATATCTTCAATGAGTTTGTCGATATTCTTGTAGTAGCCGCTATACGCAAACTTACCAAGGATTCTGACCTCAACAAGTTTGGAATCATCTTTGAAGATGTGCCACCACTGCCTCAGAGTTTGTTCGTTAATCATTCTGTTTTATCCATTGTTTTTTCTGGCTGCTCCATATCCATTCGTACATACTCCAAGCGACTTTTGCGCCGTCGGGTCTTGTCTCGTCGGTATAGCCGTCATTGAGTTGGTCGATGTAGCCGTTGAACATCAGACATTGCCTGTTCTGATTCCAATACTGGAAAACTCCATCGGTTACAGGTCTATATACATTGTCACCTATTTTTAGGTTTTCGTCAACATAAGCCTCCCATGACCTTTGATTGATATAGGTCTGCAAGTTTTTCATAGACGGGAAGAAAGCACCTTTGATTTCAGCGTTCTTTCTCGCTGTGTTTTCTTTTTCAAGAGCATAAGACAGAAGAGGAATGATTGCTTTCCAGTCTTTATGTTTCTTTTTCAGATTCTCTAACTCAGTCTGCAATCCTCTGGCTTGACCACCATACTGCTTATACTTCTTTCTGAAAGTATCAAAGGTAATCTCTAACTCTGAAATATCTTCTTTCTTATCTTTCTTCTCTATGTTATTATCTATAATAGATATATTATTATTTCTTATTGGTTGTTGTTCAATCTGTTGTTCATTTTGTTGTTCAATCTGTTGTTCAACGATTAACCCTGTTTTTACGGAAATCACTGATATTAAGCGGCTTTTCTGTTGTTCAATCTTTCCGCTTTCTTGAAGTTCAGAAAGAAACTTGCGAACAGTGTTCCTACTCCATTGCCATCTGTCTGCTAATTCTTCCTCAGACTTGGCTAACTGACCTGTCCGCAACTCTACCTTGATACCTCGCTTGAAGAAAATTCTGTGACCATAACTTGCAAGAAAGCATAAATCAAAGAAAGCCTGCATACGGGTGAATCTTTCTGATAAGTACATTTCGTCTTCCAGAAGATCCTTACTCAACATTACAAAGCCTGTACTCATTTACGTTGCCAATTCTTTGCTATCGGACTTTTCTCACCGCATTTCCTGTTCACAGCACTCAGATACTTCGGGTCTTTTCTCAAACCTAAGATTCTGGCTCGTTTGGAAACCAACGGCACGGATATACCAAGCCTCTGCGCCAACTCCTTGTTAGAGGTAGTCGGATATAAGGCTTTCATTATCTGTCTTTCTTCTGAAATACTCATAATAAAAAAGCCCCACCTGTTACGATGGGGCTGGCCAAGACTTTGAGACGGGTCTTTGGTCGGACACGGGTTTAGAGTGGTCTGGGCGGGCATCGAACCCACCAACTTCCCATGAGGCGTGTAGTCCTACGCATTTATTCCGTTTCTACACGATGCGCAATCCTCACTACTGTTCAGACCGTTTTGGCACTGATTAACTGGCTCAGTGTCGGAAGCCTCGATAAACACCTACTGTAAGTAGATATTCAACGTAGATCAGAATGGCAAATCGTCCGTACTTCCACCATCACCTGCATCTTGTGGGGTAGGAGCCGGAGCCGCCACCTGCTGTTGAGGTGCGGGTGCTGCCTGTTGCGGTCTCAACACATTGTATGCCTGAATCTCATTGAACCAACGTCCATTGTACTCATGTGCATCAATATCGAATTGAACGGTTACGGTCTCGTCTTTACGGAGATTGAACTGTTTCAGTCTGTCCTCACCGAAAACCTTAAAACAGCACTTCTTCGGGTACTGTCCTGGTACTTCAATAACGTACTCCCGCGACATCCATGCGTTACCTGTTCTGGCAGATACGCCAGATTGGGTAGGCATTGCTGCTATTAACTTTCCTGTCAGTTCCATAACTTACTTGTATTCGTTAATGATAGATGGCATATTATTGATGCGCCCGATTTGCTCACGGAGATAGGACACCGCAAGTTCTGTGCGCTCAACCAAGAGATTCTGCATTTCTTTTTCAGCAGGAATACGCAATACCTTCAGTTGCTTCGACTTTGATGTACGCGGGTCGTATGAAATGAAGTCACAGAACTCTACCTCAGTATCAAACTGTTTGCTTACACAAACCATGTTGTACTGACACTGAACGTAATACTGGAGGTTATCCTCTTTCAAGTCCTCTGGCTTCTCATAAAGGAAGTGTCTGAGGTGGACTGCAGGATTGAACGGCGACTTGATTTCAATGATACATTTGTAGCCGTCGGTGTCCTGAGTGTTCCTTACGATACCGTCAGGACTGCCACCTGCGAAGTTCTCAAAACCTTTCAGAGCGACGAAAGGAGAATCCAGAACCTCATAGCCAGTAGCCTCGATGTATCTGTTCCGCGCTTCCTCTTCCCAAAACGTACCCCATTGCATAGCCTTGTTCGACGGTCTGTCTTCCATGTACTCGATGAAAGAGTTATCCGGCATATACATTTCCGCAACCTTATCGTCGAGGTAAGTATATGTGCCAGTGCTAAACGGTACGTCCACTTTCTTTGTCTCTGGAATCTTTGCCCTCGGATGCTCGGCACGGAACTGTTCCTGCTCTTCCTGTGTCAGAGGAACTTCACCTTTGCTATTGTTTAGCAAAACGTAACATTCCGATGCAGTTATTTTTCCTTTTCGTGCCAAATACCACTCTGTTGTTCGCTGTAAGTCGTTTGCCATAGCAATTACTTTTTGTTTGCATCAGCACCCTTGTCACCGTCACCAAACAAGCCCTTGCTCGGATCAACCTCTTCGGCATTGGCATCCTGAATCTGCGGCTCGTTGTCAACGTAGTCAGCACCGAAAGCATTGATGTCAAGGTCTTCTTCCGTCAGATTAGTACCGTTGTTGTTAATCTTCACAGCGGCTTGATCGAATCGGATTGCATTCTCCATCTGAATAGTCTTCGGTGCATACTTGTTGATAAGGTGCTTCAAGACCGTCTTTCGAGCCATTGCATCAAAGTCTGACTTCCAAGGCGATGTATAACCCTTCTGGTAAGCCTGTGAGAACTTTGTAGCATGTGTCTTCACTTCGTCAACAGTCCAGAAGATAGTCTTACTGAAACCGTTTACGAGGTCGATACGAGCCATGTAGCCGATAATCTCATTTGTGAGATTTCCTTCTTTATCTTTCTCGCGGGCATCTTCATCGAAAACATACTCACCTGTAAACTTGTTCTTCTTTACAAGTTGTCCTTTGTAAACTGGCTCGTCGATGATGTTCTTGAACTCACCGCTACGCATAGCCAACTGCAAAAGACCTTTGTAGCCGATTTGGAACTGCGCCTGTGTCCCGTAAGGAATGATGTAAGCCATTCCCAACGTTGGAACGATAGGCAACTGGAGTGTTGCTGCCACCATTGCGGCACCAAGAATTGTCATGGGCTGACACTTCTTCAGATAGGTGTTACTTGTAGCAACACTGATTACACTACTGATAAACCCGTTTGTTGTCTTGGGGTCAACCAAACAATCCTGTAACTTCTTAACGACGATGGGCGAGTGCATAAGGTCGTTAATGTTCAACTTTGCAAGTTCTGTGCTTTGTTTCTGTTCTGCCATACTTCTATTTATTTATAAGATGTAAGTTGTTCTGCAATCCCAAGAGAGAGAAATATCCTCGCGCCGGATCGTCGGGGAAGATGTCGGCAAAGTAATCTGCCAAAGTCTTTGCGAAATCCCACGTCATGTTAGGACTTTCCAAAAGACCGTTGTCTGAAATGGCTTTCACCAACTCAGAATTAAGAGGAATGTAAGTTTGCGACGGAGTGAAATCAGTCCAAACTCCAGTACCGATAGGTCTTGGTCGTACCATCATCATCACAAACCTCACAAACTTGTTCGGCACGTAGTCACCATCGGTAGGCATCTGTTTTACACCGTCGAAGATTTGCAACAGTGCTTTCAGAATGGCATCCCTTGTGTCAATACTTTCGTCGAGACGTGCCTTAACCTCTGCAAGAATCGTAGAGCCAGTGCTGTAAATCTTATAGAGTTTTCCCATCAGCACCCACCATTCATGCAAGGTGTGTGACGTTGTGAACTTTGTGTAGTAATACTGGAAACGAGTCCAGTATTGGCTCTTGTTCAGAACGTAGTCCAGAGGTGAACCCGCATCCTTGAACTTATTGTAAGCCCAAAGAGCGTAGGCAACACCCTCGGAACGGATTCCGATATTGAGCCAGCAAGCAGTGATAGCCATTATCTCAACGTCTTCAATAGTCTCAAACTCAACGACAAACTTTTCTATGTTCTGCATAAGGAAAGTCTGCTCTGTCTGAGTCGCTACCTGCAAAAGTGTTTCATTCGTTATCTCCATCTTTTACTAATTCTATTAAGTTCTGATTGATACCTCTGTGAACTTTGATATATCCTTCGCTGTATGCTTCATTCAGTTCATTGCGCCAACCCTGCTCACGTCTGGGTAACTCATTCTGAGAAACAAACTCAGGCGCGATATGGTTGTTTCTGCGCTTGTCTCGAAGTTCATTCAGTATCTTCAATAATTCTGCATCCATAATGAAAATGTCGGCCTTATCTCCCGACAAAGCCGACACTCGTACAAAATACTTTTGTAACGTCCTAAATTAAATAGCCTATGTAGTCAAAAAAAAGTTTCAGAGATTCTTACGACGGGCGTACTCAGCCATGAGCAAAGAGTCAACTTTGTTATCGTCTGTTGTCTTACAACGCTCATTCCTGCGCAAGTCTATTGTTGGGAACAACCGACGGGCTGCATTGATTGAGGTTGATTTGGTATCAACAACCTTTTGCTTGATTTCCTTTCCTGCTCTGACAATAGATTTGTAAGACACGATCATGTCTTGGTTGTTCCAAATCTCCTGCTGCCACGTCTTAGGCTGTACCAGAGTATAAGGTATCTCGTTCGCAATAAGCAAACCTTTGAGAATACCTTTAATCTCACCAAAGTTGAACGTCGATTTGGCACTGGCATTAAACAGGGCATGAACGTCTTCAAGCACTGCCGTCACCTGCCACGACCGTTCTTTGATACTCGTGAAGATTCGGTGTAAGTCCAAATCGTCATTCTCGTCTATTGAATAGAACTCATATTTGCCGTTTGGGAAAATGGCTGTAACGAATCCTTTGACTCCGGGGTCAACTCCAATGTAAGTCTTTTCCATATCTTATTTCAATAATTCCATCATCGTCTCACAACACTGCTGCATCTGCTCACTCTTACCGTGACACCAGGCATCACACTCATACTTGATACCTTGCATTGCAGCCTCACGCAAGCCGTTCAGCACATCGTCACGGGTGTAACTGCTGACAACGCCATCTTCAATCT
Source organism: uncultured Bacteroidaceae bacterium (assembly GCA_905233285.1). Lineage (GTDB taxonomy): Bacteria > Bacteroidota > Bacteroidia > Bacteroidales > Bacteroidaceae > Minthosoma. The sequence continues at coordinate 176,486 of CAJODY010000001.1, forward strand.
TAGCAAGGATGGTCTCGGCTATCTCCTGTGCTTTATCGTTCCAGTTCATACTTCAAAAGAAAAAGCCTCCCCGATTTCACAACCAGAGAGGCAAACAAACTACTTAAAAACTAATCTACTAAAACAAATCTATTTCTATATGACTAACATTCTAAAAGAACCGCCTATCTTCTCAGACAAGCGGTTTGCAAGACATAAGTTATATTTCGTAATGCGAATCTTCTTTCAAATGCCCCCGTAGCCGTATTGCTACGGAGGCTCACTAACGTCATATATTCAGCCAAATAAAAGAAATTTTCCTTGAAAAACAGGTCGTGGAAGTGCGCAACCACTCTCTATCGTTCTGGGTAACGATGCTATACCTCTCTGATTCTGAAAGGTCTTCACATTCAACTGCTGTAACAAGTATGGATTACAAGGATTCAGCAGCGGTAATTGTAATGCAGAACTTTTAATCGACATACGAAACGACCTGCGACTGTGTTATGACACACCTTGCGGAGAGTGAGGGATTCAAACCCCCGATACGTTTCCGTATGCCACGTTAGCAATGTGGTGCTTTCGGTCACTCAGCCAACTCTCCAAATACCGTTACCGCTGTAACGGCTTACCTTAATCGACTAATTCCTATATGAAGTTGTTGCGGGGGCAGAACTCGAATCTGCGACCCCAAGGCTATGACCCTTGTGCGCTACCAACTGCGCCACCCCGCGATGTAGCCACCGATTTTCACAAACAGGTGGTGCAACAAATATGAATTTTACAACTTATAATAATACCGTTTTATGCCTACGACTTTCACAAGCCTTACAACAAATATGTTTAACCAAAAATCTGAGTCTTCCCTGACAGGCTCGAACTGCCGACACCCACATTAAAAGTGTGGTACTCTACCAACTGAGTTAAGGGAAGAAGTTGCCGCGACTGGCGTTACCCAATTCTTTAATAGAGGACATACCTCACGGCTAAAATTTCGTATTTAGCCTTCAACTTTTCTTCACAAGGATTTCTCCTATTCAGTATAGGCGGCTTTATCCCGCCAACCGCTTTACCTACTCTTCACCTAAACTGGCTTTCGGTGGACGCAACGGCTGCGTCAGCGAGGCTATGCAAGTCCTTCTTACACCATCGGGCTACCCGTAACCCATTGACTGCCTCTGTTGAATATGTGAATCGTTTTACCGATTTTCTTTGTTTAGGAAAGCATCGAGGTCTCGCCTTTTGAAAAGCCATCGACCAGCGGGCTTCGTACATGGGATGATACCGTCGGCAATGTAGTTCTGCATCGTTCTGAAACAGACACCGATGTATTCAGCGGCTTCTTTCGTCCTGAGATAACTGTCTTTAGCCATTGTTGTACTCTCCCAATGTTATAAACAAGGCTTTGTCGTTATCTTCATCGGTCTTCGTCGTAAGGTTCAGACCTATCTGACGGAGTTTGTTGATGTTGATCCAACTCGTCGTACTCTGCGCCTGCTTCCGAAGTTCTTGACTTGGGAATACCAATCTGCGAGTCTTGAAGTCACGTTCGTCAGCCATCTTCAAGATGTCTTCTGTGCTGACTTTCTCGACCTGAATTGTTAAAAATACGCTTTCTGGCATACCTTATCTTACATTTTTGATGTTTTTATTCCGTCTTTTCCAAAATAATTCGTATCTTTGCAGTCCAATATCGTTGTCGTGATGACAATTTTACCGTTTTACCTGCCTACGTCTGAGACATATCTTGGATTTCGCTTGCAAATGTAGTCCAAAAAATCTGAATATCCAAATAATATCTGATATTTTAACGGAATTTGATGGTGTTTTACAGACGTTTACAGTTATAATCGTGCATACAAAATACTTGGTATTATTTATAAACGTCTTAAAATCATTAAGTTATGAGTAAAATGTCAACATTTGACCGTATGTGTCGATTAAGAGAGTGGTTGAAAGAACAAAACCCTCGTATCACGGAGGCCGCCATCGAACGCAAGATGGGGGTTGCTACTAATTATTTCAAAACAAGGGCTAATGCCGCTATTGAAGAAGGTGAGAAGAGTGTCAGGGAAAAGACCCTGAACAACCTCAAAGCGGCTTGGCCAGAAGTCAACATCGAGTGGGTTAAAACGGGTGAAGGTTCTATGTTTGAAGATTCACAACCTGTCATAACAGAGGGGAAGGGCATCCCTTTCTATGACGTGGATTTCCTTGGCGGTTTCGACGAAATGGAAAACGACCAGACTATCATTCCCACATACTTCATAGATTTCCCACCCTATAACAGACGTGGCGTTATCTGTGTAAATCTCACAGGAGATTCTATGTCACCTCGCATCAACAGCGGCGACAAAATCTTCATGCAGCCCATCGAGAGGGTTGAGGACATTATCTTTGGCGAAATCTACGCCATCGTAACTCTGAGCGGTCTGAGAACGGTAAAGTGGATAACACGCTCACCAGAATCAGACATGATACGTTTAATTCCAGAAAATAAAGATCCGAGATACGGAGATTATCAAGACCTACCAAAATCAGAAATAAGACGAATTTTCAAGGTGCTTGGGGCAGTCCGAGCATTTTAGACGTAACAAAATCGTACCAATGATTCATAACTTATTGATTATCAGGGTGCCTCATAATCCCAAGCGGATCACAAAAAGAATGAAAAGCCACTGATTTTCAGTGGCTTTAAAAGTAAATATAAGATGATGACAGCCAACGAGATTCGCGACTCGTTCAAGAAGTTTTTCGAGTCGAAGCAACACGCCATCGTGCCTTCTGCACCGATGGTGATCAAGGATGACCCCACGTTGATGTTTACCAACGCGGGCATGAACCAGTGGAAAGATATTATATTAGGTACGCGCGACCCAGAGCCGCGTCGCCGTGCGGATACCCAGAAGTGTCTGCGCGTCAGCGGTAAGCACAACGACTTGGAAGAGGTTGGTCACGACACCTACCACCATACCATGTTCGAGATGCTGGGAAACTGGTCGTTTGGCGACTACTTCAAGGAGGGTGCCATAGACATGGCGTGGGAATATCTGGTGGATGTCTTGAAGCTGAATCCTGAGGACCTTTATGTTACTGTATTCGAGGGTTCACCCGAAGAAAACATCCCTCGCGACGACGAGGCTGCCAAGTATTGGGCCAAGCACGTGCCTGAGGATCATATCATCAATGGCAACAAGCACGACAACTTCTGGGAAATGGGCGACACAGGTCCCTGCGGTCCCTGTTCTGAGATTCACGTCGACTCTCGTACTCCCGAGCAGAAGGCCGCTTCAGGCAAAACGGGTCGTGAACTCGTCAACCAAGACGACCCACAGGTTATCGAGATCTGGAACCTTGTGTTCATGCAGTTCAACCGCAAGGCTGACGGCAGTCTCGAGAAGCTGTCGATGAATGTGATTGATACTGGTATGGGGTTCGAGCGCCTGGTACGCATGATGCAGGGCAAGCACTCGAACTACGATACCGACGTCTTCCAGCCCATCATCAAGGCCGAGCAGGACATTACAGGTCTTAAGTACTTCACCTTTGAAGAGGAGGCTAGTCAGACTAGTGAGACTAGTTCTACTAGTCAAGAGCAAATCAACGTGGCTATGCGTGTCTGCGCCGACCACCTTCGTGCTGTTTCGTTCTCGATTGCCGATGGTCAGCTGCCCTCGAACGCCAAGGCCGGCTACGTCATCCGCCGTATCCTGCGTCGTGCCGTACGTTACGCCTACACCTTCCTCGGACAGAAGGACGGTTTCCTCTATAAGCTCGTCCCCACCCTCGTTCACGAGATGGGCGATGCCTTCCCTGAGCTGAAGGCCCAGCAGCAGTTGATTACCAAGGTCATCAAGGAGGAGGAAGACTCCTTCCTGCGCACCCTCGACAAGGGTATCTCCCTGCTCGACAAGGCGATGGAGGAACTGAAGGCTCAGGGCAAGAACCAACTTGATGGCGTTCAGGCCTTCCGTATGTTCGACACTTATGGTTTCCCCCTCGACTTGACAGAGTTGATTTGTCGTGAGAATGGTTTTACCGTTGACGAGGAGCAGTTCAACGTGGAGATGCAGAAACAGAAGGAGCGTGCCCGTAATGCCGCTGCCGTTGAGAATAGCGACTGGGTAGAGCTGAAGGCTGGCGAACAGCAGTTCGTAGGCTACGACTACTCGGAATATGAGTGCGAGATTCTGCGCTACCGCAAGGTGACGCAGAAGAAGAATGAGTTCTACGAAATCGTGCTGTCTGCCACACCATTCTATGGCGAGATGGGTGGACAGGTTGGTGATCAGGGTGTGCTCGTCTCTGAGAACGAGACCATCGAGGTTATCGACTCCAAACGCGAGAACGGCCAGACTGTTCATATCGTCAAGCAGTTGCCTAAAGACCCCGCAGCCCAGTTCATGGCTTGTGTCGATACCGACAAGCGCGACGCTTCGGCTGCCAACCACACCGCTACCCACCTGCTCGACTATGCCTTGAAGCAGGTACTGGGTGACCACGTGGAGCAGAAGGGTTCGTTTGTATCGCCCGACACGCTGCGTTTCGACTTCTCGCACTTCGAGAAGGTGACTGACGAGCAGCTGCGCGAGGTAGAGCGTATCGTCAACGACATGATCCGTCAGGACCTGCCTCGTGACGAACATCGCGATATGCCGATGGAAGAAGCCAAGAAACTGGGTGCTATCGCCTTGTTTGGCGAGAAATATGGTGATAAGGTGCGTGTCATGCGCTTTGGTCCGTCGTGCGAGCTCTGCGGTGGTATCCATGCCACTTCAACAGGTCGCATCGGTTTCTTCAAGATTCTCTCTGAGAGCAGCGTGGCAGCAGGTATCCGCCGTATTGAGGCCAAGACAGGCAAGGAGTGCGAAGAGTTGCTATATCAGTTGGAAGACACGCTGAAGGTCATCAAGTCGTTCTTCAATAATGCCAAAGACCTGCAAGGCGTGATTCAGAAGTACATCGAGGAGCACGACTCGATGAAGAAGGAAATCGAAGGTTTCCAGGCACAGGCTGTAGAACGTGCTGCCAAGCAGTTGGTTGAAAAGGCTCGCGAGGTGAATGGTGTGAAGGTAGTTTCTGCCGTATTGCCTATGGTTCCTGCTGCAGCCAAAGACCTTGCTTTCAAGATTCGTGCTGCTGTCGAGGGTTCACTGCTCTGCGTCATTGGTTCTCACGCTGACAACAAGCCTCAGCTTTCTATCATGATGAGCGACGACATGGTCAGTGAACACGGACTGAATGCAGGCCAGATGGTTCGCGA
>CAJODY010000002.1 GCA_905233285.1 uncultured Bacteroidaceae bacterium
TGCATCGCCCTTTTGTGCCGCTTTCAGGTATTTCTGTGCCATAGCGGTAACACAGAGGGAAAGAAAAACTGTAGTAATAAAAGTACGTATCATAATCATCATGGCTTTAGTTAAAACGGGTTTTCTTTATAAATTCGGGTGCAAAGATAGCTAACCGCAGGGTTTTTGCAATTTTTTTTCGACAGTTTTTTCTTATCTATTTAATAATGTACGGATAAATACGTCGCGGATTCGGGTTCTCATATTGTGGACCGAATAGCACAGGCTGATATCCGTCCTTGGGGTAGGCCACCACTACGCTATACAGTTTTACAGTACCCTGCGGCACTCTGAATTTCACCTTCCCCATTGTTTTTATATCTGAATAAGTAGCATTGTTGTCTCCATCTACGGCTACTATACGATAGGCAAAACCGTCGGAAGGCGACGTTGATTGAATATCGATTATTGACCATTTGCCATTTACAGGTAGGCTACGTACATTCACCCCGTATGTCATGAGCGGTTCCTCGTTGAGCAACTGTCCCGAATACTTGCTGCACATCTCCTTCACCCTCGGGAAGTCGAAAGTGACGAGCCGGCTGTATGCATCGCATATCTCTAGCGCAAACTGCCGCTCGTCGAGTCCGAACATACGCATATAAGTCTGTGCAGGGTCTTCACCTCGTTTACCATTCCTGAACAGGTCGGCTATGACCGTCTTGCCGTGCTTCATGCTCCAATATTCTAATACGTAGGGTGAGTGATATATATTCTCACCTGCAAGGAACGGCAGGTTTGCTCCCTTTACGAATCCTTGCCAATGAAACAGTTCCTCGTCTATCCAGTGCGGATTCACCTGCCACAGCATCCATTGACTCGTCATCTCGAATATGCCTCCTCCTCCCCAGCATTCACCCTCTCCGTCGCTAGATATCTGGCTTTGGAACGAGTGACCTATCTCGTGGGCTATAGCATTGAGCTTACGGTCTTTCACCCTGTTGGGGGCAATCCACAGCGCACCTATCGTCTCGTCGTAGTCGCCTCCGTAGGCAGTGCCTTCGAGCGAATAGTTCAGCATAGCCATCATCCTATATTTCTCCGACTTACTGCCTAGCAACACAAACTTGAGCGTGTCGCGGTAATACTTGTAGAATGTTTCCAGTTTCTCTTTCAGATTATTCAAATCGACAGTCATGTCGTGTCCCTCGAGTGCCGGAGCCTTGCTCAGGTCGTTGCCGAAACCGCGCTCCCAGAACACTACGAAGTTTTCCGTCTTAGCCATGCGCTGGTAGCTCCAGCGGGCCGTGTCGCTCTCAAAGTGGTTCTCTCTCAAGTCCTTCGGTATGTATATCTCTTTCTCCTGAGCGGGTAGGGTAGCCGTAAACAACGAGAGGAGTGAGAACAGTGTAACTAATTGTTTTTTCATGTTAAACGTATGTTTGTTTTTACTATGGGCGCCTTTCGTTGTATCGAAATGTCGGGATGTCGTCATGTCGGTAAAGTCTGGCGCCAAAAAAAACGGATAACTTACATTATCCGTTCTGCTGCGGTGCGTACGAGACTCGAACTCGTGACCCCATGCGTGACAGGCATGTATTCTAACCTACTGAACTAACGCACCGTTCGTTTTGCGAGTGCAAAGGTGCAAATTTTTGAGGGATATTTTTAAGAAAAAAGCGCGAATTTATCAGTTTCTGCCTCCTCTTCCGCCGCCGAAACCACCTCCACGGCCTCCACCGAAGCCTCGTCCTCCTTCTCCTCTGCTTTCACGTTCGCCGAAATCCTCACGCTGATACGCCTCGCGCATCTGCCGTTCGTTTCTCAGATTCTGTCGTGCATTTCTATCGCCGAACATATTCAGTCGGTACATGAAGTGAATCATGAAGAATGAGTTGATGCTGTTGTTCTCAGAGTCCCTGCGGCTGTAGGCAGAGATGGTGCGGCTCACGTTTGAGCGTTGGTGCAGTATGTCGTACATTCGCAGACTGATGGTAGCCTGGCGTTGTGCCAGGAAGCGGTAGCTCAACTGAGCATTCCAGATGAGTTCGTTCGTGTTCATCTCCGATGCTGAATAGCCGCGACGGCTGCTCATCTGTATGTCAGTAGAAAATCCGAAGCCGTTTTCGAAGTTGCCCGTCGATGAAAGTCCGTATGAGAAGTTGAACGTGTTCTGGTTCGAAGCCTCCACATATTCGCTTGCCGAGCGTGAATACATGAAGTTTCCGTTTGCCCTGATGTCCCAGTACCCCAGTCGCAGGGTGAGGCTCATCCTCTCGCCCACGCTGGTCTGGTGCACCGTGTTCGTTATCGTTTGTTTCTGCTGGTATATGTAGCTTACGTGGTTCTGGTATCCGAACGTAGTGTTCGTGTTGAGCATCAGCTTCTCCCAGAACAGTGGAGTGTTGAATCCTGCATTGGCATTCATCGACCAGTTGCCGTTGATGTTCTCGGGTCGTGTTTTCTGTCCACCGGTTGAGGGGTTATACTCCGTCTTGTTCGTTATGGCATTCAGGGTATTCGAGAACGACAGCCGTCCGAAGATGCTTTGCTGCGTCTCTTGCAGGTAATTGTTATAGTCGATATTGATATTGTTCGTGAACGACGGCTTCAGGTCGGGATTACCCGTTCTGATGTTCAGCGGGTTCGAGTTATCCGTCAGGTTGAACAGGTCGGTCATGTCTGGCTGCTGAGTCTGTCCGCGGTACCTGATGCGCAGCGTGTGCTGCTTGCTGAAGCGAAAGCGTGCGTTCAGCGTGGGCGATACCCTCCAGTACGACCTCGAGGCCAGCGTGTCCAGTCCCTGATACTGGTATGCCATCGTCTGATTCTGCTGCTCTATGCGCACACCGGCACTGATGTTGAGCAGACTCGTGATGTATCGCAGCGAAAACTCCATGTTATGCGTTTTGTTCACGTTGTCGCTGTATCTCGAGAGCGAGTCCGACAGAAACTCGAAATAATTCGGAGCCAGCATACCGTATTGTCCGTAGTCTTCCCACATCTGCCGACCTATCTCGTTAATCTTTCCGAAATCGTATGTGTCGCCCTCCGAGTGCCGCTTCTGATAGCCGTAGCTGTAGTTCAGCTGTGCAAACAGATTGCGCATTATGGGTTCCGAGTACGTCACTCCCACGTTGTAGCTACGGTTATACGACGGAGTATTCCTGTAGCGGTAAGTCAAGTCCAGCGAGTCGTTCCTCTGGTAATAGATAGTATTCGTGTAGTTGAACGTCTTGCTTTTGCTGCCCGATGTCGAGCCCGACACCCTCAGACTCACGTTTCTTCCGCTTCTTCCGTTCTCCGGTCCCTCGCCGAACCACGGGTTGCCCCCCAGTTGCCGGTTCAGCATCACGTTGGCATTCGCGCTGTAGTTCGAGCCGTCGTTCCATGTCTTCCGGTCGCTGCTGTTCACCTTCTTCGAGTGGTCTATCTTGTCCATTTGGGTCAGCGGGTCGGTTATCTCTTCGCTGTACGGGTCGTCGTTGAACGTAGCCTCCTGTCCGTTGCTGTCCGAGTCGTTGTCACCGAAAGCGAACGACGGACGCAGCAGTAGGGTAGTCATCGAGTCCGGTTTCCATTCTATCTTAAAATCTCCGTTCAAGTTCCTGTTCTTGCTGAGGCTCTGATTCCAGCTGTTAGAGTACGATGCCAGGGTTGTCATGAAATTCTGACTGCTGCTCTTAGTCTGCACGTCGTTCTTCCTGCCCGAATAGCGCACGTTGCCGCCCACTTCCCATTTATTCAAGTCGAACGCAATGTTCAGTCCCGTCATGTAGCTTGTCGTCACACCGTTATTGCCGCCTCTGCCGCCTCCGCCACCAGTCTGGTCGTTTATGTTGTTCCAGTTTCCGATGAGCGAAGCCTGCCGTTTGTCGGTGAATCGGTTTAGCATTAGTCGTCCAGCCCGTCTATTTCTCGAACCTGCGCCTAGGTCGATGTTTCCGAACCATCCCTTCTTCATGCCCTTCTTTATTCCGATATCGATTACTGTCTCTTCCTCTCCGTCGTCGATTCCTGTTATGCGGCTCATGTCCGACTGCTTGTCATACGTCTTTATTTTATCGATGATTTCCGTCGGCAGATTCTTCATAGCCATATTCTTGTCCGTTGAGAAAAACTCTTTTCCCTCCACCAGAATTTTTTTTACCGTCTTGCCGTTTATCTTCACCGTTCCGTCGTCAGCCACCTCCGCTCCAGGTAACTTGCGTATCAGTTCCTCCAGCACACTGCCCTCCGGCACCTTGAACGCATCCGCATTGAATATTACCGTATCCTCTTTCACCTCTACCTCCTTCAGTTGTCCCGTCACCACAGCCGTCTTCAGTTCTATGTTCGAAGGTGTCAGCAGGATAGTACCCATATTATATGTCGCAGCATTTGTTGCCTTCAATTCTATGGCGTGATAGAACGTATGATAGCCCAGGAACGTAATCTTCACCACATATCGTCCGTCAGCCACATTCTTCAACGTCCAGTTTCCGCTGCCGTTAGCGATGGCACCTGTAATCATCCCCGTCGAATCGCTCTTTGCCAGAATCACCGTACAGCTCTGCAGCGGCAGTCCCTCCTCCGAGTCCAGCACCCGTCCCGTCAGGTTATGGCGCGACGGTAGCACATTCTGTGCCTGCGCAGTTGACAGTCCCGACCCCAAAATCGAGAATATCATCATCAATATGTAAATCCGTAAATCCATAAATCCACTTATATGACCATCCGGTGCTCAAAAGGTTTAATCTTAAAGTCCATTTTTCTCTTGTCTCTGCAAAGTTACGACACGCAATACCCTTAATAATTTTTGGATTGGAATTTAACTTTTGTTTACATTTGTGGGCTTTATTCAATGTGCTTTTTCCTGAAATTTGTTACAATGTTACAATGTTACAATGTTACAAGCGCATTTTGCTGATTTCGCGCGTATTATAGATTAAGAACTATTTGTATTAACCGGTTATTACTAATAGTTTCTTATATATATATAATATAACGTTTAGAGGAGCGCTGAACTGAACTTGTCGTTTAGCCATCATGAACTTGTCGGTTAGCCGTCACGAAAAGCTCAACGCTTAGGAGAAAAGTTTCTGTAACATTGTAACATTGTAACATTGTAACAATTACAAAGTGTTAACGTGTGTAAATTTGTGTAAAATTAGCTTATCGCTTACAGCTGACTGCTTACCGTAGTAGGATGTGACTTCGAGGTAAAAACAAAAAATATCGGTTTGAGTTTGAAAGTTACGAAAAAAACTTTGTATCTTCGCACCTGATATACTATGACATTGAAAAGAACAACTGGGACGCCAGCTGACTAAATCAAACGACAATGAGAGCAAAACCTGTTGAAAAAAAAGAAAAGGTAGAGAAGTGCCTTAAAGAGAGTGAGTCGTTGCGATTAAGAAAGATATGAATTTACGTTTTGACATTTCGTTAGCAGAAGGATATAAAAGTCCAACGCAGATAGCACGTGTGCTGACCGAGGATTGGTTAGCGCGAAATATGTATTGCCCTATCTGTGGCGAAGTGTCTATTCGCCGTGCAGAACCTAATGCACCTGTGAAAGATTATGTTTGCGAAAAATGCAAATCACAATATGAGTTGAAAAGCAAGAAGACAAAAAGTGAAAGTTTTCAAGCAACTGTAGCGGATGGTGTTTATCGAACGATGATAGGACGTATCACTTCGCTTGACAATCCCAGTTTCTTTTTTCTGCACTACAACCGCTATGAAGTTAACAACCTGGTAGTAGTACCCAAATGCTTTTTTACTCCGTCAGTCATAGAGAAAAGAGCGGAGTTGCCAAGTACGGCACGGAGAGCAGGCTGGGAGGGGTGTAATATTCTTATGAAAGCAATACCGGCGACTGCAAAGATTCCAATAATAAGGAATGGTATGGTACGACCAATCCAAGATGTTGTAACTCAGTATCAGAAGGTGTATAATCTTCAAACCGACTCTATGAGAAGTCGTGGTTGGTTGATGGATACATTACATCTCATTGAGCGTCTCGACACAACGTTTTCACTTGACCAATTATATGCCTTTGAAGATGAACTGAAGCTGAAGCACCCTGATAACAATCATATCCCCGACAAAATACGCCAGCAGTTGCAATTCCTCCGAGACAAAGGTTTCATAGAATTTAAAGGTAGAGGAAAATATAAAAAACTTTAACTATGGATGAAGATAAGAATTTCCTAAGACAGGACAATAACTACCGGACATTAAAGGCGTTTAAGAAGGCTGAGTGTATATATGATGTAACGTATTACTTTGCCAATACTTTTCTGAAACCTAACGACCGGACGGTTGACCAGATGATTCAGGCTGCCCGCTCGGGAAAGCAGAATCTGGCTGAGGGAAATATCGATGGTATCACGTCACGCGAAATGGAGTTGAAGCTGACGAATGTGAACAGAGCATCACTTCATGAGTTATTGTTGGATTATGAGGATTATCTGCGTGTACGCGATTTGGAGCAATGGAAATATGACGACCCTCGTTGTGTGCAGACGCGTGACTTTTGCAGAACTCACCTCGACTCCGCTATTTTCAGAGAGAAGATAAAAGAACGTTCGGATGAAACTATTGCCAACATCGCCATTACGTTAATTCGTCAGTGTGATGTACTGATAAAGGGGCTGATTGAATGGAAGAAACGTGATTTCGTTGAGAAAGGCGGTATCAAAGAGGAATTGTACAAGGCAAGAAAGGACTGGCAGAAGAAAAACGGAGCCTATGGGAAGATACCGTATGAAGGACACGGATATAACGGGGATAATGGGGCAAAATAGGTTTATGGGGCAATGCCTAATCGGCCTCAATCGCCTAATTAACCCATTGAGAAAAATTAGAAATGATCTTTTTTGATCAAAAATATTAAAGAATGATCTTTTCCCATTTATATATTTTTTTGATCTTACTTTTGCATCCGCTAACGATGCAAATGGATTATCAAGTAACGAGAACGACGGCTTCGTCACGTAGTGTATACGTGGGTGTCTCGTCAGCTCAGAAAGCTGAGGAGAGAGTCCGAGATCTAAGTCGAGATGACAAGGTCGTACTTGATTATCCTAATCTGAAATATATAGATGGCTATTCAGATAACAAGCAGGGAGTTCAACCGTTTTATCGTTCTGCCAATCGTAACTTCAACCTTCTTCATGGCGATACGTTTGAGTTGCTTCCGCAGTTCAAATTCAAGTTCGACATGATATTTGCTGACCCGCCTTATTTCTTGTCGAACGACGGAATAAGTGTACAGTCGGGTAAAGTCGTGAGTGTGAATAAGGGGGAATGGGACAGAGGTGGTACGCAGGAGGAGATTGACGATTTCAATCGGAGGTGGATTTCCCTTTGCAGGGAGAAACTGAAGGATAATGGCACGATATGGATTTCAGGCACGTATCATAATATTTTCTCTGTGGCTAATTGTCTAACGCAGTTGGGATTTAAGATTCTCAATGTGATTACGTGGGCAAAGACTAATCCGCCACCAAACGTTTCGTGCCGCTATTTCACGTACAGCACAGAGTTCATCATCTGGGCACGGAAGTGTGCAAAGAAGCCGCATTACTATAATTATGAGTTGATGAAGTATCTGAATGATGACAAGCAGATGACTGATGTGTGGCGACTGCCGGCTATCGTACCTTGGGAGAAATCGTGCGGCAAGCATCCTACGCAAAAGCCATTGGCTCTGTTGAGCCGCATCATAATGGCTTCAACTAAATCCGGTGCGTGGATTCTAGACCCTTTTGCCGGAAGTTCGACAACTGGCATTGCTGCCAATCTGCTTGGTCGCCGTTTTCTTGGTATCGAACGCGAACAGGAGTTTGTTGAGATGAGCCGTCTTCGCCGTCTGGAGATTGAGAATCTGGATACGTTCCATAAGTATCGCTCGAAGATTAAGGATGTTGTTCGCACGGAGGAACTAGGTGCACAACTTGTGGTTGCCGAGGATGTCCCCGAACTTGATTTACCTTTTTAGGATTTAAAGAAAACTACATAATGATGGAAGAAGAAGAATTGAAACGGGCATTTGCTATAATGATAGCGCAAGGGCTGAACCCGCAGCCATTAGAGGAGGACATAGTTGAGTTTGATAATGCTGCACAATGCGGTGATTTCACTGGGATAGGTGACAGGATGGTGATGATGAAGATTACTTCGTTCATGGTGGTGAAATCCGTTAGGATTCATCGAGTCGATGATAAAACCAATGAAATAGGATGGCACTGCCCCGATTCAGGGCGGTGCCTTTACTTTTTATCGTATTTTGTTTATGTTGCGGATTTTCTGGAGAATAGAATCCGCCCAGAGGCTGTCGCCGGGTATCTGGTAGCGGCAGTTGCCTGTAGGAAGGGGTGTGAAACGGGTGACGGCGCTGTCGTCGATGCTGACGGTGCCGCGCTCGGAGAGGATGAAGTTCCGGTCGCCTTCGATGGCGTTGATGACGGGAAGGGCATCCCACATCTTCTGACCTGTGTTGCAGTTGCAGCGGAGGTAAACTTGCTTGATGGGGTTGCGGTCGGTCCACGAGATGTCGGAAATGACCAGTTCGGGACGATATTCGACGCACTGACCCACTTCGCCCGGGGAGAAGATGACATCGACATCGGAGGGCCAGAGACTGATGAGGGTCTGAGCAAATGAAATGCCCTGACCGAAATTGTAGCACGCTTCGTTGGCCTTACTGAAGACGCCTCCCTGGATGTAGAGGCATTTGACTTTACGGCGTACGAGTTCGACTCCGCTGAGGGGTGAGATGTCGTCGCCCTTGGACTGGAGCAGCTGGGCAAGGCTGCTGACGAAGCCGATGCTTATAATGGAAACGGAGCGGTCGGGCTGGGCAACGAGCATGCGTCGGTAGAGCTGCCAGCCGTCTGGCAGTGCATTGTAGTCGGATAGAGTGCGGCTGAAGAGGAGTTTCCCGCTTTTGTCGGTGTAACGGGGGAGGCTGGTATAGTCTATCCACACTTTGGGGTTCTTGACACCGTTGCGCTCAAGACCGATGGGAAGGTCGGGGTGGCCGAAGTAGGTGGCCATGACATCGACGCAGGCTGCGTTTTCCGTTCCTTCACGATCGACGATGACTCCGAGCAGCTGACAGCGGTCCTGCTCTTCGTAGCGGATGAGCATCTCGAGGGCAAAGAGGTCGTCGGTGGAGGAACCGAAGTCGCCGTCGAGGATGACGACGGGGATGTGGGTCGTGTCGCGAGGCGTTGTCGTTTGCTTACATCCGAGGAGGGAGAGAAGGATGGAGACGCAAAGGAGAAGGGTAAGTGTTGATAGTTTTGTCTTCATTTTAGATATGTTGGAATTTTATTTTGCGAAGATACAAAGTTTTTCTTCTTTTCGCAGGAAAGAGATATGTTTTTTTGAAAAATATTGCAAATGTCATTCATATTCTATTACTTTGCAGTAAAGTCTATAACCAATAACCATTATATAATACTATGAGCAAGATTAAGACTATCGGATTGTTGACCTCGGGCGGTGACGCTCCGGGCATGAATGCCGCTATACGTGCCGTGACACGTGCCGGTATTTATAATGATTTCACAGTCAAAGGTATCTATCGTGGCTACGAAGGACTCATCAATGGTGAAATGAAGACGTTGACGACAGAGGATGTCAGCGGTATCATCAACCGAGGAGGTACTATCCTGAAGACTGCCCGCTCGATGGAGTTCATGACTCCGGAGGGTATGCAGAAGGCGTACGAGACTTGCAAACGTGAGGAGATTGATGCTCTTATAGTCATCGGAGGTAACGGTTCGCTGACCGGTGCCCGCGATTTCGGCATGGAGTTCGACTTCCCTGTAATCGGCCTGCCGGGTACGATAGATAACGACCTTTATGGTACGGACGCAACCATCGGCTACGACACAACGATGAACACCATCATGGAGTGTGTGGACCGCATTCGTGATACTGCGAACAGTCACGAGCGCATCTTCTTCGTGGAAGTGATGGGACGCGATGCCGGCTATCTGGCAATGAATGCAGCTCTCGCTTGCGGTGCCGAGGCGGCTATCGTGCCGGAGGAGGTGACTAACGAGGACCAGTTGGCTGAATTCATGAAGCGCGGTATCCGTAAGTCGAAGAAATCGTGTATCGTAATCGTATCGGAGAGTCAGAAGTGTGGCGCTATGTATTATGCTGAACGTGTGAAGAAGGAGTTCCCGGGATTTGACGTACGTGTATCTATCCTTGGTCACCTGCAGCGCGGTGGAACACCGTCGGCTCGCGACCGTGTGCTGGCAAGCGTACTGGGAGTAGCTGCTATTGAGGCTATCAAGATGGGGCAGCGCAACATGATGATTGGAATACACCACAACGATGCTGCCCTCGTGCCCTTCACTGAAGCTATCCGCACGGACAAGTTCTTCGACAAACGATTGCTCGAAGTGCTCAACGAGTTGAGTATTTAAGGAAGGAAACGGAGCACATATACAAAAAGAAAGAGGAACTGCCAGGGGCGGTTCCTCTTTGCATATAGAGAGTAGGGAAGTGGGTTACTTGTTGAGTGCGAGTGCTACGTTTACTGCACAAGCTACTGTACATCCTACCATCGGGTTGTTTCCGATGCCGAGGAAGCCCATCATCTCTACGTGTGCCGGTACGGATGAAGAACCTGCGAACTGTGCATCAGAGTGCATACGTCCGAGGGTGTCGGTCATACCGTAGGATGCAGGACCTGCTGCCATGTTGTCGGGATGGAGTGTACGACCTGTACCACCACCTGAAGCAACTGAGAAGTATGGCTTGCCTGCAAGTACGCGCTCTTTCTTGTATGTACCTGCTACTGGGTGCTGGAAACGTGTCGGGTTGGTTGAGTTACCTGTGATGCTGACATCTACGTTCTCTTTCCAAAGGATTGCAACGCCTTCGCGAACGTCGTCTGCGCCGTAGCAGTTAACCTTGGCACGTGGTCCGTCGGAGTATGCCTTTGTCTTCACTACCTTGAGTTCGCCTGTGAAGTAGTCGAACTTTGTCTGTACGTATGTGAAGCCGTTGATACGTGAGATAATCATGGCTGCGTCTTTGCCGAGTCCGTTGAGGATGCAGCGGAGTGGCTTCTGACGTACTTTGTTTGCCATTTCAGCAATCTTGATTGCACCTTCTGCTGCTGCGAATGACTCGTGACCTGCGAGGAATGCAAAACACTCAGTCTCTTCGCGGAGAAGACGTGCTGCGAGGTTTCCGTGGCCGATACCTACCTTACGGTCGTCAGCTACTGAACCAGGAATACAGAATGCCTGAAGACCGATACCGATTGCCTCGGCTGCGTCAGCTGCGTTCTTGCATCCCTTCTTGATTGCGATGGCTGAACCTACTACGTATGCCCATTTTGCATTTTCGAAGCAGATGCGCTGTGTCTCTTCGCATGTCATGTATGGATCGAGACCTGCCTTTTCGCAAATCTGGTTTGCCTCTTCGATAGAGGAAATGCCGTTTTCGTTGAGAGCAGCGAGAATCTGCTTCATACGACGGTCTTGACTTTCAAATTTTACTTCTCTAATCATAGTCTGTTTCCTCCTTTATTCTTTACGTGGATCAATTGATTTAACAACTCCCTGTTCTGGCTTTGTGCGGCCATAAGTGCCTGTGACACTCTTGAGTGCTTCGTTGGCATCCATGCCCTTCTTCACTGCTTCCATGAACTTGCCCATGTGAACGTATTCGTAGCCACAAACCTCGTTGTCTGAGTCGAGGAACATCTTTGTGATGTAGCCTTCGGTGAGCTGGAGGTAGCGTGTGCCCTTGAGCTTTGTGCCGTAGAGGGTTCCGCACTGGGATACGAGTCCCTTACCGAGGTCTTCGAGTCCGGCACCGATGACGAGTCCGCCCTCAGAGAATGCGCTCTGGGTACGTCCGTAAACGATCTGGAGGAAGAGTTCGCGCATTGCTGTGTTGATGGCGTCGCAAACGAGGTCGGTGTTGAGTGCTTCGAGGATGGTCTTGCCAGGAAGAATTTCTGATGCCATAGCAGCAGAGTGAGTCATACCTGAACAACCGATGGTCTCGACGAGACACTCTTCGATGATGCCTTCCTTCACGTTGAGCGACAACTTGCAGCAACCCTGCTGTGGAGCGCACCAACCGATTCCGTGTGTCATACCTGAGATGTCCTTGATCTCTTTTGCCTGAATCCACTTGCCCTCTTCGGGAATTGGAGCCGGTCCGTGGTTAGGGCCTTTGGCAACACAGCACATTTCTTGTACTTCTTTAGAATAAACCATAAGTCTGAATGTGTTTTTAGTGATTAATAATCAATATCGTAGATACGAATGTTTTGTTGTTTCTGAAAGAATGGAAAATCAGTCGTCAACGTCGAATTCGATGTCGATAGGCTGGCCTTCCTCGTTGAATTCTACTTTTATTCCGTTGTCGAGCTGTACCTCGTATGTTGTATTGAAGAGGCTTGACTCCTGCTTTGCATATATGATAACCGCTTCAGGATATGCATTGCCAACATAGGCACGAACCTCTGTCGGCAACTCATCGACAGGCAATATCTTCTCGCTATCGCACGACATGAGAAGCGCTGCGCTGAAGAGGACAGTGATAAGGATTTTACAAATTTTCATATGTGTCAGTTTTTTCTTAATTAAAATGTGTCTGCAAAGATATAGAATTAATTTTTTATCTTTTCATTTTTTCATTAATTTATTTAGTACCTTTGCCGAAAATTTTTGTTTGATGAAAAAAATCTATCCATATCTGACTGTTTTTTTCTGTATTCTGATGTGTTATGCCTGTTCGGAAGGAAATAATCTGCGCAGTATGCAGATAGGCAGGGCTAACGAGGTGCTGAGGGTAAGTACTGCCGAGCTGAAGGAGCTGCCAGAGGAGTTTGCCAGACCGGATGATGATGAAGAATTGGTATTCGACATGAGTGTGACAGTCGATTCGCTGCAGTTTGGCGAACAGACTGATTCGCTAGCCTGTACGCTGATAAATAAGTGTATCATCACTCAGTTGCTCGGACAGCCGTCGTATATGACTGTGTCGGAGGCTATAAGCGGCTTTATAGAGGAGAAAAAGAAGGAGTTTACGTATGAGGAGTATATGGTTACATGCTACGATCACGTAACGGGTACTGTTGATTTGGGACTGAAGGATGTAATCAATTATACGTTCAGGGAGGATTACTACGGTGGCGGTGCTCATCCCACTCAGATGGTGACTATAAAGCGTTTTGACTTGCAAACTGGTACACCTATAGAACTATGGGATGTGTTTGAGGATTCCAACTCAGACTCTCTACGCTTGATGCTGACCCGGAAACTGATGAAAGATCAGGGTGTGAACACTCTTGAAGAACTGAAGGAGAAAGGCTTCCTTGAGATGGTGGATATGTTCATACCGCAGAATTTCTGGCTTGACAAGGACAGCCTGTCGTTTTTCTTCAACCAGTATGACATTGCTCCGTATGCCTTGGGACAGATTTCGCTTTCGTTTGGTTATAATGAACTGAAGCCGTATCTGAAACCTATGATAGCAGACAGGGTGAAGGAGTAGTTTACAGTTTACCGTTTACTGTTTACAGTTTACCGTTTACAGTCTGGTTTATTTTTTCAGTATTTTACGTGTGTTTCCGTTTCGGTCGCGGATAATGTAGAATCCACGGCTGAGGGTGGGCTGCTGCAGACCTGCGATGTTGTAGATTCCGGCAGTTCCGTTCCACTGGGCTTCGTCGGCTGATGGTTTGTCGGTAATCTCTGTGGGGATATAAGTCTGCGGAGTGACGAGCAGACGGTTGTCTGCTATTTGCTTCGTTTCGCCACTAGCTATCTGTTTACCTTCGGAGTTGAATATGCGTATGTCCTGCACTTCGTCGCTGACGGAGGTCTGGTCGATGGCAAAATCAAAGTCCTGAAATCGTATTTGACTTCAGGACTTGAGTGTATCAGTGGTTTTAATTAAAACTTTTACACCTGCTGTTATTTACTTTCAAACGTGAGATTCTCACCATCGGCACTTACTTCAATCTCCTTTTCACGATCGATTTCTCCACTCAGCATCTTCTTCGACAGTTCATTGAGCATTTTCTCCTGAATAGCCCGTTTCACAGGCCTTGCTCCGAATTGCGGGTCGAAACCAACTTTGGCTATGAGGTCGATAGCTGCGTCGTTGACATGGAGTGAGATTCCGTTGTCGGCTACCATCTTGACTACACGGTCGATTTGCAGTTTGACAATCTGACGTATCTCTGCCTCGCCAAGCGGTGTGAAGTCGATTATCTCGTCAACTCGGTTGAGGAACTCAGGACGGAAGATGTTCATGAGTGATTCGCGTGGTGCATTGCTCGTCATGATTATTATGGTGTTCTTGAAGTTTACGGTACGTCCCTTGTTATCGGTGAGTCGTCCGTCGTCAAGTACCTGGAGCAGCACATTGAACACATCGGGATGCGCTTTCTCTATCTCGTCGAACAGGACTACTGAGTATGGTTTGCGTCGTACGGCTTCGGTCAGCTGTCCGCCTTCCTCATATCCTATATATCCCGGAGGAGCTCCTACGAGTCGGCTCACCGTATGCTTCTCCTGATATTCTGACATATCGATACGTGTCATCATCGACTCGTCGTCGAAGAGGTAGTCGGCAAGTGCCTTTGCCAGTTCGGTCTTACCTACACCGGTAGTACCGAGGAAAATGAACGAACCGATAGGACGTTTCGGGTCTTGCAGACCGGCACGGCTACGGCGTACAGCATCGCTTACAGCTTTTATGGCTTTATCCTGACCTATAACTCGCTTATGGAGTTCGCTTTCGAGGTTAAGCAGTTTCTTTCGTTCCGACATCTGCATCTTGCTGACAGGAATGCCGGTCCAACGGCTTACTACGTCGGCTATATCGTCGCTGGTCACTTCTTCCTTCACCATCGCATTGCCGTCCTGAGCTTCTGCCAGTTTCTGCTGGATGTTTTTTATATCCTCTTCGAGCCGCTGCA
Organism: uncultured Bacteroidaceae bacterium; assembly: GCA_905233285.1. Classification (GTDB taxonomy): domain Bacteria; phylum Bacteroidota; class Bacteroidia; order Bacteroidales; family Bacteroidaceae; genus Minthosoma. The sequence goes on from CAJODY010000002.1 coordinate 14,939, forward strand.
GTTTTCCGTAGCGTATCTCTGCTACTTTGGCATAGTCACCCATACGTTCTGCCTTGTCGGCTTCGAATTTCAGGTTTTCTATCTGCTGCTTGTCCGACTGAATCTGGTTGAGCAGAGCACGTTCGCCTTCCCACTTCTCTTTCTGCTTCTTCTCGTCGGCTTTCAGAGAGTCGATGATACGGTTCAGTTCGTCGAGTTTCTCTTTGTCGTTTTCACGCTTTATGGCTTCGCGTTCTATCTCCAGCTGTTTGATTCGGCGACTCAGTTCGTCGAGTGCTTCAGGCACAGAGTCACGTTCCATCCTCAGCTTTGCTGCTGCTTCATCCATAAGGTCGATTGCCTTATCCGGCAGAAAACGTTCGGTGATGTAACGGTTTGAGAGTTCGACAGCCGAGATGATAGCCTCATCCTTAATCCTCACTTTGTGGTGGTTCTCATATCGCTCCTTCAGTCCACGAAGTATTGATATGCTTGACATCACATCCGGTTCGTCAACCATAACAGTCTGGAACCGGCGTTCGAGAGCTTTGTCCTTCTCGAAGTATTTCTGGTATTCGTCAAGTGTCGTGGCACCGATGCTGCGGAGTTCACCTCGTGCCAATGCTGGTTTGAGGATGTTGGCAGCGTCCATTGCTCCCTGAGTTTGTCCGGCACCTACCAAGGTATGTATCTCGTCAATAAACAGTATAATCTGTCCGTTGCTCTTCACTACGGCATTGATGACACCCTTCAGACGTTCCTCGAATTCACCCTGATATTTTGCACCGGCTATCAGTGCACCCATGTCAAGGCTATAGAGTTGTTTATCCTTAAGGTTGTCTGGTACGTCGCCTCGCAGTATTCGTCCTGCCAGTCCTTCGACGATGGCGGTCTTACCAGTACCAGGTTCTCCTATCAGTATAGGGTTGTTCTTGGTGCGTCGCGACAGAATCTGCAGTATTCGTCGTATCTCTTCGTCACGACCGATTACCGGATCCAGTTTGCCGTTCTTTGCGAGTTCGATAAGGTTGGTAGCATATTTCTCCAGAACCTCACGCTCGTCTTGTGGTTGATTTTGCTGATTGTTGTTGAAGTTCGTTTAACAATTCTGCCTCGCTTCGCAAACAATCGTTGTTCCACGGCAAAAACAAACGACAAATCGTCACATCTTGCATGACAATTTGTCGCTATATTGCTAAAAACTAATAACTAAAGAACTTATTCCCCTTCTTGTTCTTCTTCCTCTTCTTCCGGGAAAATAAGGTCGAGTGCAGCCTTGAGCAGAGTCTCTTCCTCGTCGCCATACTCTTTCATCGAGAGTAGGTAAGTTGAAGAATTTTCGCTTATTGATGATTGTGGAGAGAATGCTCCATACGAATGGTTTCCTGTAGCATCGGATACATAGCATACGGCAGGGAAGAGTCTGTGACCATAGCCCTCACCTATGAACTCAGTCATCACGTTCTGTCCCTTAGTTTTTTCTCCGATGAGTATCACATTATCTTCACCCAGAGTGAGTTGCAGAGCCCTGATGAGCCATTCGGCTGCCCCCTGTGTATAGTTGCTTGTAATAATATAAATACGTTGCAGCTCCATACTGCCTACCGACGAGTCGTACTTATATATGGTGTTATTGCCGGAGTAGCGGCTGTTCCATTCGGTCTGTGCAAATACTTCCGACTTCTTGTCGGTAGGCACTATATAGCTTGCCAGACGGTGGCCCATCTCTACAGTACCGTGATTGCAAAGTCGCAAATCGAGAACCATCTCCTGCGGATTGTCTGCTTTCAGTGCAGTGAGCTTGGTATCCATGTCGTTCAGGAATATATTACTTGCCGACTGTGTCTCATACGGTTGCGGCACTAAGCGCGTAGCCAGCAGATATGCTACGTTTGTTGCGTCCCTGGTTATGGTTTTTGAACATGGGAAAGCAGGTTCCACAATTGTTTTTGAGGGCTGAAGCGTGACCTTTGTAGTGTCTTCCCAGTAGTATTCACCAGTCTCCAGAGTGCCAAGGTGGTGGAATATGATTTCGTGACTGGTTCCCTCCTTCAGGTTCTTGGTGGCTACCGATGCCGTCATCCTTGTGCCGTCCACTTCTGAAATGAAGCAGTTGCGATGTAGTCCGGCTTCTGCGGCTGGTGAACCATTTACGACGTATGTCACTCTGGCAAATGTTCTTGATGTGGCTTTTGTGGGGTCGGTGATTGTTGTGAAATCCATGCCGTAGGAATCGAGCCGATTGAAATTGCCACGTTCATAGGGGTCGGTCAGTGCGCTGTCTATCTGACAATACGACCATGAGTCGTTCTGATTGACCGATTTGGTAATAGTCGAGAAAAACTTTGTGAGGGTATAGAAATACGCCTTGTAGTTTTGTTCTGGAATCAGGTCGCCCCACAGGTATTTATCCCTCATCTGGTTCATCACCCACGTGTTGTGCTCCGTCAGCTCCTCGTATTCATGACTGCGGTCTTCACCCTTACATGCCAAAAGGAGTAGGGCGGCAAGCACTACTGCGGTCAGATATTTATATGAGATTTTATTCATGATGATATGGTTCGTTCTTTATTATCGTCATTGCCCTGTATAGCTGTTCGGTGAAGATGAGACGTATCATCTGATGCGAGAAAGTCATCTTCGACACACTGAGCATCTCTTGTTTCCTGTCATAAACGTCCTTTGCGAATCCGTACGGACCACCGATGACAAATACCAACCGCTTTCCTACGGTCTGCTGACGTTTCTCTATCCAGTCGGCAAAGTCCACGCTTCTCATTTCCCTACCTCTCTCGTCGAGCAGAACTACATAATCGCTGCTTTGCAACTGCTTCATTATCAGTTCTCCTTCGGCTTGTTTCTGTTGCTCCATGGAGAGCGACTTTGTATTCTTCAGTTCGGGTATAGTCACCATCTCAAAGGGTACGTAATGCGTCACCCTCTCTGCATAGTCACTGATAAGTGTCGTCAGTTCCTTACCCACGGTCTTGCCTACAACAAGCAGCGTTATCTTCATCTCCTTCTATCTCGAAATGTTTTTTATTCCCTTCACAGCCTTCAGCTTCTTTATCAGCTGCTCTATCTGCTTGTTGTCATCAATCATGACGGTCAGAGTACCCGAGAACAGTCCGTCCTCACTGCTCTGGATGCTTATACCTCGCATCGTGATGTTCTTCTCCTTGTTGATGACCGACGTCAGGTTGTTTACTATGCCGATATCATCGTTTCCCACAACATGCAGTATTACGGCATACTGGCTGCTTCCCTTACCAGCCCATTGTGCTCGGATTACCCTGTAGCTCATTCTCTCTTTCAGCCTCTCGGCATTCGGACAGTTAGTGCGGTGTATCTTAATACCTCGGTTTATCGTCACAAATCCGAATACATCGTCGCCGTATATAGGGTTGCAGCACTTGGCAAGTGAATACTCCACACCCTTCACGCTGTTGTCGATGACCAGCACGTCGCCGCTGCTCTGAGCCAGTTCGTCAGTCACATTCCTTACAAATCCGTCGGCACTTCTGTTCTCCGTCGTGTATTGTGCAGGATTAGCTTCGCGGTCAGTCTGTTCCTTATATTTTTCTACTATATATCCGCTATCGATTACTCCGTCCGAGATGGCACGGTAGAAATCGTTCATCTGCTTGTATCCCAGCTTCTTCACCATCCTCATCATCGTACCCTCATCGGGTTCAATCTTGTGGTGCTTGAACTTCCTCTCCAGGTCTTCCTTGGCAAATGCAGCGTTCTTTGCTTCCTGCTCGTGCAGACTCTGTCTTATTTTATTCCTTGCCTTGGCGGTTACTGCAAAGTTGAGCCAGTCGCGTTTCGGAATCTGCTTGTTCGATGTCAGAATCTCCACCTGGTCGCCACTCTGCAGTCGGGTATATATCGGAACATTCTTTCCGTTTACCAGACCACCGATACATTTGCATCCTATATTCGTATGAATGTGGAATGCAAAGTCGAGCACCGTTGCTCCCTTCTGCAGTTTGAATAGGTCGCCTTTCGGAGTGAATACAAACACCTCGTCAGAGTATAAATCAACCTTAAACTGATTGATTAACTGTTCGTCGCTTGTAGTCTGATTTTCAAGTGCTGAACGTACATCTTTCAGCCATTCCTCCAACTTAGTTCCGGAGTCCTTTACACCCTTATATCTCCAGTGGGCTGCAAGTCCTCGTTCTGCCACTTCGTCCATCCTCTCCGTACGGATTTGCACCTCTACCCACTTACCTTCCGGACCCATCACCGTGATGTGCAGACTCTCATATCCGTTCGATTTCGGCACACTCAGCCAGTCCCTCATTCGTTTCGGGTTAGGGCGGTACATATCAGTCACGATTGAGAACACCTGCCAGCATTCCAGCTTCTCATTTTCCTTCTTGCTGTCCAGAATCACACGGATGGCAAACAAATCGTATATGCCTTCAAACTGACACTTCTGCTTCTGCATCTTCTGCCATATCGAGTGTATGCTCTTAGTTCTGCACTTTATGTGGAAATGCAGGTTGGCAGCCTTCAGTTTTTCCTCTATCGGCCCGATGAAATTGGCTATATACCTGTCTCTCGAAGCACGTGTCTCGTTCAGCTTCTCCTTAATCATGTAATAGACGTCGGGCTTCAGATACTTCAGGCTCAAGTCCTCCAGTTCCCTCTTTATCAGGTACAGACCCAGCTTATGAGCCAGTGGGGCATACAGCACACTAGCCTCGTTAGCCACCTTCCGGCGTTCCTCCTCCGTGCCCTTATTCTTTATCTGCCGCATCAGGTTCACCCTGTTGGCAATGATGATGAAGATGACACGCATGTCCTCGGCAAACGAAAGGATGAGGTCGCGGAAATTCTCCGTCTCCACCACCGGTGTCTTCTGGTATATCTCGTTCACCTTGTTCAGTCCGGCTACGATGCTTGCCACCTCCTGACCGAACACACGTTTCACCTTCTCCTTGTCCTTCTCCACATAGTTATGAATCATCACAGCCAACAGACTGGCACGGTTCAGTCCTATCTCCTCAGCCAGTATTACAGCCGTCTGCAAGTCGAAGAGTAGGGGATGCAGCCCGAAAGCGTCGCGTTGCAGCTGTCCCCTCTCCGCAGCCTGCTGCAGCAGAGTCCTCACGTTGTTCAGGTCTTCAGCCTGAAACGTGTCCTCTGCAATAGATTGCAGACGTTTGAATTCCTCCCTCAGCAGTTGCTGTTCAGCCGTAGTCAGTCCTGTGCTATTATTCATGTTGCAATAATTTTGCGCAAAAATACCAAATAATTCCCAATTCCCAATTCCCAATTCCTAATTAATTGCTAACTTTGCACGAAATTTTAATATCTATTATGCCTAAAATCTCTATTCGTGGCACAGAAATGCCCTCATCGCCTATCCGAAAGCTGGCTCCGCTGGCTGAGGCTGCAAAGCGTCGCGGCGTTCATGTTTACCACCTCAATATCGGACAGCCCGACCTGCCCACACCTCAAGTAGCCATCGATGCAATCAAGAACATCGACCGCAAGGTGCTCGAATACAGTCCTTCGCAGGGCTATCGTTCCTATCGCGAAAAACTGGTTCACTACTACGCCAAATACGATATCAACCTCACAGCCGACGACATCATCATCACTTCCGGTGGTTCCGAGGCAGTGCTCTTCTCGTTCCTTGCATGTCTCAATCCGGGTGACGAGATTATCGTACCCGAACCGGCATACGCCAACTACATGGCATTTGCCATATCTGCCGGAGCCGTCATCCGCACCATAGCTACTACCATCGAGGAAGGATTCTCATTGCCGAAGGTGGAGAAGTTCGAGGAGCTCATCAACGAGCGTACCCGTGCCATCCTCATCTGCAATCCGAACAACCCTACGGGCTATCTCTATACACGTCGTGAAATGAATCAGATTCGCGACCTCGTCAAGAAGTACGACCTCTACCTCTTCTCCGACGAAGTATATCGCGAATTCATCTATACCGGTTCGCCCTACATCTCGGCTTGCCATCTTGAAGGCATCGAGCAGAACGTAGTGCTCATCGACTCCGTCAGCAAGCGCTACTCCGAGTGTGGTATCCGCATCGGAGCACTCATCACCAAGAACCCCGAAATCCGTAAGGCAGTGATGAAATTCTGTCAGGCTCGACTCTCTCCGCCACTCATCGGACAGATAGCAGCCGAAGCCAGTCTCGACGCCCCGGAGGAATACACACGCGAAGTCTATGACGAATACGTAGAGCGACGCAAATGCCTCATCGATGGACTCAACCGCATCCCCGGAGTCTATTCTCCAATCCCTATGGGAGCATTCTACACCGTAGCGAAACTGCCCGTTGACGACTGCGAGAAATTCTGTGCCTGGTGTCTCGAAAGCTTCAACTACGAAGGCGAGACAGTCATGATGGCACCGGCATCCGGATTCTATACAACCCCTGGAGCGGGCAAGAACGAAGTGCGTATAGCCTACGTACTCAAGAAGGAAGACCTCGTCCGTGCCCTCTTCGTACTCCGTAAGGCACTAGAGGCATATCCTGGCAGAACAGAATGAAATTCGATATATTCATAGCACGGAAACTATATTCAGATGACAGTGAGGGCGGGAAGAGATTTTCTCGCCCTGCTGTTCGCATAGCCCTTGCAGGCATAGCCATCGGTATAGCCGTCATGATTATATCCCTCTCCGTCGTACTTGGATTCAAACGCGAGGTAGCCAACAAAGTCACAGGCTTTGCCTCCCACGTCCAGCTCCTTTCCCTTTCCTACGACTCCAACCGTCAGATGCTGCCAGTCATCACCGGCGACAGCCTCCTCAGCGTCGTCCGCAGCTTTCCAGATGTTGACCACGTCCAGTCCTTCGCACTGAAGATGGGACTGCTCAAGACCTCCTCCGACTTCTGCGGCATCACCTTCAAGGGCCTGCCTGCCGACTACGACACCACATTCCTCCATCAGTCGCTCGTCAGCGGTTCCATGCCGCGTCCTTCTGCCGACGGCATACCGCAGCTCCTGCTGTCGCAGACCACAGCCCGCAAGCTCCAGCTCCGTCAGGGCGACCGCGTCTTTGCCTACTTCCTCTCCAACGAGTCGATGCGTGCCCGGCGCTTCACCGTCTGCGGCATCTTCCAGACCAACATGACCGAATACGACTCCAACTACGCCATCACCGACCTCGCCACCGTGCAGCGTCTCAACGGATGGTCGGCAGACGAGACGAGCGGTTATGAAATCACCGTTCGCGACTTCTCTCGGGTCAACGATGTAGCCTTCGACATGGCACTTTCCATCAACAACCGTCCCGACCATCGTGGCGTATCCTACGGCGTATTCAGCATTCGCGAACTCGCACCACACACCTTCTCGTGGCTTGCTGTGCTCGACATGAACGTCGTCATGATTATCATTCTGATGATATGCGTCAGCATCTTCACCATCGTCAGCGGACTCCTCATCATCATGCTCGACAAGATAAACATGATAGGCACACTCAAATCGCTCGGAGCCACCGACTTCACCATCCGACGCATCTTCATCTCCTTCTCCGTCATGCTCGTAGGCAAGGGACTCATCATCGGCAACGTAGCTGGACTCCTCCTCTGCTACCTCCAGCACTGGTTCCATCTCGTTTCCCTTGATGCGTCCGTCTATTACATCTCCTACGTACCCATACAGCTCAACTATCCCTACATACTCCTGCTCAACCTTCTCACCATACTCATCACCTCGCTCGTCATCATAGGCTCGTCCCACCTCATAAGTGTGTCAAACCCCACAAAAACCATGCGCTATGAGTAACCCACAGTCCATAAGCAGCCGGCAGTCCTCGCCCGTAAGCTTTCTGTCCCGTCCTCGCGACGCACACAAAGGCACCATGGGTCATGCCCTGCTCATCGCGGGTCGTCGGGCCATGGCAGGTGCAGCCATACTGGCATCGCGTGCATGCCTGCGCAGCGGGGTAGGGAAGCTGACCGTAGCCACCCCCTCCTTCAACATACCCATACTTCAGGTCGCCGTACCCGAAGCCATCATATCCCCGTCGGGCGACGACGCATTCACGCAGCCCCTCCCGACGGCACCTTACCAGGCAGTAGCCATCGGTCCCGGACTCGGCACCGCCCCCGCTACCGCCTCAGCCGTGCTCTCGCAGATAAAAGAGTGCCACAGCCCGATAGTCGTCGATGCCGATGCCATCAACATCCTGGCGCAGCATCCCGATGCACTCCCATCGCTGCCCTTCGACAGCATACTCACACCCCATATCGGAGAACTCACCCGGCTCATCGGACCTGCATCCTCAGCCGACGAACGCCTCCGACTCACACTCGCGCTCGCCCAGCGCCTACACATATATATAATAATAAAAGGATCCGACACCACCATCTGCTGTCCCGACGGCACGACCCACGTCAACACCACCGGCAATGCAGGCATGGCAACCGCAGGCAGCGGCGACGTGCTCACAGGCATACTGCTCGGACTGCTCACCCGAGGCTATACACCTCTCGACGCCTCACGTCTCGGAGTATTCCTCCACGGACTTTCCGGCGACCTCGCAGCCCAGCGTCTCGGCATGGAAAGCCTCATAGCCTCCGACATCATCGACTTCCTGCCTTCGGCATTTCAGCAGATAAGTAAAGAATAACCCCGATAGAACCAATAAATAAACACATTACAATATGAAAAAGTCAATCTTTTCCCTCCTGCTACTTTCAATGGTCAATGGTCAATGGTCAAAGGCCAACGCTCAAGTCAGCGACTTCCGTCCCGGAATAGTAGCCGACGGAGTGAACTACGCACTTCCACGCACAGGCATCCGTGCCGACGTCACAGTACACAAAATCACCTACACCCCGGGCGAATTCTCCCGCTATGCAGAGCGCTACCTCCACATGCAGAACGTCCAGACCGAGGCGCAGACCTACTACGAAATCGGCAGCATCAACATCTACCAGTACGGCGAACCCGACACACTCAAATACTTCACCGTCAAGCTCAAGGACAAGACCATCGCACCGCTCCTTCAGCTCACCGATGCCGGACTCATCGTTGCCATCAACACCAACGTACCGTCATCCACTCCTGCGGTGCCCCGACCCACTTCTACCCGCAACCAGTTGAACGGTCGCCAGTACTTCACCTCCGAGATACTTGCAGCTGCGTCCTCTACCAAGATGGCCGAACTCGTGGCACAAGAGATAATGGACATACGCGAAAGCAAAAACGCCATCCGTCGCGGACAGGTAGAATCCATGCCTAAGGACGGAGCATCCATGCGCATCATACTCGGCGAACTCGACCAGCAGGAAGCAGCACTGCTCCAGCTCTTCACCGGATGGCGCGACACCACCACCCACACCGAGTCCTACAGCATCATGCCCGATGCCGATATCCAGAAGACTGTCTTCTTCCGCTTCTCCTCCAAACTCGGACTCCTCGACGACGATGACGTAGCCGGTGCACCATACTACATCAGCATACGCGACCAGCACAGCGTGCCACTGCCCACCGAAGCAGAACTCAAGAAACGTAAAGTCGGAGGCATCGTCTATAACATGCCGAGCGTAGCCAACGTGAAGATATTCTCAGCCAAAGAGACCATCTACGACCGCGACCTCCCATTCCCGCAGTTCGGCACACTCGACGTCCTTGCACCCACACTCTTCGGCAAAGACGCCACCACATCCGTTGTCTTCAATCCTGCCACAGGAACCATCCAGCAGATAAACAAATGAACTACAAAATACAGAACACCCAATCCGGCACCCTCTGCCGCTACTCCCACTTCTCTCCCGAAGGCGGGCTGGCAGAAGTCCATGCCATGATTACAGTCGAGGGTAGGGAAGACAGCTTCTCCGGTCAGTGCAGCCGTCTGCTCTCAGCCGTCCGCGAGCTCGAGGCCCAGCCCCTGATGCAGGGCATGCAGCTCGTGATGCGCCGCTTCTTCCTTTCCGACGCCATCAACCAGGCATCAGCCATCGACGACCCACGTCCCTGCACCACATCCTTCATCGGACAGTCGCCCCTCGACGGCAGCAAAATAGCAGCGTGGTACTACTACGTAGGTCCGCAGGCACAGGTGACCTCCCGTGCCGACACCACCATCGTCAGCCATGCAGGCCGCAAACACATCTGGAGCCACGCGCAGCTCTCCACAGCCGAGACATCCTACGACCAGGCACATAGCATCATCTCCCACTACGAGACCTTCCTCGGCACCCACGGAGCCACCATGGAGCGCAACTGCATACGCACCTGGTTCTTCGTCAAAGATGTCGATACCCAATACCGCGGACTCGTGCTCGCGCGTCGCGAACTCTTCGAGCGCATGGGCATGAACTCCCAGACCCACTACATCGCATCCACAGGCATCGGCGGTTGTCCCATCCAGCCCGCCTCCCTCGTCCAGATGGAGAGCTACGCCATAACCCCCAAAGCCACGCAGCGCTACCTCTACGCACCTACCCACCTCAACCGCACCTACGAATACGGAGTCACCTTCGAGCGCGGCGTAGTCCTCGACCTCGACGACCGCCACGTATGCTACATCTCCGGCACCGCCTCCATCGACAACCACGGTAAGGTAGTCCACGTAGGCGACGTGAACGCCCAGGCTCACCGCATGTGGGAAAACGTAGAGACCCTCCTCCTCGAAGGCGGCATGACCTACGACGACGTCGTCCAGATGATCGTCTATCTGCGCGACCCTGCCGACTACCCACTCGTCAAGCGCCTCTACGACGAGCGCTTCCCCTCCACACCCCGAGTAATAACCCTCGCTCCCGTTTGCCGTCCCACATGGCTCGTCGAAATGGAAGTGATAGCAGTAAGAAAAAATGGCTAGCGACGACGAAATACTATACGCCATAATGAATGGCATCTCCTTCTCCGGAGCAAAACGCGAGAAGCGTGAAGACCCCAACAAAGTAAAGACCAAAGCTCGCGGAAAACAATACCACACCGGAGCCCACGGCTCTGGTGCAGCCAAACATAAGGCCGAAATACGCCAGAACGTGAAGAACCGTGCCTCGCAAAGGAAAAAGTAGCTTTCCGATATTGTTAAAAGTTCTCTCCTAAGCGTTGGATGTTTCATGAGGGCTAAGCGATAAGTTCGTGACGGCTAAACGATAAGTTCAGTTCAGCGCTTTGAAAAACTTAATAATCTAATAACAAATAAATGGTATGAAAAAGACTGTATTGATTTTTGTGGCGCTCATGGCGATAGGTATGGGTGCATACGCTCAGAAGGGCATGAAAGCAAAGAAGGTATTGGTGACTTATTTCTCAGCAACGGGAGTGACGAAGGCTGTGGCTCAGCAGCTGGCTGAGGTGGCTGATGCGGATTTGTATGAGATTACTCCGGTGCAGCTTTATACGGCGGATGACCTGGACTGGAGGAATAAGCAGAGCCGAAGCAGCGTGGAGATGAAGGATAAGGGTTCACGTCCTGCTATAAAGGGCTCGGTGAAGAATATGCAGGGGTATGAGACTGTGTATATCGGTTTCCCTATATGGTGGAATACATGCCCTAGGATTATAAATACTTTTATTGAGGCTCACGACCTGAAAGGGAAGGCTGTAATCCCGTTTGCCACTTCGGGCAGCAGTTCTATCAGCAATTCTTGCTCTGACCTGAAGCGGACTTATCCGAATATCGACTGGAAGGAGGGTAAGCTGCTGAATGGCGCTACGAAGCAGGATTTGGAAAAGTGGGTTAAGTAAGGTTTACCGTTTACTGTTTACCGTTTACTGTTTACTGTTTACTGCTTACGGGTTAAGGACTTACATCTTACATCTGACTTCTGACTTCTTATTTCTGACCGAAGAGGCGTTTGATGAGGTCGGGACGTCCGATGCGGCGCAGTTCGTTGATGATCTGTTGCTGCTGGTCGCGTTTGTACCAGAAGAAGAACTGGCGCTGGGCTAGTTTGTCGCGCTGACTGCGGGCTGAGTAGATGGGTTGGAGTGTGTAGGGGTGGTAGCCGGTGTACCATGTCTCGGTGGCTACGGTCATGGGGGTGGGGGTGAAGTCCTGCACCTGTTCGAGGTGGAAGTCGAGCGATTTGGTGATGATGGCCAGTTCTGCCATGTCGGCTGCGGTGCTGCCGGGATGACTGCTGATGAAGTAGGGGATGAGCTGCTGGCGCAGGTGATGGCGCTGACAGGTGTCGTCGAAGATGCGCTTGAAGTCGTAGAAGAGACGGAAGGGTGGTTTGCGCATGATGGAGAGGACGCTGTCGGAGGTGTGCTCGGGGGCTACTTTGAGGCGTCCGCTGACATGACGGGTGATGAGTTCTTCGGTATATTGACGGTTGACGCGGTTGATTCGCTCGTCGCCTGTGTCGTGGAGCAGGAGGTCGTAGCGTATGCCGCTGCCTATGAAGCTTTTCTTTACGGCTTTAATTGCATCTACTGCATGATAGATGTCGAGTAACTGACTATGGTCGGTGTTGAGATTCTTGCATACTGAAGGATGGATGCAGGATGGGCGTTTACACTTATGACAGATGTTGAGGTCGCGTCCGTGCATGGCGTACATGTTGGCTGAGGGACCGCCGAGGTCGGAGATGTAGCCGTGGAAGTCGGGCATGCGGGTTATCTGCTCCACTTCGCGTAGGATGCTTTCTTTGCTGCGCGAGGTGATGAATTTGCCCTGATGGGCTGAGATGGTGCAGAAGGCACAGCCTCCGAAGCAGCCTCGGTGGAGGGTGACGGAGTGTTTTATCATGTCGTAGGCAGGGATGCGCTTGCCCCGGTATTTGGGATGGGGCAGACGGGTGTAGGGCAGGTCGAACGACTGGTCGAGTTCGGTCTGACTCATGGGCTGGTAGGGCGGATTGACTACGAGCCAACGGCCATCAACCTGCTGGAGTATGCGCTGTGCGTCGTATTTGTTTGATTCTTCTTCGATGTGCCGGAAGTTCTCGGCCTGGGCCAGTTTGCTGCGCAGACATTCCTCGTGGCTGTGGAGCACGATGTCGTCGGGGCGTATGCCGCGTGGTATCTCGCGTTCGTCCATGAGCATGACGGTCTGCCGCTGGGGGTGGCGCATCATGAGGTTGCGGAAGAGGGTGACGTCGATTTCGCAGTCTTGTTCCATGAGCAGACGGACGATGGAGGTGTTGTTTTTCTCACCCATGCCGTAAGTGAGGAGGTCGGCTCCGGAGGTGTAGAGTATGGAGGGCAGGAGACGGTCTTGCCAGTAGTCGTAGTGGGTGAGTCGGCGCAGGGAGGCTTCGATGCCTCCGATGAGTACGGGTACGTCGGGGAAGAGCTGTTTGAGTATCTTGGTATAGACGATGGTGGGGTAGTCGGGGCGCAGGTCGGTGCGTCCGTCGGGTGAGTAGGCGTCTTCGCTGCGCAGGCGCCGGTTGGCTGTGTATTTATTGACCATGGAGTCCATGCAGCCGGGCGATACGGCAAAGAAGAGGCGTGGGCGCCCCAGTTTCTTGAAGTCGCGGAAGTCGCCGTGCCAGTCGGGTTGTGGCACTATGGCTACGCGCAGTCCCTGGGCTTCGAGCACACGACCGATGACTGCGGCACCGAAGGAGGGGTGATCGACGTAGGCATCGCCTGAGAAGAGGATGACGTCGAGTTGGGTCCATCCGCGCTGCTCGCATTCTTTCTTGGTGGTGGGCAGGAACTGTAGCATGGTCTCTGGTATTGTATGAGTTTATTTTCTGAGGAACGTCATGAAGGCCATGAGGAGCTGGTCGAGCTGGTCGGTGTCCTTCATGCTTTCGAGCGGAAATCCGAGTTTTATGTAGCGTTGCACTTTCTCGCTGGCGATGGCTGCCGAATAGCCGTTGCTGTAGAGCATGATGGGGAAGGCATTGCCCACGGGCTGAACGGTGGAGAGGCGGGGTGTGCAGTAGCTGTAGGGGTTCATGTCGCGCCAGAGGGGGATGGTGAGTCCGCAGCCGGTGACGGTATTGACCGTGCGGTCGGGGATGGAGTGGTCGCCGATGTTGGCTCCGCTGATGATGGCTCTGCCGCCGAGGTCGATATAACGGCTCACGAGGTGTGAGGAGGTGGAGTTGAACTGTGTCTGAACGCCGAAGTAGATGTCGAGGAAGGGGTATTCGGAGAGGATGTCGTCGGCTGTGGTGAAGCGCTGCATGAATGCCGATTCGCTGGTGGAGGTGAAGCTGTGGCCGGAGGCGAGGATGGACTTGCCGTGGATGGCTGCGTAGTCGAAGGTGTTGCCCATGATGATGTGTCCTGCCAATTCCTCACCGCTGACTCCGAGTCCGTCGCCTGTCTCTTTGCCTGCAAAGGCTTTGTCGAAGGAGAGCTGACGACCGCTGAAGCCGGCAAAGGCTCCGTACTGAACGCCGGGGTCGATGTCGAGGTCGAAGCCTTGAAGGGTCTCGCTGTCGATGGCTTGCGGTCCCTCGAGACGGGTGAAGGCATTGACGATGAGTGTGGTGCCACGGTTTTCGGGTGATATGCCTGCTGCAAGTGTCTCGGACGGGAAGCTCTCGCCGCCTCGGTTGAGTGCCGTGACGCGGAAGGAATAGACGTAGCCGGGCTGGAGGGGTATGTCGCAGGATGTGCCGCTGACGATGGTGCCGTTGTCGAAGTCCATGGAGCCCATACGTGTATAAACGATGTAGCGCTGCGGTGTGGCTGTGGGTTCGATGGGGTCATTGACGGCTGTCCAGCTGAGGTGGGCTGATTGCTGGAGTTCGTTGAGCGTGATGCTGAAGTCGGCAACGGGCAGTGGCTGTATGACGTATGGACGCTGGTGTTGTGTGGCTGTGTATTTGACGATGGTCTTGTAGATGGAACGGCACATGTCGAACTTGAACTTAGGGTCGTAGCCCAGACGCATGTCGTTGAAGTTCTGATGGGAGAGCATCTCGAGGATGCAGGCAGGGATGTCGGGTTCGCGTGCCTCGCCGTAGTCGCGGTTCCACAGTTTGCGTGCTCCCCATCCGTAGGCTTTCAGGTCGGTGGTGAGGTTGGTGAGCAGCAGACTGGCAAGGTCGCGGGATACGTAGCGGTCGAGTCCGGCACGTGTCTTTCCGTCGTCGGTGTCGGTCATGTAGATAGCGAGTGGACCGAGGAACTCCTCGTTGAGACGGAATCCGGCATCGGTATGGAAGGCGATGTTGAGTTCGAGGGGTACGCGCAGTCCGACGGTGTCGGGGTTATAGACGCTGCCTCCGGAGAGGTAGTTGATGGCTGCCGAGCGGCAATTGATGTCGTTGCGGTAGTCGTCGGCAAACTTCTCGCTATGGATGCTCTTGGGGAATCCGTACCACATGGCAGAGTATTTGGCTGCCTCGGCCCAGCGGGGCAGGTTGCTGCGGGAAGCGGAGTCGGTGGGTGCTTCGGGAATATAGATGTTGCTCATGCCACTGCCGAATCGGACTGCATCGGCACAAACCACTCCACGATGGGAGCTAAGATTGCTGAGACGGATGCGGTCGGTGGATTTACTGCCTGCTGAGAATTCGAAGGTACCGAGATAGACCCATGTGCCGCCACCCATCTGCTGATTGACGAGGAAGTCGGTGCTGCCGCCGCGATGATAGACGGTGTAACGGGCATCGGGGATGCTGCCGGGGAGTGTCTTGTAGGATACATATACGGCATAGCGGCCAGCCTCGGGTATGTCGGGTGTCCACTCGGCAAAGGATGCATCCTGGGCATTGCCAACGGAGGGTATGGAACGAGCCGTACCGGCACAGAAGGGGGAGTCAACGGGTGTGTAGTACGGCTTGGTATTTGCAAAGCCGAGGGGTACGTCCTTCCAGCGTTGTTTCGATTTCTTCGACGGGGCGATTTCGGAATATCTGCCCGACTGCTGAGGGGTGTCGTTGTCGATGATGACTTCGTGGTTCTGCCAGTCGCGTTCGCGAGGAGTGAAGACTACGGCTCCTGCGTTCTGCAGCATGGGTATGATGTAAGGAATGACGAAGGTCTGGGAGAAGAGGTCTTCACAGGTGCAGAAGAGACGCGGACGCTGCCATGTCCATGCTTCTGTGGCTGACTTCCAGTATTTGCCGTGACTCTGCCACAGGGAGAGGTGGGTGCCTTCGAGTCCGTCGTCGGCAGTATAGGGACGTGATATGTTCCTGACCCAGGGTGCTCCGTTGTAGGATTTCTTCCAGAGCCGGCTCTGGTCTATGTTACGGGTACGCAGAAAGTTGGGAACGAGTTGCTCGATGGGGTGGTCTTCGGCTACGATGGAGAGTGTGTAGCGGCTGTATTCGCTGGGCAGCAGACTGCGCACACGACTATAGACGGAATCGACGACGACGGATGTGAAGTGCTGTTCCTGAAATCCGCCTCCGAGGGTGACGGTAATGGTCTTGCGGCGTTCGTCGATGTCGCAACTCTTGAGTGTGGGTGTGTTGATGCGTGCATCCCAACGGGTATAGGTGGAGAGCCAGGAAGTGAGTTGAGAGTTGAGAGTTGAGAGTTGAGAGTTGACGGTTTTGGCATTGGCCGTTGACCATGAACCATTGAGAGTTGAGAGTATGAAGATGAGGACGAATATGATGTGTCGCATTGTATGAGGAGGGGGGGTTATTTGTTTTGTGGATAAATGATGCGTTGGAACCCTACGAGTTTGTCGTAGCGTTCGCCGAAGGGACGGTTGTAGATGTATATCCAGTATTCGTTTTCGGTCTGGTAGAAACTGCCTTCGACAGGAATGGTAGAACCTGCTGTCTCGCCGTCGTAAAGGAAGAGGTATTGGTAGTTGTACGACCCTTGCTTCAGTGGCTTCACGATTTCGTAGCAGTGGTCGATGGTATTGTATGTCAGTCGGTTATCCTCGGTGAGGAGACCGTTAGTAAGGTCGCCGTTGAGGTATATGTCGCCACCGGCAATGGGTGGTGTGACGAGACGGAAATGGGTGTAGAAATAGTCGCTCTCGCTGTCGTTTTCCACGTTCTTGCCGTTTCGAATCCAGTAGCGTCCGTCCTGGTCTTTATCGAAGAGGTAACGCTGACGACGGTTGTCGTCGAAGAGTGTGGCATGATAGTAGGGAGCATGGTACGACATACTGAATACCCGCATGGTGGGTACGTATTCGTCGAGAATTTCAAAACGACGGTATTCGTTTCCTCCCTCGAAGATGAGCTTTTTGTTGTGGGTATAGACAAGTTCACCGTTGCGCATGTAAGTGGGTCGGATGTCGGTGACGCAGTTGTCCCAACGTCGGTTCTGCATGATGACGGGGTAGAAGTCTTCGATGGGATTCTGCACATGGTAGCCAAGGTAGTTGACTGTGAAATCGAGCTGCTGATGGGAATCCCAGGTGTCGATGTCGGTATTTCCGCTTACTTCCATCCGGATGCTGACATGGGGTTCGAGTATGGAAAAGAATGCTTGAGCTACGAGTTCGTCGTCGTTGTCAT
Source organism: uncultured Bacteroidaceae bacterium (assembly GCA_905233285.1). GTDB lineage: Bacteria > Bacteroidota > Bacteroidia > Bacteroidales > Bacteroidaceae > Minthosoma. The sequence goes on from CAJODY010000002.1 coordinate 32,268, forward strand.
CATTGATGATGTCGATGCGGTAGTTGCCCGGCAGTTTCAGTTGTACCTCATTATTGGGAATACGGAATGAGTAGTGGTTGTATTCCATCGTGGTGTTCATGGATACTATGTAATCCTCGATGCGCTGTCCGTTGAAGCCGTCCATGTATTCGCTGGGGATGAGGTCGCTCTCGGTCCAGTCGGCATTGCAATGGATGATGTTGTATTCGTAGCGCACAAAGCTGTGCTGGAGGTCGTCGAAGGAAATCTCGATGAAGCTGCTGCCACCGTAGAGCATGACGGGTGGTTCGCCCCATTCGCCGTTGAGTTTCACCTGAAGGGTCTTGATGTTGGAGACCAGCGGGGTGGTGATTTGGGCACTGACCATCGACCATTGACCATTGAGAATTAAGAGCTGAAATATGAGGAAGAGTATGAGTGAAAGGTGTATCTTACGCATTTTCTCCAATAATTTTCTGCAAAGCTACAGATTTTTGACAATTCCTGCGTACCTTTGCGCGATAAATTATGTAGGAAATGATGCAAAAGGTAATTGAGATTAAGGATGGAATAGCCAGAAATCCTGTGTTCAGGTTCCGCAGTCCGATAAATTTCGAGGTGAATGCCGGTGAACATATAGCCATAGTGGGTGAGAACGGTGGAGGAAAGAGTATGCTTGTGGATATCATCACTGGTGCTCATCCGCTGCTGCCGCTGAACGACGTGAAATATGATTTCCGTCCGTCGAAGGCTAAGATGGTGAGCGATAATATAAAGTATATGTCGTTTCGCGATTCGTATGGTACTACCGACGGCACGTATTACTATCAGCAGCGCTGGAACCAGAACGACATAGACGAGACTCCACTGGTAAAAGATTTGCTCGAGGAGTCGTTTCGCATTGCTGAGACAGGACTGACGAGGAAGACGAATTTCGACAAATTCCTGGTGCGTGATGAGAGTGACGAAGAGAGAGAAAAACGACTTGCAGAGGAGGAGAATGACCGACGGGAGATGCACCGCGAACTGGAGAAGGTGAGACGCAGACTGTATGAAATGTTTCATCTAGAGATACTTGAAGATAAACATATTATCATGCTGAGTTCCGGAGAGTTAAGAAAGTTTCAGATGACTAAGACGCTGATGACGAATCCGAGAGTTCTGATAATGGATAATCCCTTCATCGGACTGGATGCCGGAGCCAGGAAACAGCTGCATGACTTTCTGAAGATACTGACAGATGAGACTCAGATTACGGTGATTCTCGTGTTGTCGAAAAGTGATGATATTCCGGAGTTCATTACTCATGTCTATAGGGTGAAGGATATGGAGGTGATGCCGAAGCAGACTCATGAGGAATACCGGCAGTCGGCTCCGAAAGTGCCACAGCAGATGCTGTCGGACGAGAAACGCAGAGCCATCCTGTCGTTGCCTTCACAGCCGGTACCTGCTACTGAAGACGGGGTGATTCTGCAATTCTGCGATGTGAATATCAGATACGGAACGCGAACCATACTGAAAGACCTGAACCTGACGATTAGGAACGGGGAGCGATGGGCGTTGTCGGGAGAAAACGGTTCGGGTAAATCGACTCTGCTCAGTATTGTATGTGCCGACAATCCTCAGGCTTATGCCAATAATATCGTACTCTTTGGACATAAGAGGGGTTCGGGAGAGAGTATCTGGGACATAAAACGGCATATCGGGTATATCTCGCCAGAGATGCACAGGGCTTTCCAAAGGGATATTCCGGCAATCGACATCGTGGCTTCGGGACAGAGCGACATGAACGGACTATATGTAGTTCCCAAGACTCAGGCAGAGAGGGAGAAGTGTCTGTTCTGGATGAATATATTCGGGGTGGAGAAGTATGCCGACACTACATTCCTGAAACTCTCGTCGGGAGAACAACGACTGGTATTGCTGGCAAGGGCTTTCGTAAAAGACCCTTCGCTGCTGATACTCGACGAACCCCTGCACGGACTGGATTTGCCGAACCGCAAACTGGTTAAGGAAGTGATTATGGCCTTCTGCGAGAGGAAAGAAAAAACACTCATCATGGTGACTCACTATCAGGAGGAATTGCCGAATTGCATCGACCATTCTATTTTCCTGAAACGGAATTAATCAAAAATGTCAACTGTCAATGGGTATTTCTCAATTATTTATCGTATCTTCGCGAAAAATTTTAAAAAAATGGAAATAGCAAACAATAACGAGCAGCAGCAGTATGAGTCAGTCAGTTTTGTAGAAGAGATACTGCGCAAGGATTTGGCAGAGGGTAAGAACGGAGGCAGAATGCAGACCCGTTTTCCGCCGGAACCCAATGGTTATCTGCATATAGGACATGCAAAGGCCATTGCACTGGATTTCGGTATGGCAAAGAAATACGGTGGTGTGTGCAATCTGCGTATGGACGATACCAATCCGCAGAAAGAGGACACGGAATATGTAGAGGCTATAAAACGCGACATTGAGTGGCTCGGATTCAAGTGGGGAAATATTCTGTATGCTTCCGACTATTTCCAGCAACTTTGGGACCTTGCCGTGGCTCTGATTAAGTCGGGTAAGGCTTATGTTGACGAACAGACCAGCGAACAGATAGCAGAACAGAAGGGTACTCCGACTCAGCCGGGGCAGAACAGTCCGTATCGTGACCGTCCGGTGGAGGAGAGTCTCCATCTGTTTGAGCAGATGAACAGCGGGCAGATGGAACCGGGAAAGATGGTGCTGCGTGCAAAGATAGATATGGCTAGTCCGAATATGCATTTCCGCGACCCAATCATGTATCGTGTTCTCAATATGCCGCACTGGCGTACGGGTTCTAAATGGAACGCTTATCCGATGTACGACTTCACTCATGGACAGTGTGACTACTGGGAAGGAGTGACTCACAGCTGGTGTACACTGGAGTTTGTAAGTCACCGTCCGCTCTACGACCTCTTTGTCGATTGGGCAAAGATAGAGGGTGGGGACGACAAACCACTTGACGACAACCGTCCACGACAGACTGAGTTCAATAAACTGAACCTCACACATATACTGTTGAGTAAGCGTAATCTGCTGATACTCGTGAACGAGAAGATTGTGAATGGATGGGACGACCCACGAATGCCGACTATCTGTGGATTCCGTCGTCGTGGTTACAGTCCGGAGGGTATCCTCAGCTTCATCGATAAGATAGGATATACGAAGTTTGATGCCCTGAACGAGATGTCGCTTTTCGAAAGTGCAGTACGCGAGGACTTGAACAAACGTGCTCAGCGTGTAAGTGCCGTGCTCGACCCTCTGAAACTGACTATAACCAATTTCCCGGAAGGGGAGACAGAAGTATATGAGGCACAGAACAACCCAGAGAATCCTGACGACGGCACTCATGAGATAGAGTTCAGTCGTAATCTGTGGATTGAACGCGAAGACTTCATGGAGGATGCCCCGAAGAAATTCTTCCGTCTGGGACCGGGTAAGGAAGTGCGTCTGAAGAATTCGTACATCATCCGTTGTTCGGAGAATCCGGAGGAGTGTATCGTGAAGGATGGCGAAGGCAACATCATCGAGGTGCGTGCCGAACTCGTTCCCGACACAAAGACTGGACAGGCCAATTCGAACATGAAGATAAAGGGAAAGACCATCCACTGGGTGAGCCGTGAACACTGCATCGAAGCCGAAGTAAGGAACTACGACCGTCTGTGGCTTGTGGCTAATCCGCGTGATGAAATTGCCAACTACTCGAAGGAGCATGATGATGTGCGTGGTATCGAGGCAATGCGTCCGTTCCTCAATCCGCAGAGTCTGGAGGTGAAGAAAGCATATGTGGAGAAATGGTTGCAGACTCGCAAACCGCTCGACTATCTGCAGTTCCAGCGTATAGGTTATTATAATGTGGATCCTGATTCCACTCCGGAGCATCTGGTCTTCAACCGTACGGTTGACCTGAAAGCCTCTAAATAATAAATAATGTGATATGCCACAGGACGACTATTTCGACAGTGAAGAATTCCTTGAACTTCTCGGTGCTTATGAGACATCGGTTGAGGACGGTACTGTGCCATATCTCGATATAGACGACTATGCAGATATAGCCGACTATTATATGAATGCCGACAAGCCTTCGGAGGCTATCAACTGTGTGGAGAAGGGTCTGAGTATATATCCCGATGAACAACAGTTGCTGCTGGTGAAGTCTGGTGCCCTCATCTACCTACATCGTTTCAATGAGGCTGACGAGATAGTGCGTTCTGTAACGACGGAAAATAACGACAAACTGTATCAGGAGGCACAGCTTCAGTATGCCTACTATGGCAATACGGAGAGGGCAGAGGAGATGTTTACCGACTGGATAAAAGGTGAACGTGAATTTGCCATAAACGAAGAGGAAGATGACATTCAGCGTGAGGAATATATCCGCGACAGCTATATCCATGTCATTACTTCGTTCATCGAACTGTCTCACGAACATACATACGATGAGGAACTCGTCAAGCGTTGGGTGGAACTCTATGTCGTCAACTTTGCTCCTCTCGGAGAATATGACAGCGACCTGATACTGGCCGACACCGTCCGCAGCGAATGCCTTTACGATATGGTGGTAAAGGTATATACCAGTCTGCTTGAGACCGACCCTTACATCTCTCACGGTTGGACTGTACTGGCTGCTGCCCAGTTCACCTGCAACCAAATCGACGATGCTCTTGAGTCGGCAGAGTTTGCACTTGCTATCGATCCGAACGATCTCGACTCTATCCTTACCAAAGCCCATTGTCTGCTGAGTAAGGAATGCTTTGCAGAGGCTATTCCTGTGTTTGAGGATTATCTGAAACGTACTCATGAGAGCAGTCAGCATCTTGCTCTTGCTTCCTGCTATGCTGAGACAGGAAATACCAAGGCTGCGATGCGCAGTCTGCAGAAGGCAGAGATATACTATAACCGTTATACAGCTGACAAGGAATATTATGCTTCGGCTTGTTTCGAGATGGCAGAACTTTATTTCACCCTCGGCAAACTGGATATGGCACGTATTCATATCGACCGTGCCATCAAGAATGCTCCCGAACAGGTGGAGTACAACCTGCTTAATGCCACACTCATGCTTGCTGAGGGTAACTTCCTCGAAGCCCTGCCTCAGTTCATACGTTATCTCGAGACTCAGGAAGATGTGGTTGGAGCATTACTGAAAGTGGTGGCACGACTCATTGCATTCAGTCTTGACACTGTTGCACTCGAACTGCTCGACATCGTGGAGCGTGCTCCGGATATCTACGACGGCATCGAGCAGATTTATCCGTATAAGGCACTTATCTATCTGCGTCAGAAGGATTATAAGCTTACATCCCGTTACCTGAATATGGGTAAGGAGAAATGCCGCGAACTGACTCAGTGGATTTTCAACGATTACATACCGCAGGGTATGTCGCTCGACCGCTACTGCGAACTGATGGCAAGCAGATAGATATTTGTTTAAGCAGTAAGCTGAACCATCAATTTCCGATTGACAGTTTTCTTGTGTTTTTCTTTATGATGTTATAGGCAGAGTAGATACCCAGTTCTCCTGCTTTCGAGAGGTCTATGATAGCACCCTCTGTCTGGTCGCTGAGCAGTTTCAGCAATCCGCGGTTATAGTAAGCCTCGGCAAATGTAGGATTAGTCTTTATGGCTGTATCGAGCATAGCTATAGCCTCTTGGATGTTTCCGTTCTGAGCCATATCGTAGGCTTTGTTGAAATATTGGAGTGCGTCGTCCGGTCCTACTTCGCTATACAGTTTCTTGGTCTTCTCAAGTGGTTTTATCAGAGTAGTCTCCACATTGCGGTTCTGTACTTTTCCGCGTATTTCGCTTGTATATTGTTTTGTTACTTCTTCGTCGTCGGCAACAACCAGACTCTGATAGTCGTCGATGTTCTTCTCCGATTGCTTTCTGGTCTTGTTCTTCTGTCGTGACGTTGCAGTAGTATAACCATACCGGTGGGCTATTTCCTCCTTCAACACATGTTCCTCGTCCTTCCTTGCACCGTTCATATCACCAATCTTCCTCTTTGCAGCAGCTCTGCGCTGATAGCCGTAGAGGAACTTCGGATACTCGTTTATTACCGTAGTATAGTCGCGAATAGCTTCGGCATACTCTCCAATGTTGTCGAGTAGGGTAGCGCGGTTGAAGATAGCCATCATGTCGTCGGGGTCTTTCTCGATGATGAAGTTGAAATCCTCGATAGCCAGATTATCCTCACCCACATTGGCACGCAGCAGTCCTCGGTTATAGTGTCCGATGAAGTTGTTGGGGTCAATCGACAGAGCCTGGTCATAGTCCTGCATAGCTCCACGATAGTTGTTCTGGTGATAGCGGCACAGAGCCCTGTTGATATAGTTGCCTGGGTGTTTGGGTTGCAGTCTCAAAGCTTCGTCGAGCCGTTCCTCCGCTTCCTTAAACTTCTCACGAGTCATCAGCATCAGTGCTTTCGTACTCAACGACGGCACATTATACTTATCCACTTCCAGAGCCTTGTCAATCAGTTTCTCGGCTTCGACGGTATCTTTCTCAGCCATCTTTATCTGACACTTTATGCCGTAGCTCTCGGCATGTTTCGGCCATCGTTTCAGCATCTGGTCACAGATGGAGTCAGCTTCGTTCAGTCGCTCCATTTGCAGATAGCAGATAGTAAGGTTATGCCACAGTGAGCGGTTTCCCGGTTCCATCTCCACAGCCTTCGTATAGTCTTCGACAGCAGTTGACAACTTGCCGAGTTTTATTCTCGACAATCCTCTCACCTGGTAGCTGTTCGGGAAGAAAGGATTTCTCTCTATAGCCCTCGAGCAATCAGCTTCCGCACCGGTATAGTCGTCGAGATAGAATTTAGCTAATGCCCTGTAGAAATACGGTTCGTAGAGATAAGGCTTCGCATTGATGACCAGATTGAAATACTGAATAGCCAGCACATAGTCGTCGAAATAGATTGCATTCCGACCTACATCAATCATTCTTGTCGTATTTATCTGTGCCTTCAGAGGCGACAGCGACAAGAACGACACGAGCAGATATATGACTATTTGTTTGGCTTGCATTTATACGAAGCGCTGAACTTATTCTTTGTCATTGCCACCAGTTTCGACTTCAGCATCTGCTTGCGAAGCGGTCCCAGATGGTCGATGAACATTTTTCCGTCGAGGTGGTCGTTTTCGTGCTGAATCACCCTTGCAGGGAAATCATCGAACCACTCCTCATGCTCTTTGAAGTCCTCGTCCAGATAATTAACGAGCACCCTCTTCGGACGTTTCACGTTCTCGTGTATTCCAGGAACTGAAAGACATCCTTCCTCGTACGATACCTCCTCTTCGCTTTCCTCCACAATCTCGGGGTTGATGAAAGTCTTCAGATAACCCTTATATTCGGGATGGTCTTCGCTCAGACAGTCAAGGTCTACGATGAACAGACGCATCGACAGTCCTACCTGTGGTGCAGCCAGTCCTACGCCTTCCGACTTCCTAAGCGTTTCGAACATATTCTGTATCAGTTCCTTCAGCTTTGGAGTTCCTTCCTCCACTTCTTCAGCAACCTTTCTCAGTACCGGTTGCCCGAAAATGTACATTGGTAAAATCATATTCTTAGTTTTTTGTATTCCATATAATCCTGCAGGATGATGGTGGCAGAAATCTTATCCACCAGTCCTTTGTCCTGTCGTGCTTTCTTTCCTATGCCGCTGTCGAGCATTGTCTTGTGAGCCAGTACCGAAGTGAAGCGTTCGTCATATAACTCTACGTTTACCTCTGGAAACAGTTTCTTCAGTCTGTTCACGAACGGAGCGATTCTCTTCATGTTCTCCGAATCGTCACCGTCCATCTGTCTGGGATAGCCCACAACGATTGTCTCCACTTGCTCCTTCTGCATATATCCCACGAGCCACTGTTCCAACTCCCTCGTCTCCACAGTATCCAGTCCTCCGGCTATAATCTGCAACGTGTCCGTCACAGCTATTCCGGTTCTCTTCTTCCCGTAGTCTATTGCAAGTATTCTCATATTAGTTTACCGTTTACTGTTTACCGTTTACTGTTTAATCCTTTAATACCACTTTATAGAGCTTGAATACGAGCTCTTCTTGTCATACTTCAGCGCATCGGTCAGCACACTTGCCTTTGCCCTAAGCGTTATGTTATATGAAGTGAACGTACCGAACACCAGTCCGCACGACATATCGAAACAGTGCATATCGCGTGATATGTTGACTGTCGTCATTGAAATCTTGTGCATGTTGAAGTCCCATCCCGACGATGCACTCACGTTCCATCCCGATGCCAGTTTTATACTGCCCGAGAAGTTCAGGTTATGGGTGAACTTATATGGATAGCGCATCGTCTTTATGTTGATGTCGGCACTTCTGTCCTCAGCCATCGATATACCATACGAGATGCTGAACGACCAGGGAAGGTTGAACTTCATATATCCGTCTTCGTCCAATCCGCTTGTGTCGGCTTGTTCGTTCTTCTTCCTTCGGCGGCTCTTGAAGTCCGACTGCTGCTCCTTGGGTTGCTGGTCGTCGCTCACTTCCTCTTCTTCGCCGTTCTTTTCCTCCTCTTCTTCCTCTAGTTTCTTCTTGCCGAACAGCTTGTCAATCTTTTCCTTCAGTTTCTTTATACTTTGGTTGTTGAACGAATAGGATATGTTCTTGCTCATACCCTGGAAACGTCCGAATCTGCCATACGACCACTCCGTCCTGTCGCCCACCACTACGTTGCCGTTCTTGTCAAATTCGTATGCATACGTAGCGAATACCGCATTCAGGTTGAAGGTGACCTTACCCCATTTCAACCTGAGTCGTGTGTTCAGATTACTCCACGGTTGTCGTTGGGCAGCCATGTTATATCCTATGTTCGCACCCAGTTCGTCGATGATGCTTATCTTTCTCACTCCCGACGTGTCGCGGTCCGACTTAATCTTCATCTCTATATTGTTCGACATATCGAACGTTACGCTTCCCGTCTTTCCTATTCCTGGCACACCGTACATCGAACCCTGATAGGGTGAATACTGAACTACTGTCACGTTGCCTTGCAAGTCCGTCTTTGTGTATGTGTCGTAATATCCCCACATTGGGTCACCGAAGTCGGGGGCATAGCTCAGGTTTATCGTTGGTGAGAATACGTGGCGCACCATCTGAATCTTTTCTCCGAAAATCTTCTTGTTCGGTTTGTAGAAACCATACACCTTCGTGTTGAACGCCAGACTCATGTTGAAGTCAAACACACGGTTGAAACCCCATATCGTGTCTCTCACTACCTGCTGTTTCTCTGTGTCCCAGTCCTGGTTTACCTTATGTGTGTACCATCGTGACGTGTAGTTCACCGATGGAGTAATGTTGAGATAATTAAACAGGGTGAACGACGCACTTATAGGGATGCTGTGCCTCATACCGTTGCTCCAGTCCTTTATCAGGTTCGACTTCAGCAGCTGGCTTTCCTTCGTCGTGATGCTGTTCGACAACGCTCCGGTATATGACATTGCGATTTTCTCGTACCATCTGTCCTTACCTGCAGCCTTCTTTCGTTTGAAGGGGTAGAAGCGGCTCAGCGAGATAGACAACGTCGGCAACGTCATGGCAATAGTCGAGTCCCTCATGTTCTGCGTCACGTTCATTGACGTTGCAATCGACAGACCTATCTTCGGCCACGAGTGCGAATAGCTGACAGATGATGTTCTTGTACTCTGCGAATACGAAGTAGGGTTATAGAGCGACGACAGGTTGTTCTTTTCGTAGCTCTGTGTGGCAAAGTTCACACTTGCTCCGAACGAGCTGTTCGGACTTGCCTTCGGGTCTTGCTGGTGGCTCCATTGCAGCTTGAAGTTCTTCACTACGCTGTAGTCCGGCATATTCTTTTCGCCTTCCTTCGTCACCTGATAGTTGAAATAGAAATTGCCCGAATACTTATACCTCTTCCTGTATGTCGATTGTGCTCCCAGACCCCACGAACCCTTTGTGTAGATTTCGCCCGTCAGTCTGAGGTCTATATTGTCGTTTATGGCGAAATAATATCCACCGTCTCTCAGGTAGAAACCACGGGTCGATTCGTCACCATACGACGGCATGATGAGTCCCGACGAATACTTGCTCGTAAACGGGAAATAGGCAAACGGTATGGCGAGGGGTAGGGGAACGTCCTCGATTACCAGCCATGCAGGTCCAGAGAACACACTCTTTCCCGTGTGCACCTTTGCTCGGCTCAGAGCTATGTAGAAGTGGGGATGCTCCTCGTCGCAGGTTGTATATCGTCCGTGTCTCAGATACAGTTCGTCTTCCTGTCCCTTCTTCGACTCGTCGCTCGTCAGGTATCCGTCCTCCTGTTGCGTATATACATTCGTGATGAAACCCTTCTTCGTCTTGAAGTTATACGACATCGTCTCCGATTCATACGTGTCGTCGCCCTCCTTGAATATCGGAGTGCCGTATAGCTTTCCGAGCGAGTCCGTCGCACCGATTGCGTGTACAATCGAGCTGTCCATATTCATCTGAATCTCTTCCGACTTCAGTTCGATGTTCGTATAGTTCACCTGCGCATCGCCATACAGGAACGCATTCTTGTCACCCATTATGAATACCACCGAGTCCGCAGCCGTATAGGCCACAGGAGCATCCAGAGCGCTCTCCTTCTTGCTCGCATTTATAGAATCCTGCACAGCAGCAATCGAGTCGTTCCATTGCACAGCCTTCCTCACCTTTTTACTCTCATACACATCAATCAGCGAGTCCAGAGCCACCAGCGACAGCGAATCCATCTTCGCCACGCTGTCAGCCGAAATCCCCAGTTCCTTCAGAATCCGCTCCGATAGCCTTGCCACCGAATCCGCCTTAGTGTCTATTTCGTTGAGCGAATCTCCCCTCTCATTATAGAGAGGGGTTGGGGGTGAGACCGTTAGCGAATCTCCCTGTGAGCTGTCGTTCCGTAAACTATCTTTTTGTAAACGGTAAACTGTAAACGGTAAACTATCCCCCCTTAAACTATCTTCCTCAGAAACCGCAACTCCCCTCTCGTTGGGGAGAGGGGCTTTGTGTGAGGCTGTCAGAGCTACTGAAAGCGTAGCAATGCACAGCAGAACAGCGAAGATTATATATGTTTTAAGTTTCAAAGCGTTCGGTTGGATGTTCTACCCCGTAAACGGTAAACTGTCAACGGTAAACAAAAATCGGTACAAAATTACGCAATATTCGCCAATAAATCCTCATCAAATCAGATTATTTAACCTCACATGCACATTATTTAAGGAAAACCCGCCGTTTCTTTTGGCTATTTGAAAAATAGCCGTTATTTTTGCATGCAAATAAGAATGGAATTATGACAGCCATACAGATGAATGCAGAAATACTGCGCAACATGAGCATCATTGCTGAAGACGAGAACCTGATGAAGCGTGCTGCAAGATACTTGCGCAAGCTAGTAGCAGAAAAGAAACCAGACCCCACACTAATGACAGAGGCTGAATTCTTTTCAAAAATCGAGCATGCCGAACAGCAGATAGCTGAAGGTAAAGGTATAACTTTTACCAATAAAAATGATATGAATACTTGGCTTAACTCTCTTTGATTATATATGCCATTACCTATGCTCCTGAAGCAAAAGAAGGACTTGCAAGGTTGAAACGCAGTGAGCCAGCGGCTTTCCAGAAAGCCGTTAAGCTATTGAACGAGTTAGTGGAACATCCTCGTACGGGCACAGGGCATCCTGAACAGTTAAAGGGAAACTATTCTGGAAAATGGAGTCGAAAAATCACAAAAAAAGCATAGGCTCATCTACGAAATCTTTGAAACCGAAGTATATGTGGATGTCCTTTCAGCTTACGGGCACTACGATGACTAATAAAACTCTTTTATTCAAGGTTAATCTTGAATAATGATATTACGCCTATTTACTGCCGAAGTAAATACATTCTTTCTCCTAAGTTTTTTCTCTTCCACGTCTCAGTCTTAACAAAAAATCGCGAGGGGAATAAAAATAATCCCTAGGGGATTTTTATTAATCGCGAGGGTATTTTTAAAAATCCCGACGCGATTTTTTCCTGTTACTGAGACATGACAAAGTATTCCCATACGTGAGAAAGTATTATGAGTGAGGAGGGCATGCTCCGTCATATGGCAAATCTCCTGCTCAACATAAAAAAATGAACGGATTTATTTTGTACATCTCGTGCTTATCAGTATCTTTGCAGAGTAAACATCTATAGTACCTATAGCAACTATAGAGCCTATGGAAACTATAAAGAATATTTAAACCTAACAGCTATGGAAGACGACAAACCGAGAAATGGCAAGGATGAGGAATGTAAACCAAAAACTCCAAGCATTTTTCGAAATGTGCCTAAATGGCAAGACTTGCGATTCTATCAGAAGTCGGAAGTATTGTATCAGATGACAGTCGTTTTCTGCGAGCGTTTTCTACCTAAACATGGCGACCGAACTGTAGATCAGATGGTACAGGCGGCGCGTTCAGGCAAACAAAATATAGTAGAAGGTTCGGAAGATGGTAAGACCTCGACTGCAATGGAGGTCAACCTACTCAACGTAGCACGTTCAAGTATCGGTGAACTGCGTCAGGATTACGAGGATTTCCTGAAAGCCCGCCATCTGAAAATATGGACTCCTGACGATACACGATTCCAACCCATGCAGGACTTTACTCGAAATCACAACTCCCTTAGTGACTACGAACCATATTTTCAGCAATGGACTGCTGAGGAGATGGCTAACGTGGGGTTGACCTTGTGCTATCAGGTTGATGTTATGATGAACAAATACTTGAAGGGCGTTGAGGAAATCTTCATCAAGGAGGGAGGCGTTAAGGAGCGTATGCACAAGGCTCGCACGGACTACCGACGTCAGCAGGACGAACGTATGGCTGAGTTGGAACGTACGTTACCACTACTACAAAAGCAGCTCGCAACTGCCCAGGATGAAGCTGCTCAATGGAAAGCCGCCTATGAAGACTTGAAGCAACGTGCTCTTAAAGCTTACAATCAGCAGCAAGAGGAAATACAGGAACTTAGGAACAGACTGGATGCAAAGCAAGAAATGGCTTAGTTTCAAAGTTTCATTGTTTCGGACTATTTTCAAAAAAACATTGAATATTTTGTAGAGTTCAAAAATAATCATTTACTTTGCCGATATAAATCAAAACAATGAAAATGAAAACATAACACCATAAACTAAGGACATAGACTGGACGTCCACTTTTTACAGATGCTCAGGCCTTACCTCCGTCACAGCCTTAAACCCGACTCCGGTTGCTATTACTCAACATGTATTCACAAACCAAACGAAAGCCACATTGTATGTGCCAAAGGGAAGCCTGTCTGCTTATCAGGCAGCTGACTATTGGAAAGAATTCAAGAAGATAGTGGAGAAATAGGTAAATAGTGAAGGTAGGCAACGAGACTTTCAAGGTCAGCCTGTAATACATTAATAAATATGACACCCTGATTCAGGGAGTCATAGTAAACAAAACAGGGCATAGTCGCAAAACGCGACGATGCCCTGCTGTTTTTGTTATTCAAATAATCACTCGAAAATCTTTGCCCATGAGAGGAAACGTTCGGTGCCGTCGTTGCCGAATTTCAGAAGGCTGCGACAGGCTTCTTCTACTGTCTTTTCGCGTTCGAGTTTTGTCTTCGAGAAGAATTTGTCGGCATAGCAGATAATCTTTTCTTCAATAGTTTCGGGAAGGAAGTCCTGTGGGGGTAGGGGCAGTCCCTGTTTTTCGATATCTTCTTTCGTTATTCCTGCTCCGGTATGACGTTCGCAAACGCGGGCATGACGTGGAAAACCTTCTTTCCTGAGAAGTTCTGCTCCGAGTATTCCGTGCTTTATATATGGCTCAGTACCAAAGCAATAGATGCCGGGGGCGTTGCATAGGAAGATACCGAGGTCGTGGAGCATAGCAGCCTCAAGGACAAACTGACGGTCGGCACCTAATTCGGGATGTGAATCTACTATCGAGAGTGCTTTGCGGGTTACTAACTCCGAGTGGGTCACGAGAATGTGACGCTGCTCATTGTCCTCAGGATAGTATTTTCTAATGCATAATTCGTAATTCATAATTCATAATGTTTGGTTTGCTGTGCAAAAGTAGAATAAAAAGTTGAAAAATTAAAGAATTGAATGTACCTTTGCAGGAATTTTAAACAATATGACTCTCATTATGCATTCTGCATTATGAATTATGAATTAAACCAAGATGGAATTAGCAAGTAAGTACTCTCCGCAGGAGATAGAGAAGAAGTGGTATCAGTATTGGATTGATAATAAGTTGTTCGCCAGCAAACCTGACGGACGCGAACCTTATACTATCGTTATTCCGCCACCAAACGTGACAGGTGTGCTCCACATGGGACACATGCTGAACAATACGATTCAGGACATTCTGATTCGTAAGGCACGCATCGACGGAAAGAATGCCTGCTGGGTGCCGGGTACCGACCACGCTTCGATTGCTACTGAGGCAAAGGTGGTGAACCGACTCGCAGAACAGGGCATCAAGAAACGTGACATCACTCGCGAGGAGTTTCTGAAACATGCATGGGCTTGGACCGACGAACACGGAGGCATCATCCTGAAGCAGCTGCGCCGACTGGGTGCATCGTGCGACTGGGACCGTACGGCGTTCACTATGGATGAGAAACGTAGCGAATCAGTTCTGAAGGTGTTCGTTGACCTCTACGACAAAGGTCTCATCTATCGTGGACTGCGTATGGTGAACTGGGACCCGAAGGCTCAGACCGTGCTCTCGACCGAGGAGGTAATCTATCGCGACGAGAAGAGCAAACTCTACTATCTGAAATACTACGTTGCCGACCCCGAGAACCTGACTTCAGTAGGCAGTAAGGTGTCAATCGACGAGATGGAGAAGGAAGGTAACGTAATCCATAAGGATTCGAAAGGATACTATGCCGTTGTGGCAACTACCCGTCCTGAAACTATCATGGGTGATACAGCAATGTGTATCAATCCGAAAGACCCGAAGAACCAGTGGCTGCGCGGACATAAGGTAATCGTTCCGCTGGTGAACCGTGTGATACCTGTAATCGAAGACCGCTATGTTGACATCGAGTTCGGTACAGGCTGTCTGAAGGTTACTCCGGCTCACGACGTGAACGACTATGCTCTGGGCAAGACTCACGGACTGGAGACTATCGATATCTTCAATCCGGACGGAACGTTGAGCGAGGCTGCAGGACTCTATGTTGGTATGGATCGCATGGATGTAAGAAAGCAGATTGCCAAGGACCTTGCCGATGCCGGACTGCTGGAGAAGGTTGAGGACTATGATAATAAAGTAGGTTATTCCGAGCGTAATCAGGATACAGCCGTAGAACCACGTCTCTGCAAGCAATGGTTCCTCAACATGCGCCACTTTGCCGACATCGCCTTGCCACCGGTACTCGAAGGCAAGATTAAGTTCTACCCGACTAAGTATGTAACCACATATCGCAACTGGCTCGAGAATATTCAGGACTGGTGTATCAGTCGTCAGCTTTGGTGGGGACACCGCATTCCGGCTTACTTCATCGCCACAGCAGAGGACGAAGAGGAGAAGTTCGTTGTAGCTCTCACCAAGGAAGATGCTCTCACCAAGGCTCAGGAGAAGTATGGCAAGGACATCACGATGGATATGCTCACTCGAGATGAAGATGCCCTCGACACATGGTTCTCATCTTGGTTGTGGCCAATCTCGCTGTTCGACGGAATAAACAATCCGGGCAACGAGGAGATAAAGTATTACTATCCGACTGCCGACCTCGTAACTGCTCCCGACATCATCTTCTTCTGGGTAGCCCGTATGATTATGGCTGGAGAGGAATACATGAAGGATGTACCTTTCCGAAATGTATATTTCACAGGACTGGTACGTGATAAACTGGGACGTAAGATGTCGAAGTCGTTGGGTAACAGTCCCGATCCACTCGGACTCATTGACCAGTACGGTGCAGACGGAGTTCGTATGGGTATGCTGCTCTCTGCTCCGGCTGGAAACGATATTCTGTTCGACGAACAACTCTGCCAGCAGGGTGCGGCTTTCTGCAATAAGATATGGAATGCGTTCCGTCTCGTTCAGGGATGGCAGGTTGACACTAAACTGCCACAGCCGAAGGAGAACGAAAGTGCGGCACGATGGATGGAAGCCAAGATAAAGGCTGCATACGCAGAGATTAACGACCTCTATAAGAAGTATCGTCTGAACGAGGCTTTGATGTCAGTATTCAAACTGTTCACCGACGAGTTCTCGGGATGGTATCTCGAAATGATAAAGCCTGCATATCAGGCACCAATCGACCAGAAGACATTGGACGACACTTTGCTGTTCTTCGAACAACTGATGAAGATAATACATCCGTTCATGCCGTTCATCACTGAGGAACTTTACCAGCACATCGCAGAACGTAAGGAAGGGGAGAGCATTATGGTAAGTCCGCTCATCCTCAGCGCTCCGACCAAGGAGGAAAAAGCACTCTGTGCAGACTACGAAGAGGTGAAGCAGATTATCTCAGGTGTACGTGCCGTTCGTCAGAGCAAGAACATCTCGCCACGCGAACCACTCACCCTCGAGGTGGCTCAGACCGACGGAAAGAACATTACCAATTGTGAGGCTCTTGCTGCTACTGTAAAGAAGATGGCTTCGCTCACAGATATTAAATATGTGGAAGCAAAGAGTGACGGCACATCGGCATTCATGATTGGAACGACTGAGTATGCCGTAGAGCTGGGTGGACTCATTGACACAGAGGCTGAACGCCAGAAGCTGGAAGCCGAACTGAAACACCTGCAGGGATTCCTCGTCGGAGTGAAGAAGAAACTCTCGAACGAACGCTTCGTAGCTAATGCTCCGGCACAGGTTGTCGAACTGGAACGCAAGAAGCAGGCTGATGCCGAATCAAAGATTGCTACCATCACAGAAAGCCTTGAGAAATTGAAATAAATGGGTTTAACCAAGGATGAACTTCTGCTGTTAGTCAGAAAAGGTGCAAGAAGTATGTCGTGGCAAGAGAAGCTGCGACTTACTTTTTTGTTGAGTCTGCCTGCTATTATGGCGCAGATTTCAACTGTTGCCATGCAGATAATCGACGTGGCAATGCTCGGACGCCTTGGTACCCAACAGGCTGCATCCGTAGGCATCGTATCTACTACCATCTGGTTGCTTGGCGGACTGTGTACTGCCTTCGCCAGCGGATTCTCTGTTCAGGTAGCCCACCGGGTAGGTGCCGACGACCTACAGGGAGCACGAAACATAGTGCGACAAGGAATGACCGCCGGACTGCTTTTCGGACTTCTGCTTACGTTCGTCGGACTCTCCATTGCCCCACACCTACCTCTGTGGTTGGGAGCCGATGAGGCTATCCGTCATGATGCTTCGGAATATCTCAGCGTCGTAGCCTTGGCTCTTCCTGTACTACTCCTGAATACGCTTGCAGCCGGATGTCTGCGCTGTTCGGGAAACATCAAGGTACCCAGTATGCTGAATGCCCTGATGTGTGTACTTGACGTGCTCTTCAATTATTGCTTTATATTCATCCTCGACATGGGAACACTTGGTGCGGCGCTCGGTACGTTTGCTGCTTTCATCGTTTCCATGATATTGATGACCTGCTACCTCGTAGGCTATGACCAGCGTCTGCGTTTTTCACTCGACAAGTCGGCTACGAGTTTCCGTCCAACAGCCGAGGCACTCCGTAACGCTTTCGTCATAGGTTCGCCGATAGGATTGGAAAGGGGAGTGATGTGCGGAGCACAGATAGCCGTAACCAGCATCATCGCTCCGATGGGACCTGTATCCATTGCTGCCAATACGTTTGCTATAGAAATCGAAGGACTATGTTATATGCCCGGTTATGGTATTGCCGAGGCTACTACCACACTCGTCGGACAGAGTGCCGGAGCACGACGTAAGGACCTTATGCGCAGTTTTGCATGGATGGCTATGGGGATGGGAATGTCTGTAATGGCGCTGATGGCTGTACTGATGGCTGTGTTCGCTCCCGAGATGATGAGCCTGGTTACTCATGACAGGGAAGTCATCACCTTGGGTACTGATGTGCTGCGTATCGGAGCATGGGCAGAACCGATGTTTGCAGCCAGCATCGTGGCATATGGAGCCTTCGTCGGTTCGGGACGCACGCTCATTCCGAGTCTGCTCAATCTTGGCAGCATCTGGATTGTCCGCCTCTCGCTGGCTTTTACACTCGCTCCACTCATGGGACTCCGAGGAGTATGGGTAGCAATGTGTATCGAATTGTGTTGGCGTGGAGCAGTACTCACTCTGCGTCTCTTCGGTCGCAGCTGGAGTCAGGAAAGTATTGACGAAGTTAAAGAAGAAGTAAAAATAAAAGTATGATGGAACTGATAAAGAAGAAAGAATTTGGCGGCGAACGCCCCTTGTATGCTTCTCACAATCTTCGACTCGAAGATGTGACAATCCATGTGGGTGAGTCATCGATAAAAGAAAGTAGTAATATAGAAGCAGAGAGATGCACGTTTGAAGGGAAGTACGTATTCTGGGAAACGGACGGATTCTCAGTCAATAACTGCTATTTTGCCGAGAGTGCACGCAGTAGCATGTGGTACTCGCGCAACTGCCGAATGCGTAACTGTCGTGTAGATGCTCCGAAGCTCTTCCGCCGAATGGACGGAATTGACGTGGAAGATACTGACTTTCCCAACGGAGAACAATACCTGTGGGACTGCCGCAATATACGCATGAAGAACGTGAAGATTGAAAACTGCGATTACGCCTTCATGCACTCCGAAAATATCCGTCTTGAGAATTATCGTCAGGAGGGAAACTACGCATTCCAGTATGCCAGAAACGTAGAGATACATAATGCCGTCATCAATTCCAAGGACTCGTTCTGGGAGTCGGAGAACGTGACCATCTACGATTCTGAAATCAATGGCGAATACCTCGCGTGGTACGGCAAAAACATACGACTGGTTCGCTGTCATCTTACAGGCGAACAACTCCTTTGCTATGTCGATGGACTAATACTCGAGGACTGCACCTTCGGCAGCGATGCCAACCTGTTGTTCGAATATTCTACAGTCAACGGAAATATCAAGGGACATGTACACAGCATAAAGAACCCGACGAGTGGTACGATAAGGGTAGGAGGTTCAGTCGGTGAACTCATTTGGGATGAGAATCAGAAGGCTCCTGCCAATGCTAAAGTAATAATCGAGAAGAAATGAAATACGACTTTGATTTGCAGATTGATAGACGTGGTACCAACTGCGTGAAATGGGACGAGTTCGACGACTCCGATGTTATCCCTCTTTGGGTAGCTGACATGGATTTTGAGACTGCTCCCTGCATCATGGAGACAGTGAGAAAGAGAACGGAACACGGCTGTTTCGGTTATACCCACGTACCCGAGTCGTTCTATCAGGCAACCATCGACTGGTTCCGTCGTCGTCACGGATGGACTATTAACCGTAGTTCGTTCATCTACACCAGCGGAGTGGTTCCGGCTCTGTCGGCTATCGTCAAGGCATTAACCAGTCCGGGTGATAAGGTGCTCATTCAGACTCCCGTCTATAATTGTTTCTTCTCCAGTATCAGGAACAACGGATGCATAGTTGTCGAGAACGAACTCCTGCAGGGCGATACCGTTTCCATAGACTGGGAACAGTTTGAGAGCCAATGTGCTGACCCTGCCGTGAAAGTGTTCATCCTCTGCAATCCTCACAACCCTGTAGGCAGGGTATGGACACGCGATGAACTACTCCACATGGGCAATATATGCATGAAACACGGGGTGTTTGTAGTGAGTGATGAGATACACTGCGAATTCGTCTATTCCAAGACTGCTCCATATACACCTTTTGCATCGCTGAGCGATGAATTTGCCCAGCATTCCGTAGTATGTGTGTCGCCAAGTAAAGCTTTCAACATAGCCGGACTGCAGATAGCCAATATCATAGCTCCTGACGATGAGGTGCGTCAGCGCATTGACCGCGCCATCAATCAGAACGAAGTGTGTGATGTAAATCCCTTCGGAGTCATTGCCCTGCAGGCAGCATACAGCAAGGAAGGGGAGGAGTGGCTCGATCAGCTCTGCGGATACATCCACGAGAACTACCTTATGGCTCGTCAGATGCTTAATGAGCATCTGCCACAACTCCGAATCAATCCGCTCGAAGGCACCTATCTCATGTGGGTAGATATCCGTAGTCTGGGAATGACCTCAAAACAGGTGAGCGACATGCTCTTCCGTAAAGCAAAAGTGTATGTTAACCCAGGCTCTATGTACGGCGAAAAGGCTGGCGAAGGTTACATCAGAATCAATCTGGCAACTCGTCGCAGCCTTTTACGTGAAGGGATAAATCGCATCATTAATGCGATTAGCTACAAAGGTCTTTAATCCTTAAACCTTATTATTTTTATCTGGGAAAATGACGGCAGGCTTCCATTTCTTAGCCTCCTCAAAATCCATCGTGGCATAAGCCATGATGATTATGACGTCGCCAATCTGCACCTTACGTGCCGAGGCACCGTTCAGACAGATGCATCCACTGCCGCGCTCACCCTTGATGACATACGTATCAAGTCGTTCGCCGTTATTATTATTGGCAATGTGCACCCTTTCTCCCTCAATAATATTTGCAGCGTCCATCAAATCCTCGTCGATGGTGATGCTACCCATATAGTTCAGGTTCGCTTCCGTCACTGTGGCACAGTGAATTTTCGATTTCAGTACCTCTACCAGCATATTATTTGTAGTTTATATTATCAATCAGTCGTATAGGGGTCTTTCCGCAGAATACCGTGATGCATCCCTGCACATGCTCCGCATCCTTCCAGTCCTTGATGCTTGCCAGAGTCGCTGCATCTACTATTTCGTAATACTGCACCTCCAGTCCCTTTACAGCGTTAATCTCGTCGATAGTCCACTGCTTCGTTTCCTCTACTGTGTGGTTCTTGGCATAATTCACACTTGCTTTCAGAGCCTTATAGATATTCGGTGCAATCTGACGTTCGTCGGCAGCCAGCAACGTATTTCGGCTCGACAGAGCCAGTCCGTCGTTTTCCCTCACGATAGGACACGGACTGATATTCAGTCCAGGGAAATGTTCCGCAGCCATAGCCCTTATCACAGCAATCTGCTGGAAGTCCTTCTCGCCGAAATAAGCATGAGTAGGCTGTGTGAACTCAAACAGCTTGCTCACAATCTGGCACACTCCATTGAAATGTCCCGGACGGAACGCACCTTCCATAACCGTATCGGTAGGAGGATAGCTGAATGTGCGCGTATCGGGTTCCGGATAAACCTCCTCAGCTGTAGGTGCGAACATAATCGTAGCACCGAGCGACGAGAGCAAATCCCTGTCAGCCTCGAAAGTACGTGGATAATTAGCCAAGTCATTCTTATCGTTAAACTGAGTCGGATTCACAAACACGCTGACGATTGTCACGTCGTTCTCCTTTACCGAGCGCTCTACCAACGATGCATGTCCACGATGCAGAGCACCCATCGTAGGTACCAGTCCTATTGTCTTTCCAGCACTTTTCAGTGACTGGACTTTTACTTTCAAATCTGCTATTTTGTTTATTACTTCCATGTTTGTGCGTAATAATTAAACATTCAGCCTTAGCTGAAATCGGGTGCGAAGGTACGACAAACCGAGCGAACTACCAAACAAACCCGTTTATTTCTTTTCTATCTTGTTGACTATCAAAATAAGTGCGCTTCCAAGTATGCCGGCAGAGAGTGAACCGAGCAATACTGCAATCTTTCCACTGGAGCGGAGTGTCTCGGTAGTTGCCGGTTCCAAGTCGCCGAACGAAAGAGTATCGACAAAAATTGACATTGTAAATCCGATGCCACCCAGACAAGCAACGGCAAACAGCATCTTCCATGATGCTTTCTCGGGCATTGCGCCGATTTTCGATTTTATTGCTACCCAACTGGCAAGTGTGATACCGAGAGGTTTTCCGAGGAGGAGTCCGAAGTATATTCCCATACCAACGAAACCTGCACCGGCGATGTCTGGCAGAGCTTGGAAGATGTTGAAGAAACTGATGTCGGGAACTTCAACACCGGCATTGGCAAGTGCAAAGACTGGCATTACGAAGAAGTTGACAAACGATGCCAGAGCATGCTCCAGTCGGTAACTCATGCCAATGGTGTCGTTTGTAATACAACTCAGACGGCGCAGACAATGGCGTTGAAGTCCGTTAGGGAATTTCTCGTCGTCGATAGAGTCGAAGGTATCAAGACGGTATATGTATTTCCTTACGTTACGTTTCAGGAATGCTTTGCTGAAGCGCGCATCCATCGGGATGAGGAATGCCATTACTACGCCCGACATGGTTGCATGAATGCCGGAGTAGTAGAACAGGAACCAGATGGCGATGGCAGGAGCCCAGTAGTAGGACAGACGTTTTTCTCCCAGTTTGTTCATGGCAATAACTATGGCAATCAATACCAGTGCTACGAGCAGAAGTTGTCCGTCGATTTCACCTCCATAAAAGAGTGCTACGACGAGTATGGCTCCGAGGTCGTCTGCAATGGCAAGTGCCGTAAGGAATATCTTCAGCGATACGGGTACTCGGTTGCCGAGTATTGACATGATACCTATGGCAAAGGCGATGTCGGTAGCCGTCGGGATTCCCCATCCTCCGACAGTTGTGGTGCCTGCATTGAAAGCTGTGAATATCAGGGCAGGGAAGAGCATACCTCCTGCGGCAGCAATGACCGGCAGTATGGCTTTCTTAACGCTCGACAGTTCACCGAAGAGTATCTCACGCTTTATCTCAAGTCCGACGGTGAAGAAGAAAATCACCATCAGGATGTCGTTGATGAATTTCTCAAGTGTCATATCCTTCGGGAAAGTCCAGTCGATGGGTCTTATGCCCGTAGTGGGTTCGATAGGACTCTTTATCGATATTGACAGGTCGGTTTCGAGTATGGCATGATAGGCTTCTTTAGTAAAAGGCAGGTTGGCTAGCAGCATAGCTATGACCACACATACCAGCAGTGTCACACCGCCAGCCCATGGCTGTTTCATGAAGTTCATGCGCGACTGGTGCATGATGTGCAGATTCTTGTTCCAAGAGTAAGTGGGAATGAGTTTCATATTTATTTGTTCTTTAAGCTTTTCTTATATTCTTTGGGCGTTATACCAGCCACTCGTTTGAAGAAACGGTTGAAACTGATAAGGTTCTGAAACTGCAATTCCTCAACAATTTCTGCCGATGACATATGCTGTACGCTCATCAATGTCTTAGCGTGATGCACCACATATTCACCAATCCATTGCGATGCATTCTTCTGACTGTAGGTCATAGATACTGACGACAGGTATTTGGGAGTGACATTCAGCAGATTGGCATAGAAGTTTACGGAGCGTTCCTCGCTGGCATGCTTATTCAGAGCATCAAGGAATTTCTGGAACAAGGTGTACTGTCTCGAGGTCTTGTTCACTTGTGCGCTCTCGGTCTTTCTGTTTTCAAACAGTTGTATGTTGTTTATAAGTAGTGCATTCAGATAACTTCTCACCACAATCATCTTGTATTCATAGTCAGCTCGCACGCATTCTTTCTTCAGTTCGGTGTACATGAGCTGATAAATCGACATCTGCTCCTCAGTGCAGTTGTTGACAACGAAGTATTTCTCGTGAAGAGTCCGGTCGAAGTTGATATATATATCTTCGAATGTTTTCTGCAGAATGTCGGGATAGATAATAAACATTATGAAACGGCAATCGTCAGAGGCACTTTTGAACAAACCTTCCGAATTCGGTAGGGTGGTAAGCACCTGACCTCCGTTAACTTCTACTTCCGTTCCGTTTATCAGTGCTTTCAGCTTTCCTTGCATCACAAAGCAGATTACCATTTGTTCTATTATCACTGGCTCATACGTATTGAGAGCCGACAATGGATTGATGCTGCCGTAGTTGTTGAGTAAGACCAGTTCTCCGGGAATCACACCTGTCGATTCGCTCGGTTCGCGTGAAAGTAAGTCTATATTGGGTATTGGCATGCTAGATTATGTTTTTTCGGTTGTGCTTAGACTGATATTCAAAAGGGGACTCTCCCGTTACTCGCTTGAAAAACCTGCCAAAGAAACTCTGGTTGGGAAAGTTATAGTGGTCGCTGATTTTCTTTATGTTTGTATTGTTTGAGTACAGTGCCTGCTTTATTCTGCTTGCTACGTAATTGTCAATCACAGACGAAGCAGTTTCGCCGGTATAGTGAATGACTATCGCAGACAGGTATTTAGGTGATATGCCAGTCTTTTCGGCATAGAACTGTACTGAACGTTCTTTCTTGTAATACAGACTCAACTGATTCAGAAATTTCTCAAAGAAAGACCATCCTTTAGCGTTGTCCCCATGATAAATCATGGTTTCCGGCTTTGCGTACGAATACAGATGGGCAATGAAAGCTGTGGTAAAAGCTCTTAGTGCCATCTCCTTCATATTGTAATTGTTACGGTCTTGTTCGATGCGCAGCAGATGATAGTCGTCAAGTAGGATTCCTGCCTGATATTTTTCTATGTGGAAATGGTGAGCTGTGTAGTATCTGACACCCACACTGGCTCCTATCATGCTATGCTCATATATGTCCTCGATAATTTCATTCTTCACGACTATGCAGAACATTATGCATCTCGATTCCAGAAACTCGTAACTGACATACGGAGTCAGCACCAACACTTCGTTGGATTTCACTTCTAGCAGCTTATTGTTCACCGCCATGTGCAGTGTGCCATACAAAACCACAATCATGCACGAGTGGTCTGAATCATATATTTCAGAATACGTTGATACCTGCGGTTCGGTTTTCACATCCAGATTGTCCAGAATTGCATATCTGTCTTGAAACGACCTGAAACGCAATCCTGCAACTTCCGATTCGGTTAGCAATATGTCTTTCTTCATGGTTCGGATATAGAGTCAGAAGCAGCGCGGAATATCAGTGTCGTCGCACCGATAGTTATGATGTCTCCGTCCGATAAAACTACTCTGTCTCTGTCTTTTAGAATTTCGTTCATATGAAACGTGCCGGTATCGCTTGGTGCATCGCGCAGCACACACTGCAGCTTTCCGGCCTTCGTTCTTTTTACTGTTATGCAGCAATGGTAAGTGTCGATACTAGGGTCACGTGTCTCTATGGGTTTGTTTATATTTGTTCCCTGTACATATCTGCCAAACTCATTTTCGCCCAAGTCCAGGGGAATCACCTGTTTATATGTAAACACATTCTCCACTACGGTCACACTGCCAAAGTCTTTCTTGTAGGCATTCTCGTCGAGAGTCTTTTCCTCGTGCTTCTCCGACATCTTTGACTTGCCGATTCTGATGCCGAACTCCTTATTGCAGTGACTGCACACAAATACAAGCGACTGTCCGTCGCTGTATCTCGTCTCGTCAAATACAATGTAGTTGTCGCATTTCGGACACTTGACTCTCTTCATTTTTTTATCTACCTTTGCTTACTAGCCTGCAAAGGTACAAACCCAAACAGTAAAAACAAAAAAAATCGAAGTGAAAAATGAAAAAAAATAAGACATATTATTCACTTTTTAAATAATTGAAAAATCAGAATGGGAAATTACGAATAAATTACTACCTTTGCACTCGTTTTACACATAACTAATTTTAGTAGGACATGAATATATCATACAAATGGTTGAAAGAGTATGTCGATTTCGACATGTCAGCCGATGAAGTAGCAGCAGCGCTTACAAGCATAGGTCTTGAAGTTGAGGCAGTTGAAGAGGTGCAGACCATCAAGGGCGGACTGCAGGGACTCGTAGTCGGAAAGGTGCTCACTTGCGAACCCCATCCTGACAGCGACCACATGCACGTCACTACGGTTGACGAGGGTAATGGAGTCGTTGAGCAGGTAGTCTGTGGTGCTCCCAACGTTGCAGCAGGTCAGAAAGTCATCGTGGCACAGCTGGGTTGCAAACTTTACGACGGCGACAAGGAATTTGTCATCAAGAAATCCAAACTGCGCGGTGTAGAGTCAAACGGCATGATATGTGCAGAAGATGAAATCTGTATAGGAACCAGCCACGAAGGCATCATCGTACTTCCCGACGATGCAGTTGTAGGTACTCCTGCAGCACAGTATTACGGACTCGAGAGCGATTATGTCATCGAAGTAGATATCACCCCAAACCATTCCGATGCCTGCAGCCATTGGGGCGTTGCCCGCGACTTCTACGCATGGCTTCGTCAGCACGGACACAAAGCTCAGCTTCGTCGTCCCGATGCCGATGCCCAGTTTGCAGCGCTGCCTAAGTCACAGTCCATGCCTTTTGCTGTCGAGGTTGAGGCTACCGAAGCCTGTCCCCGCTATTGTGCAGTCAGCGTCAAGGGCTGTGTGGTGAAGGAAAGTCCGAAGTGGCTCAAGGATGCACTCACTACCATCGGACTTCGTCCCATCAACAACATCGTTGACATCACCAACTACATAATGATGGCATTCGGACAACCGCTCCACTGCTTTGACGCTGATATGGTCGAAGGTGGTAAGGTGGTAGTAAAGACAATGCCTGAAGGTACACCGTTCGTCACTCTCGACGGAGTTGAACATAAACTCTCCGACCGCGACCTCGCCATCTGCAATGCAACGGAACCTATGTGTATTGCAGGAGTATTCGGTGGAAAAGGTAGTGGAACATACGAGACAACTACCAACGTACTCTTCGAGTCAGCCTACTTCCACCCAACATGGATTCGTAAGTCGGCACGTCGTCACGGACTCCAGACCGATGCCAGCTTCCGTTTCGAACGTGGCATCGACCCTGCCGGACAGCTCTATGCACTCAAATATGCAGCTTGTCTTGCAGTCGAACTGGCAGGAGGTGAAGTGGCAATGGACATAGTAGATGTAAAGAACGACACACTTCCTCAGAATCCCGTCATCGACGTCGAATACAAGTATGTTTCCGACCTCATCGGACGCGACATTCCTGTTGCTACTCAACACAGCATACTTACCGACCTCGGATTCCGCATCCTCAGCAGCAGCGATACATCCATGCAGCTCGAGGCACCGGCCTTCCGTGTCGATGTACGCCGTCCTTGCGACGTAGTCGAGGAGATACTCCGCATCTATGGCTACAACAACGTAGAGATACCTATGCAGCTCAAGTCGTCGCTCACAACAAAGGGTGAACTCGACCGCAGCAACAAACTGCAGAACCTCGTAGCCGAACAGCTCGTCGGAGCCGGATTCCATGAGATACTCAACAACAGCCTTACCAAGACATCCTATTACGACGATGGAGTGACATTCCCGTCCGACCATCTCGTACGACTCATCAATCCGCTCTCTCAAGACCTCGGAGTGATGCGTCAGACCCTGCTCTATGGTGGTCTCGAAGTCATCTCACACAACACCAACCGAAAGATGCCCGACCTCCGACTCTTCGAATTCGGCAACTGCTACTACTTTGCTCCTGAGAAGAACCAGCCCAAGCAGGATGCCGACGGCAATCCGCTCTCAGCCAGTGATGAGTCGTCGAAGACCATCCTCGCAGCCTATAGCGAAGACTATCATCTCTCACTCTGGCAGACCGGTCGTCGTGTCAGTGGCAACTGGGCACACAAAGACGAGGAATCCACAGTATATGAAATAAAGGCATACGTGCTCAACATACTCAGCCGACTCGGAGTTCCGATGGGAGCACTGGTATTCAGCCAGCAGAAGAGCGACATCTTTGCAGTCTCTACCGTCATCTCCAACCGCGGCGGTAAGCAGATAGCACAGTTCGGAGTAGTAAGCCATCGTCAGACCAGCCGTTTCGACATCGATGCACCAGTCTTCTATGCCGACATCAACTGGACAAACCTCATGCGACTCATCCGCAAGGGTAGCGTAAGCTACTACGACATACCTAAGTATCCGGCAGTGAGCCGCGACCTCGCACTCCTGCTCGACACGAATGTTGAGTTTGCACAAATCGAACAGGCAGCCTACAACGTAGAGCGCAAACTGCTCAAGGAAGTCAGCCTCTTCGACGTTTATGAAGGAAAGAACCTGCCCGAAGGCAAGAAATCCTATGCAGTCAACTTCATCCTCCAGAGCGAAGACAAGACACTCAACGACAAAGCCATCGAAGCAGTAATGCAGAAAATCGAACAGGCAGTAGTATCCGCAACCGGAGCAACAGTCCGTGGTAAATAAAAAAATAGTAAATAGTAAAATAGAAAATAACAATATGGGACGCGCATTTGAATTTAGAAAAGCCCGCAAACTGAAGCGTTGGGGCAACATGGCAAAAACATTCACACGACTTGGCAAACAGATAGCAATAGCAGTGGCAGAAGGAGGACCCGATCCTGACAACAATGCCCATCTGCGTGCAGTCATCGCCACCTGTCGCCACGAGAACATGCCAAAGGATAACATCGACCGTGCTATCAAGAACGCCATCGGCAAAGACAAGTCAGCATGGAAGAGTGTAACCTACGAAGGATACGGACCTCACGGCATCGCAGTTCTCGTTGATACCCTTACCGACAACACCACACGTACCGTAGCCGACGTACGTTCAGTGTTCAACAAGTTCAGCGGAAACATGGGTACCACCGGTTCCCTTTCCTTCCTCTTCGACCACTACAGCATGTTCACCTTCAAGAAGAAGGCCGACATGGACATGGACGAATTCATCCTCGAAGCCATCGAATATGGTGTCAACGACGAATTCGACGAGGAATATGACGAAGAGAAAGACGAAACGACCATCACCATCTATGGCGACCCCAAGCAGTTCGCACAGATACAGAAATACCTTGAAGACAACGGCTACGAAATCACAGGTGCCGAATTCACCTACGTGCCTAACGACCTCAAGGACGTTACCGACGAACAGCGTGAGACACTCGACAAGATGGTAGAGCGTCTTGAAGAGTTCGACGACGTGCAGAACGTATATACCAATATGAAGTAAGATGGCTGAAGTAAGAAGGAAGATGTAAGATGGCTGATGTAAGATGGCATAAGTGCAGCATGGGGTGGGGGCTTCTCTTAGTCCTTCTTTCCCTTGTCTCTTGTCAGGAGAGTCGTCTCGACCGCATTGAGCGTGAGGCAAAAGACTACACCCTGCGCAACTGTCCGCGTCGTATCGACGTCATCACCACACTCGACAGCGTCGTCTTTCGCAACGACGGTTCGCTCGATTACATCTACTACTACACCGTCAGTCTCGACAGCCTGCTACTTGCAGAGTTCAACCGTCATGCTGCCGACATCGAAGAGAAAACGCTCCACAGCCTTCGTAACAGTATTGAACGCGATGTGCGTGAAATAAGGGATGCCGGACTCCACATTATTTATATATATAAAGACAGTGTGACAGGCAAGCCCCTTCAGACATTCCGATTTACTAAAGAACAGTATCAATGAGCAACGCACTGATATTCGCTGCCGGACTCGGCACCCGACTCCGTCCACTCACCGACACCATGCCCAAGGCAATGGTGCCCGTTGCAGGTCGTCCGCTCCTTCAGATACTCATCGAGCGGCTCGTTGCTGCCGGCATCACCGACATCGTAGTCAACGTCCATCACTTCGCCCAGCAGATTATCGACTTCCTCACCACATCCGACTTCGCTCGCTCCCTCTCCGGAGTGCACATCCAGGTGTCCGACGAGTCCGACCTTCTGCTCGAGACGGGTGGGGGACTCAAACGTGCAGCTGGTCTCTTCGCCGACAAGAGTCCTATACTCGTCCACAACGTCGATATACTCTCCGACCTCGACCTGCGCTCTTTCTACACTTCGGTAGTGCAGCGACAGGGCAGTCCTACCACGCTCATCGTCTCGCAGCGCAACACACAGCGCTACCTCCTTGCCGACTCCGACTCCCGTCTTGTCGGTTGGACCAACATAGCTACAGGCGAAGTCAAGAGTCCGTACCCCGACCTCGATGTTGAGAGTTGCACCAAAGTGGCATTCTCCGGCATCCACGTCTTCAATCCCTCCCTGCTTCCATACATGGAGCAGTGGGAAGGTCGTTTCTCGCTCATCGACTTCTACCTCTCCATCTGCGACCGCCAGCCCATCTACCTGCAGCAGCAACCCGACCTCCATCTCATCGACGTCGGAAAGCTCGACACGCTGGCAGTTGCCGAACAGTTCCTGCAAAATCAAAACTAACAGCATAAAATGAATCAGAAAATCATCATCCTCGACTTCGGTTCACAGACCACACAGCTCATCGGACGTCGCATCCGTGAGTTGAACGTCTTCTGCGAAATCATGCCGTACAACCGATTTCCTGCCGACGACCCCGACATCATCGGAGTCATCCTTTCCGGTTCGCCCTACAGCGTATATGACAAGGAAGCCTTCAAGGTAGATTACAGCCAGTTCCTCGACCGTTGGCCGGTGCTCGGCATCTGCTATGGTGCACAGCTCACAGCCGAGACCTTCGGTGGTAAAGTGGAACCAGCCGGCACACGCGAATACGGACGTGCCAACCTCAAATCGTTCGAGGCAGCAAATCCCCTCTTCCGTGGTTTCGACCAGGGCAGCCAGGTATGGATGTCCCACGGCGACACCATCACACGTCTGCCGCAGGACTACCGCGTCATCGCATCTACCGACTCCGTTGTCAATGCAGCCTTCCAGGCCAACGACCGCAAAGTGTGGGGCGTGCAGTTCCATCCCGAGGTGTTCCACTCCGTTCAGGGTACACTCCTTCTGAAAAACTTCGTAGTCGATATATGCGGAGCGCGTCAGGACTGGAGCCCTGCCTCCTTCGTTGACCAGACCGTCAGCGAACTGCGCGAGCAGCTGGGCGACGACCGTGTCATCCTCGGACTCTCCGGCGGTGTTGACAGTTCCGTAGCAGCTGTACTGCTCAACCGTGCCATCGGCAAGAACCTCACCTGCATCTTCGTCAACAACGGACTGCTCCGCAAAAACGAATTTACCGATGTGCTCCGCGACTACGAATGTCTCGGACTCAACGTTGTCGGAGTCGATGCCTCACAGAAATTCTACAGCGAGCTTGCAGGAGTATGCGAACCCGAACGCAAACGTAAGATAATAGGAGCAGGTTTTATAGATGTATTCGAAGCCGAAGCAAAGAAGATAGACGGAGCACGCTGGCTTGCCCAGGGTACTATATATCCCGACCGCATCGAGTCGCTCAACATCACCGGTAAGGTCATCAAGAGCCACCACAACGTAGGTGGACTGCCCGAGAAGATGGGCTTGAAACTCTGCGAACCCCTCAAGTGGCTCTTCAAGGACGAAGTGCGCCGCGTAGGTCGTCAGCTTCAGATGCCCGAACACCTCATCACTCGTCATCCGTTCCCGGGCCCCGGACTTGCAGTCCGCATCCTCGGCGACATCACACCCGAGAAGGTGCGTGTCCTTCAGGAAGCCGACGACATCTTCATCCGCGGCTTGCGCAACTGGAAGGTGAAACTCTCGGGCGAAGAAGCTCGCAAGGTGCTTGCAGCCGGTGTTCCTGCCGACATGCACGACGGTGAGATAGAAGTATCGCTCTACGACCAGATATGGCAGGCAGGAGCCATCCTCCTCTCCGACGTCAAGTCCGTAGGAGTCATGGGCGATGAGCGCACCTACGAAAACCCCGTAGCCCTGCGTGCCGTTACCAGTGCCGATGCCATGACAGCCGACTGGGCAAAACTCCCTTACGACTTCCTTGCCGAAGTGTCCAACAGCATTATCCGCGGAGTCAAGGGCGTCAATCGCGTCTGCTACGACGTCTCCTCAAAACCACCGGCAACCATCGAATGGGAATAAAACAAAAAAAGATGACAGCAACCGTTTGTCATCTTTTTTTATGTCCTTTTGTTTTATCCCTACTTCGTCTCCTTCACACCTTGCGCAGTGGGCGGTATGGAACGTATTGCGCCGTTTGCATCGTAGCTCATCGGTTCGGCAATGATGCTGCGGCTATATCCACCTCCGCCAGGCAGCCCTCCGTTGTGTGAGAAGAAAATCCACTGCCCCTTGAACTCTACGATGGCAGGGTGCGTAGTATTTGAGTTTCCTGCAATCTCGCTGATGATACCCATCGGAGTGTATGGTCCTCCGATATTGTCGGCTATGGCATACGCAATCTTCTCAGGCCATTCCGAAGCGTATGTGAGATAATACTTTCCGTTGTACTTATGAATCCACGGACCCTCAGTAAAGCGGGGCACGTCAATCTGGTGAACCTCACCGTCAATCTCCGTCATGCTGTCCTTCAGCTTAGCATAATAGCACTCGTGATTTCCCCAGATAAGATAAGGTGTACCATCGTCGTCGATAATCACCGTGGGGTCTATGCAAGCCCAGTTATGCTTCGATGCGAAACAGTCCTTGTTTGTGAGCAGAGGTTTTCCGAGTGCATCCTTATACGGACCTGTAATCTTATCACTTACAGCCACTCCGATGCCGCACCAGTTAGTCGATACATACCAGTAATAACGTCCGTCCTTGCCCTTGATAGCCTGTCCGGCATAAGCCTGCTTACTTTCAGCCCACTTGAAATCCTCAATGCGCAGTGGTACGGGGTGTTCTGTCCAGTGCTTCATATCCGTTGTGGAATAGAGCAACCAGTCCTTCATTACATAATCCCTCTGGTTCGGTGCTGCATCATGTCCTGCAAAAACCCACAGCGTGTCGCCCTCTACCAGTACGGCAGGGTCAGCCGTGAACTTATCGCGGAAAATAGGATTGCCGTTGCTCTCGAACTCGTGCTTCAGCACATAACCCCATTTCTTTTGCAGACGTTCCAGTTCGTCAGCCGTCACCGACATCACCGTACCATGACGTGGGAAGAAATCCTTGCGGAATGATTCCGGTTTCTTTGTGAATGTCTTCAGGTCCTTCGAACGCTGAAACTCATATCGTCCCGAACTGTACAGGTCATACATCAGAATCCAGTCCTCGCTGTTGTTCAGCTTAAACACACCGCTGCCTTCCACACTCGTTCTCGTATCAGCGTATGCATCCAGATACACGAAGTCTTCCTTATACGGACCTGTCAGCTTCTTGGAAGTAGCCTGCTGTATGCCGTTCTTTATTTCCTTTCCGTTCTCATCCTTTGTGTTACCTTTGTAGAAAAGGTGGTACACGCCGTCCTTGTAT
>CAJODY010000003.1 GCA_905233285.1 uncultured Bacteroidaceae bacterium
AAGCATTTCGCGTGGAGCATTAAGAACAGACTTAGCGGTTTCGAGTCCGATAGCCTTGATGGCATCGATGATCCACTCGTCAACCTCGTCCTTGAATTCATCCAGGTAGATATCCTCCTCGTCAGGTTCGCTGCCGTCGAGTTCGCGGAATACGTCGATTGTATAACCTGTGAGCATACTTGCCAGTTTGATGTTCTGACCGTTCTTACCGATGGCAAGACTTACCTGGTCGGGCTGCAGATATACTTCAGCCTTCTTTGCATCCTCGTTGAGCACGATGCTTGAAACATGTGCAGGAGAGAGGGCACGCTGGATGAACAGTTTTGTATTGCTTGTATAGTTGATTACGTCGATATTCTCGTTGTGGAGTTCGCGTACGATTCCGTGGATACGGCTACCCTTCACACCTACGCAGGCACCTACAGGGTCGATGCGTTCGTTGTAACTCTCAACGGCAATCTTGGCACGTTCGCCAGGGATGCGGGCAATCTTACGGATGGTGATGAGTCCGTCGTTGATTTCAGGTACTTCGTTTTCGAGCAGACGCTGCAGGAATTCAGGAGCTGTACGGCTGAGGATAATCTTCGGATTGTTGTTCTGGTTATCCACACGCAGAACGACAGCACGAGCCGGTTCGCGCTTACGGAAGTAGTCGGTAGGAATCTGTTCGCTCTTCGGCAGGAGGAGTTCGTTGCCGTCGTCGTCGAGCAGAAGCACTTCGCGCTTCCAAATCTGATAAACCTCAGCACTTACTATCTGACCTATCTTCTCTACATATTTATTATAGAGGTTGTCGTGCTCGAGGTCGAGAATCTTGCTTGCCATAGTCTGACGCAGAGTCAGGATGGCACGGCGTCCGAAGTCGTTGAAGTGTACTTTCTCCGAAACTTCCTCACCGAGTTCGTAGTCCTCGTCAATCTTCTGTGCCTCGCTGAGTGTGATTTCCGTGTTAGGGTTCTTCACCTCACCATCGGCAACGACGGTACGGTTACGATAGATTTCGAAGTCACCTTTGTCGGGATTGACGATGACATCGAAATTCTCGTCTGAACCATAAGTCTTCTGCAACACACTACGGAACGAATCTTCCAACACGCTTATAAGTGTTGTACGGTCAATGTTCTTGGTCTCCTTGAAATCCTTGAACGTGTCAATCAAGTTGACCTGATCAGTTTTTTTCTTAATTGCCATAATTATATATTGTTATTATTTGAAATCAATGATACTCTTCACCCACTTCACGTCGTCATAGCCGAATTTCTTCTCCACTTCAACGAGGACAGGACGCTTCTTGCCTTCCACCTTCTGCTTTTCAGCAACGACGACTGTGAAGCCATCCTCTGTGGCATCTTTCATCTCACCTTCCATCTTCTTGCCGTCGGCAGTCATCAGTTCCACGTCGTAACCAATGGAATTCTTATATTGCTGCAGTACCTTGAAGGGCTGTCCGATGCCGGCACTACCCACTTCAAGCTCGAAATCTTCCTGGTCGCGGTCAAGATGTTCCTCGATGAACTTGCTCAGTTCGCAGCAGTCCTCAATCCATACTCCATCCTTATGGTCTATCTCGACCGTAATCTTATTCTGGTTATCCACATTGGTTTCAACAAGGAAATACTCCTTTCCCTGAAGCCATTCGTTTACCAAATCTTTTACAAAATTCTTGTCTATCATACTTCGATATATATAAAACAAAGAGGGTACCTTTCGGTCCCCTCATTATACGCAAACAGAAAAATAATTCCGCACTTTTTTAGCTTACCAGCCTTTTCTTCAACCGTTGATATATGAAATAGAACGCAGGGAAGAGGAACAGGTTAGCAGCCACCCATGCCGTAGGGTCACCCACGCAGACACCAAGGAACCCCAGCGAAGGCACCACCAGCAGACTGACCATTGCACGGGCTATCAGTTCGCTCACTCCGCTCCACATAGCCAGACGGGTGTAACCCAGTCCCTGAAGTGTGTAACGGAAAATGACGAGTGTGCCGAGGAAGAAATAGCACACACAAGAGATATGCATGAACAGCTCGCTGTAGTCGAGTATCTGCGTTTCGCTACGGTAGATGAATATAGCCGATATGTCGCGTGCAAACGGCAGCAGTATTGCCATGGTGACAATCCAATATACAAACATCATCGCCATCGCATCCTTTATGCCGGCAATGATACGGTCGAGTTTCCGTGCCCCCAGATTCTGTCCGCAATACGTTGCCATAGCCACACCCAGATTCTCAAAAGCACAGATGAAGAACATCTTTATTCGCATGGCAGCAGTAAACGCCGTAGCACAGGCCGTACCAAGTGCATTATTTGCTGCCTGGAGCATCATCGAACCGATAGCCGTTATGGAGAACTGCAAGCCGAACGGAATACCGAACCCGAGCATTATCCATACATCATATATATTAAACTGCGACATCTCACCCTTCAGGATAGGGAAACTGCGTTTCATGTACCACACACATACAAAGATGCTGATTGTCTGGGCCAACGCAGTAGCAAGGGCTGCACCACCCACTCCCATGTTGAATGCCATGATGAAAAGCAAGTCGAGTACGATATTCAGACCACTGGCAAGCACAAGGAAGTAGAAAGGTGTCTTGCTGTCGCCCAAGGCACGTATAACGCTGGCAAGCAGGTTATAGACAAGGTTGCACGGAATGGTTATGAACGTGATGAGCAGGTAGGTATATGCATCGCCGAAAATCTCCTCCGGAGTCTGCATCCACCTGAGGATATGTCCGCATAGCAACGAACAAGTCAGGGCAAGCAGGATGGACATGATTATTCCGGCATAATACCCCACCCGAACATAACGTCGCATCTGGAGGTAGTCCTCAGCTCCGAAAGCCTGGGCAATGGGTATTCCGAATCCGCTGGCACATCCGCTGCTGAAACCGATGATAAGAAACAGCACACTACTGCTGGCTCCGACACCTGCCAGAGCATTCATGCCGAGATACTGCCCTACGATGGCAGCATCAACCAGACTGTAGAATTGCTGTAACATGTTGCCCAGCAGCAATGGCCAGGCAAACTGAAGGATCAACCAGAAAGGCTGACCCTTTGTCATATCTTTTATCACCTTTTAGCCTTGAAAAAATCTGTCATGCATCACTCCCTCCGTCACCTCTGCTTTCGGATGCAATGCCCTCGGCGCATAAGTCTGAAAACCGCGTTTGGGGTCAGCCGTTCCATAGACTACTCTCTTCATCTGACTCCATCCCAATGCTCCAGCACACATCACACACGGCTCCACCGTTACGTATAGCGTACAATCATTCAGATACTTGCCTCCCAGATACTCCTCTGCTGCGGTGATTGCCTGCATCTCTGCATGAGCAGTCACATCGCTGAGAGTCTCCGTCAGGTTATGTCCCCTGCCGATGATACGTCCTCCGGCAACTACGACGGCTCCAATCGGCACCTCACCGGCATCCAAAGCGGCACGTGCCTCGGCAAGAGCCTCCTTCATGAATCGCTCGTCGTCAGTCATCACTTATACAGGTAGCGTCTGATGCTGCGTTTCGGAGTCTTTTCAAACTCTTCGTCCTGTATCTCGATAGCGCTGATGGCAGCAAACTTAGGTACTTTCTCGTTTATGCGCTTGCGATAGTTGTCGAGATGAGCCTCCAAGTGTTCACGAGTCAGGTTCATCTGTTCCATCGTCTTCTCGCTGATATATACCAATGCCACGAGTTTTTCGCCACGCTGCACAACTACACACTCTTCAAAATGTGTAAGAGTAAGTATCTGGTCTTCAATTTCTTCCGGATATACATTCTGACCATTTGCACCTAACAACATGGTCTTCTTTCGACCTCGTATAAATAAGTACCCGTCCTTATCTATCACTCCGAGGTCGCCAGTATGCAGCCATCCGCCGTTGGCCATAGCCTCTTCGGTCTCTTCCGGATTCTTGTAGTAGCCCAGCATGGTGTTCATACCCTTTGCCAGAATCTCGCCCGGCACATTCTGCGGGTCGGGACTGTCAACACGAATTTCCATATTCGGCAGAACACGTCCACACGAACCCTTCCTCATCGACTTGTAATTATCGAAACAGATGAGCGGAGCACACTCCGTCATACCGTAGCCGATACTGTATGGGAAATGTATCTTTGCAAGGAAAGCATCGACCTCCTGATTCAGGGCAGCGCCTCCGATGACAGCCTGGATAATGTTTCCGCCGAATGCCTTATACAGCTTACGCTTTATCTGCCAATGGATGAAGTCCCTTATCACAGGCACCTTCAGCCACAGACGGAACGTCTTGGTACGTATCAGCGGGAACACCTTGCTCTGCACAATCTTCTCGATGACCAGCGGCACACATACAATCATCCTCGGCTTAATCTCACCGAATGCCTGCAGCACAATCTTCGGACTGGGCACCTTCGTGAGGAAGTGGGAATGGGTACCGATGCAAGTGCCGTACATATATTCGAAAGCAAAACCGTACATGTGGCTCATCGGCAGCAATGGCAGCAGGTCGTCGCCACGTTTCAGGTCGAACACATAATCCACATCCTTGGCATTGCCCCATATAGCCCTGTATGGCAGCATCACACCCTTCGAGTGTCCTGTCGAACCGCTAGTATAGCTGATAAGAGCCAAATCCTCGGGGTTCTCACGGAAGAATTTCACATCCTTCTTCTTCAGGTTCTTGAACTTCTCGATTGAGACAGTAGCACGTCCGTCGAAAAATGAGAAATCGCCCACGTCCATACCCTTGGGGAATATCTCTTTCAGTTTCGCGTCACAAATCATCAGCGACGACTCCGAATGCTCATAGATATTCTGAATCTGCTCCGGACTGAAATCATGGAGCACAGGAACGAGTACAGCACCATAGGTCGTCACACTCAGGGCTGCAATAGCCCATCGGCTGCTGTTCTTGGCACACAGACAAATCTTGTCGCCCTGGGCTATTCCCAGTTCCTTAAATATATAATGTAGGCGAGCCATCTGCTTGGCAACGTCTCCATACGTAAAACAAGTGTCTGTGCCGTAGTCGCTGTAAGCAGGCAACTTCCAGTTCTTCTTAATCGAGTCCTCCAGAACCTCCAGCAACGATTGTTTCTTAATATTATCAGCCATATATGTTTTTATTGTTCATTTTTAATTTATGTTCCTCCCCATCATGGGGGAGGTTAGGTAGGGGCCTTAACTATACAGATATCTTCTTATGCTGCGCTTCGGAGTCTTCTCGAAAGGCTCGTCCTGCAGTTCCATTCCCGACAGGTTGGCAAACTTAGGCAGCATCTTGTTCAGATGACCGCGATACCTGTTCAGGTCGCCCTTCACTCCTTCGCGAGTCATACCCCTCTGCGCCATCTCCTCGTCCGACACATATACCAGAGCCACAAGCTTTTCACCACGCTGCACAACCACACATTCCTCGAAGTACGAATTGCTCAGGATGACATCCTCAATCTCCTCCGGATACACATTCTGTCCGTTTGCACCCAGCAGCATCGTCTTCTTCCTTCCACGGATAAAGATATTGCCGTGCCTATCCATTGTGCCAAGGTCACCGGTATGCAGCCATCCGTCCCCTGTCAGAGCCTCAGCCGTATCAGCCTCGTTCTTATAGTATCCGAGCATCACGTTCATACCCTTTACCAGAATCTCACCCGGCACGTTTCTCGGGTCTTCCGAGTCGATTTGCACCTCCAGTCGAGGGGCGGTCTTACCACACGAACCCTTGACGAAGCGCTTCCAGTCTTCATATCCGATGATAGGTCCGCATTCGGTCATGCCATAACCTACAGTATAAGGGAAATGGATATCGGCAAGCAGGTTCTCCACATCCTTGTTGAATGCAGCTCCACCTACTATCAGTTCGTAGAACTCACCTCCGAATGCCTTTATCAGCTGCTCTCTGATTCGTTTGTAAATCACACCCTTCATAAACGGAATCTTCATCAGCAGCTTAATCCTCGGAGTCCGCAGTATAGGGAACACCTTTCCCTGAACTATCTTCTCGATAATCAGCGGAACGGCAATGACCAGCTTCGGTTTCACATCGCCGAAAGCCTGCAGTATGATGGCCGGCGATGGAATCTTAGTAAGGAAATGTACGTGACAGGTGATGCAGAACTCATACAGGAAATCGAACGCCATGCCATACATGTGAGCCATAGGCAGCAGAGCCATAGTGTTCTGTCCGCGTTTCATTCCCAGCACCTCGTCGGCAAACATCACGTTCGACCACAACGACCTGTATGGCAGCATCACACCCTTCGAGTGTCCTGTCGAACCGCTCGTATAGCTTATCAGAGCCACGTCTTCGGGGTTCTCGCTGAAATACTTCACATCCGTCGCCTTCAGGAAACTGAAATCATAATCCCCAACGCTTCTGTAGCCCTTCACCATGTGCCAGTCGGCAAGGTTGAGCAACGGCTCCACTGGCAGGTCAGCCCTGCCTATCATCAGCTTCGAATCCGAATGCTTGAAGATATTCTTTATCTGGTCTTGATTGAAATCTGAAAGAATAGGTACAACCACAGCACCATACGTCAGCACAGCCAGGTAGCTTATAGCCCAGTTACTGCTATTCTTGTCGCACAGCGCAATCTTATCCCCCTTCTTTATGTCAAGGTCGCGAAACAAACTATGCAGCGCAGCTATTTTCCGTGCCACATCTGCATATGTATATTTCACATCTGTTCCATAGTCGCTATATGCCGGCATATCCCATCCATGCTTGATGGACGACTCAATCATTCCGATGATTGAAGTGTCGGCAGCAGTAAACATACGCGAATATTTTTCGCTCATTTTCTCTCTTTTTGTGCACAAAGGTACGGTTTTTTTCTTTGTACCAAACGAATATTACCACTTTTTTACACATATTCTATATAAAGTGCGCAAAAATCGAACGATTTTTTTATTAACGTACACCCACTTAATTATTCCTTTGATAAAGAAACAGCAAGGTGCACCAAATTGGCGCACCTTACAATTACATAACCAACCTTCCAAGCGCTTCACAGCGCAACGGGGGTTTTAACTAACTAAACTTTATTCTATGAAATACTACTTGTGTCTCACGACACTACTTTTTCCTTGATTATAAGAATGTTAATGCCTATGCATTATCTGTATATAAAAATCACCAAAGTTCATTTGATATCTGTTCGGAATAGCCATCCGACTCAATGATTTATAATAAATTGTTTTTAAGTTTTCAAAGTTTTTGCTTCCTGGAAGTTACGGAGGAGTTTTTGTTTCAACTTCTCCATAACTTCAGAAAGCTGAATAATAGGTAAATATAGATAGGTGTGTTTCGATTTCTTTTTTCCGCTGCAAAGATACGGACTACCAACGAGGGCAGACATGGCATTGTGTCCGATTAATCCGACACGGAGTGCTAAAGCACAAAACCCGCTGTCCAAAAAGGAGACTTTCCGTCCAAACGTAAAATTTTATTCATAAAATTATGGCGAATTCATCGCATTAAAGTATCTTTGCCGCAAAATAAGCAAAAGACATGAAAAACCTGCTCGTCACAGCCCTCCTTCTTTGGACATCTACATCGATGGCGCAGACGCTCCATTTCCGCCAACTGTCTGTAAAAGACGGGTTACCCCATAATTCAGTAAACGCATTGGGAGAAGACTCAGAAGGACTTCTTTGGGTTGCAACGTCAAGCGGAATGTGCTACACGGATGGTGAGCAGTTCTTCCCCATATCGGTCGATAACCTGCCCGATAAACGTGTAGATAGAATCAATCGCGACAGCAAAGGGACTATGTGGGTACAATGCTACGAGCATCACCAGCAAGTGAGTCGTTTCGACACCCTTACCCACACCTTCGTGACCTATAATGCAGAAGACCTACCCGACTCTGTCCGCCAAGAGGCTATAAGACCCCTGAATCGCAAGTTTACCGACCCCTATTCTCCACGTGTATGGGATGTGGAGAAACGTATGTTGTGGCAGTCGGACACACTGAGACCCGACACAAAGTTCTTCTATAGCGGACAGATTGCCATCGATGCCGGACTGAAAGACGAGACCATCTTCTCGCTCCTACTCGACAGCCGTGGCATCCTCTGGGTCGGCACCGGCAACAACGGACTCTTCTTTGCCGACACACGCCAGAGCCGGTATATCCGCTTGGTGTGCCAAGGAAATCCATTGGCACGTGCCGTATGCAAAGACGCGGAAGGAACCCTGTGGTTCGCCACCAGCTATCAGGGGCCGAACACCCTTCCCCTTGGCGAGAAAGAATACTCGCCGGTAAGCTACCCGCTGACAGACTCGATTGAGGGACTGCGCATCCGTCCTCTCATTCTCGACAGCAAGAAACGTCTCTGGATGGGCACCTTCGACGGACTCTACATGAAACCGGCAGACAGCGACACCTTCGAGAAGATATCCTTTATGGACACCCTGACGCATGCCATATACGCACTTTTTGAGGATGAAAAGCACCAGTTGTGGATAGGTGCCGAAAGAGGACTCTATATGGCCGACCTGAACGGCCGACATCCTCAGCCCCTGCTTGCCGACGGCACACTAAGCCATATCATCGACATAAACATCAGTAAGGATGAGCGCTGGATAGCTACCAACGGTGGTCTGTTCAAACTGACCGAATCAGGCAACGAACAATGGTGCGACATAGAGGCCCACTCAGTCGTTACCGATGCCCTGGGGCAGACATGGGTAGGAACCGACTACGGGATTTGTCTTGCCGCCGACCATCGCCTGCAGCCTTTCCCATCGCCAGCCGACGGACATATCGTGAAAGACCTGCTGCTCTGGCGCGACTTCCTGTGGTGCAGCTACGACCAAGGCATCTGCTGCATCAACATCTACACAGGGAAAGCCACGCACCTGCGTACAGAATACAACGAATACATAGAGAGCGCATCATATATCGACCCGCAGTCCGGACACGTCTATTTCGGAGGCACACAAGGCATCGACTGCTTCTCACTTGACAGCCTCGACAGTCAGTTGCGCACCTCACCCCGTCATCTGTGGCTCGACGAAGTAACCATTGAGCTCTCCCCGAAAGAGTCAGCCGACAGCGCCAGCTCCCTTTGGATATACATCTGCATCCTTCTGGCTGTCGTCATAGCCGTCAGCACCTTCTTAGTCCTTCGCCACAGGCAGAAACCGTCCGAGGTCTCCGAGCAGGAAGCAGAGGAAGCTCCCCTGTCATCGTTCGAACTGCAGGCCGCAGCCATAGTGAAGGCCCACATGGCCGATGCCGACTTCACAGCCGACCAGATGGCACGTGAGATGGCCATGAGTCGTTCGAAGCTGTTCACCCTGATGAAGCAGCACACAGGCAAGGCAGTCATGGAGTTTGTACGCGACATACGTCTCGACTATGCAGCCGAACGCCTGAAGGCAGGTACCACCGTCGCAGATATTGCTGAAGCGTGTGGCTTCAGCGATGCCAGCAGCTTCCGTCGTTCGTTCGTCCGCAAGTTCGGCGTCACACCGTCCCAATACCGCTAGGACAATCAATAAACAAAAAGCAAGGTGCACCAACATTTTGGCGCACCTTACAATTACATAACCAACCTTCCTCGCGCTTCCCAGCGCAACGGGGTTTAACTAACTAAACTTTATTCTATGAAATACTACTTGTGTCTCACGACACTCTTTATATAATGCATAATGCAGAATTATCTTAAATCTTACCAGAGTTCGTCTGATACATCCCCGTCACATTCATCCGCCTCCGACAATCGTAGTAAACATCTGCAAGTTTTCTCAAACTTTGCTTCCTGGAAGTTACGGAGGAGTTATTGTTTAAACTTCTCCATAACTTCAGAAAGCTGATTAATAGGTAAATATAGATAGATGTGTTTCGATGTCCTTTTCCGCTGCAAAGTTCAGAAGAATATCCGAGCATGAGGGGTGTGTTTTGTATCAAAAAGAGGCAAAAACGTACCATTTTACACTCTACGCCCCACATATATAAAAACTTAAATTAGGAAAAACAGGCGATTTAATCGGGATAATCAGCAAAATCTCCACTATTAATCACAACTACAATCTTTTTCAAAAAACGGCTTGTGTATTAGCTGAAATGTTCGTTTGTTACAATGTTC
Organism: uncultured Bacteroidaceae bacterium; assembly: GCA_905233285.1. Taxonomy (GTDB): domain Bacteria; phylum Bacteroidota; class Bacteroidia; order Bacteroidales; family Bacteroidaceae; genus Minthosoma. Next base: position 10,084 of record CAJODY010000003.1, read on the forward strand.
GAACCACTTTTCAACCATGTTGTTGCTTCTCTGCTTGAGCATGCCCCTGCCATGAAGTGAAAAAACAGAGACGCTGAGACTTCGCTGCGCCCGCGTGCCACACCCGCCCTATATATAGTATATATTACTTACAGTAAGAACATAATGATATGTAACCATCATATATCAGTAAGTTAATCTATAAAGCGCGAGGATTTGGGTGAAAAAGTGCGCGAACATTGTAACAAACGAACAAACGAACATTCTGTCTGACTAATTCAAAATAAATCTTGCACTTTTATCACCACATTACTTATTAATGATCCGCAACTTACGTCGTAAAACTCAAATATTCAGAATGAAGTACTCCTAAAACTATTGCACAGAACAGGAATTATGCGTAACTTTGACAAAAAATAAAGGAACACTAATATGAAATCTGTTTTAATCACAATTCTATTTCTCATGTCGGCAGCGGCAAACGCTGTAGTAAAGACGGCTGAGGTATTCAGCAGCAATATGGTGCTGCAACAGGAAAAGAACATCCGAGTATGGGGCACTGCCGAGGGCGGCGAAAAGGTGAAGGTGGCGCTGGGCAAGCAGAAGGCAACTGCCATAGCCGACAGCGACGGACGCTGGATGGTGGAACTGCAACCTATGAAGGCTACCGCTAAGCCTCTGACTATGACCGTCAGCGGAAAGAAGAACAAGGTGGTGCTGAAGAACCTGCTCGTAGGCGAGGTGTGGCTGGCATCAGGGCAGTCGAACATGGAATACTCGATGGGAGCACACCCGAAGTATGCAAGGCCGAAGAAGGGTGACCCCGAATATCTGCAGCACGAGTGGGAGAAGGCCAAGAACCCGAATATCCGACTGCTCTACGTAGAAAAGAACGTACGATGCGACACTCTGCCCACGCAGGGCTGGCAGGAGGTAACGCAGGAGTCGCTGAAACAGTTCTCCGCTGCTGCATGGTTCTTCGCCGAGATGATTCAAGACTCGCTGCAAGTACCCGTAGGCATCATCAGCACGTCGTGGGGCGGCACATACATCGAGGAATGGATGGACGGAGCAAGTCCGTTCCCCCACATGGCACGACTGAACAGACCAGAGGGCAGACTATACGAGAAGATGCTGAAACCCATGGCCCCACTCAGCATTCGCGGATTCCTATGGTATCAGGGGGAGTCGAACCTGCTAGACGGCGACACGGACATATACACAGAGAAGCAGCAATATATGGTAGGTCAGTGGCGCAAGGCTTTCATGGACGAGAACCTGCCGTTCTACTACGTACAGATTTCTCCATACATATATTCTACGCGCAGAGACTGGGTGGCAAAGACATGGATGGACCTGCCCCGCTTCTGGGATGCCCAGACACGATGCATGGACGTGATTCCGAATACAGGCATGGTGGTAACAACCGACATACCTGAAAACCTGAACGACATACACCCGCCATATAAATGGATTGTAGGTCGCCGACTGGCCCGCTGGGCATTGCACGAAGTGTATGGCTACAAGGAAGTGGAGTGCCGCAGTCCGCGCATACGCTCGGCAGAGAGACAGGGAGATAAGGTCACATTGACCTTCGACCACTGCGAGGGCGGACTCACCACGGCTGACGGAAATGCCCCGACCTGGTTCCAGTATTACAACAAAACGAGGGAACGATACGAGAAGGGCAAAGCTGTAATCGACGGCAACAAGGTAATTATAAATGTGGGCGAGGTGAAGTGTCCTCTCGTCAGCTTCGGATTTGACGAGGTAGCTCAACCGAACCTTTGCAATAAGGCCGGACTGCCTGCCATTCCATTCGAAGTGAAACTTCAATGATTAAAGGTAAAAACAGGCGAAAAACAAGCACATAGTAAAAATATGTGGCTTATTTTTTAAAAAAACTTAAAAAATATTTGCAAGTTCTCATTTATATCCTTTATTTTTGCAACCTAAAACTGAAACAATGACAAAATCAAACACAAAAGGGTTCGTAGCCACCATCGGTTTTTTCGATGGTGTACACCTTGGTCACCGCTTTCTCATCGACTATGTCATCGAGACAGCTAAGAAGAGCAAGATGCAGTCGATGGTTGTAACTTTCCCGGAGCATCCACGCAAAGTGCTCCACACCGACTTCCAACCCATGTTGTTGACAACGAAGGATGAGAAACTCCGACTGCTGAAGGGTACGGGTATAGATGAGATTACTATGCTCGACTTCACTAAGGAACTCTCCGAGATGCCGGCAAAGGATTTCATGCAGATGCTCTACGACCAGTATAACGTACGTGCTCTCGTAGTCGGATATGACCACCGCTTCGGACATGGCCGTGCCGAGGTGTTTGACGACTACCACAAGTATGGCGACGAGATGGGCATGCGTGTCATCAAGTGTCCGCATTTCAAACTGCCAAAAGGTTATGGCAGCGGACTCAGCCTCTCCTCCACATCTATTCGCAAGTCGCTCGCTGCAGGCAAACTGAAGACTGCCAACGACCTGCTCGGTCATCGTTTCATCCTCAGTGGAGAGGTAGTTCACGGATTCCATAACGGCACCGACCTCGGATATCCTACTGCCAACATATCGGTGGAACCAGGCAAACTGATTCCGATGGAGGGAGTTTATCTGGTATGTATCGTAGCCAGTGACGGAACTAAGCGCAAGAAGGTGTTCGGAATGCTCAACATAGGCAGCCGCCCAACTATGGACAACGGCGAGCAGCAGAGCATCGAGGTACATATATTCGACTGTACAGGCGACCTCTACGGCAACCGCCTCGAAGTAGAACTCATCGAGTTCCTGCGCAAGGAGAAGAAATTCGACGACATAGAAAGTCTCAAGGCTCAGTTGCAGACCGACGAGCAGCAGTGCCGTCTCATTCTGAAGAGCGAAGAACTGAAAAGAGACTAATCCCCTACCCCTGCCGATGCTTGGACTCGTCATCAGGAATACAGGCTACAGCTATACGGTAAAGCCCATAGACTCCGCGCCCGATGAAGGCTCCGGAGTCTTCTCGTTATATGAGTGTAAGGTAAAGGGCAACTTCCGCATCCGAGGCATACGCACCACCAACCCCATAGCCATAGGCGACCGAGTGCAGTTCACACCACTCAAGGAGGAGAACGCCGGACTCATCACCGACCTCGAAGAGCGAAAGAACTACATCATACGCAAATCAATCAACCTGTCAAAGCAGTCGCACATCATCGCTGCAAACGTAGATCAGTGTTTCCTAATCGTCACCATTCAGCAACCAGAGACATCTCTCACGTTCATCGACCGTTTCCTCGCATCGGCTGAAGCCTATCGAATACCTGTCACCATCGTCATCAACAAGATTGACCTCATCACCCCAGAATGGCAGGAATACCTCGATGGAATCGTCAATCTTTACACCACAATCGGCTATCCGTGCCACCGCATCTCGTCGGTCACCGGTGAAGGCGTAGAAGCCTTGCGTGGCGAATTGAACGGGAAAATCACCCTCCTCTCAGGAAACAGCGGTGTGGGCAAATCGACTCTCATCAACGCCCTTTTCCCTCACCTCAACCTACGTGTCAGCGAGATATCAGATACATACGGCACAGGTAAGCATACCACTACCTTCAGCGAGATGTACCCCATAGCCGATGATGCCTATATCATCGACACCCCCGGCATCAAGGGATTCGGTACGTTCGACATGAACCGCAACGAAATAGGGCATTACTTCCGCGAGATATTCCGCTACTCTGCCGACTGCCGGTTCAACAACTGCACACATACCCACGAACCCCATTGTGCCGTGCTGCAGGCTGTTGCCGACCATAACATCAGCCAGTCGCGCTATAACTCCTACCTATCCATGCTTGACGATGAAAACGAAGATAAATATCGCCCTGCGTTTTAGTTTACTGCTTACGGTTTACAGCTTACTGCCGGTCACGGCATCTGCCCAGAGCTATGAGCAGTATGTCGAGGCAGGCATCAAGGCTGCCGACCATCAGGCATACGCCGAAGCAGAGGAGTGTTTCCGTCAGGCTCTGCGGCTTTCACCCGACGATTATCGCAATGCCCTGCTCTTTGCCAATATGGCAAGGGTGCAGCAGGAGCAGGGAAAGAAACAGAAAGCCCTGGAAAGCTACGACAGGGCACTCTCCATCGCACCACTCAACCTGCCCATACTCCATTCGCGTGCCGACCTCTACTTCGAAATGGGTAACTACAAGAAGGCTCTTATCGACTACGGCAACATACTCGACAAAGACCCTGACAACACAGCTGCCCTGCAGGCTTGCGGATATATATACCAGCAACTTGAAAACCACGAACAGGCACAACAGTATTTCGACCATCTGCTACGCATCGACCCCGACAACTACACGGCTCTGCTCGGCATAGCACTCATAGAGCAAAGCCTTCACCACACATCGGAAGCCCTGGCACGTCTGACACGTCTCATCGAACAACACGCAGACAGAGCTGAACTCTACACCATACGTGCCGAGATTGAAGCCGAGAACCGCCAACCCGAACTCGCCATCATGGACTTGGACAAAGCCATCGAACTGGAACCCGGTAATGCAAACACCGTCCTGACTCGTGCCTATCTGTACAAACTGACAGGCAACAAAAGGCTGGCTCATCACGACTTCGAACGTGCCATCGAACTGGGTGTGCCTCGCAGCAGCCTCAAGCGAGAACTCAAGGAAACAAAATAGACAACGATTTTTAACGGTTATTTTTTCGTCTTTTTCTTTTGAGTTTGAAGAATAAACAATATCTTTGCGAGGAAATAACATTAAATCGGAAATATACTATGGCACAGGCTCCAGATTTCAAGTATGCTCCTATGTTCCAGCTGGGAAAGGACGACACTGAGTATTATCTGCTTACAAAGGAAGGTGTAAGCGTAAGTGAATTTGAAGGAACACCTATTCTGAAGGTCAGCAAAGAGGCACTGACGAAGATGGCTAATGCTGCGTTCAGGGACGTGAGTTTCCTGCTGCGCAGAAGTCATAACCTGCAGGTTGCAAAGATTCTGCGCGACCCGGAGGCTTCGGCTAACGACAAGTATGTGGCTCTGACATTCCTCCGCAATGCCGAAGTGGCTGCCAAGGGTCAGCTGCCGCTGTGTCAGGACACCGGTACTGCCATCATCCACGGTGAGAAGGGTCAGCAGGTGTGGACTAACTTCTGCGACGAGGAGGCACTGGCAAAGGGTGTTTATAAGACTTACACAGAGGAGAACCTGCGCTACTCGCAGAATGCTCCGCTCGACATGTATAACGAGGTGAACACGAAGTGTAACCTGCCCGCTCAGATTGACATCGAGGCTACAGAGGGTATGGAGTACAGGTTCCTGATGGTGACGAAGGGTGGCGGTAGTGCCAACAAGACTTACCTGTATCAGGAGACAAAGGCAAGAATACAGAATCCGGGTACTCTGATTCCGTTCCTCGTAGAGAAGATGAAGAGTCTGGGTACGGCTGCCTGTCCGCCATATCACATCGCAATAGTCATCGGTGGCACATCGGCAGAAAAGAACCTGCTTACTGTGAAGCTGGCTTCGACCCACTACTACGACTCACTGCCTACGACTGGCGACGAGACCGGACGTGCTTTCCGCGACATAGAACTGGAGAAGCAACTGCTACAGGAGGCTTACAAGATTGGTCTGGGAGCTCAATTCGGAGGTAAGTATATGGCTCACGACGTACGTGTAGTCCGTCTGCCTCGTCACGGAGCTAGTTGTCCGATTGGTCTGGGCGTGAGCTGCTCTGCCGACCGCAATATCAAGGCTAAGATAAACAAGGACGGAATCTGGATTGAGAAGATGGACGACAAACCATACGAACTGATTCCTGAAGAACTGAGAAACGCAGGTGAGGGCGACGTAGTGAAGATTGACCTGAACCAGCCAATGGACGAGGTGTGCAAGATTCTGTCGAAGTATCCTGTAAGCACACGTCTGAGTCTGAACGGAACTATCATCGTGGGGCGTGACATCGCTCACGCAAAGATTAAGGCTCGTCTGGATGCCGGCGAAGAGATGCCACAGTACCTGAAAGACCATCCTATCTACTATGCAGGACCGGCAAAGACTCCGGCTGGAATGGCTTGCGGTTCGATGGGACCGACCACTGCCGGACGTATGGACCCGTATGTTTACGAATTCCAAGACCACGGAGGCAGTCGCATCATGCTGGCTAAGGGTAACCGCTCGATTGACGTCACCAACGCATGTAAGGACCACAAGGGCTTCTACCTCGGTTCAATCGGTGGACCTGCTGCCATCCTGGCTCAGAACAATATCAAGAGTATAGAATGTGTAGAGTATCCGGAACTGGGCATGGAGGCTATCTGGAAGATTGAAGTGGAAGACTTCCCTGCTTTCATCCTCGTGGACGATAAGGGCAACGATTTTTTCAAGCAGCTTAAACCTTGCGAAGGTTGCACCATTCTAAGTTAAAAAAAGTAGCCGGATATGAAAAAGACAATAATCATGGCTGTAGCAGCTCTGCTGATGGCAGGAGCAGCAATGGCACAGCAGGAGAACCCACGCGGTCTGTATAAGCTGCAGAAGTTTATATATGACGACGGCAAGGAACAGATTCCTCCGTTCAACCAATATAAATACCTCACCGACGATTTGTCGGTTCAGATTGAATTTGCAGAAAACGAAGTATTGGCTGCCTTCAGAATGGTGAACCAGGACAAGCATCCGCTGAATTATACCGGCAAGGTGCCTGTAGGAGAAGACGGACAGGGAATTCAGATTTACGACAGCAACAAGGAGAAGTTCACCCTGCGCTGGTACAACAACTTCGCACCAAACGCTGCGTTATTCCCATTCAATGCTTTCATAAGCGAGGAATACAGTTCTAAGAAGGGTATTTCGGAAACGATGAAGGAAATTATCGACATCATAGGTATGAAGGCAAAGGTGAAGAAAACGAATAAGTTCACCGGAGTGTGGAAACGTCGCGGTATGTCGGACAGGGTTGACGGCAAGGGACAGCTCTTTGAAATGCCTACAATGTATAAAATCTATACGGACACGAAGATGCTGATGCTGGAAGGCGACTTGGAGAAGGCCCCGACAATGGCAGTTGTGGGACGTCTGTGGCCATGCACGTTCTATACCGACCGTCTGATAACTGAGGGGCAGAACAGCTGTATGATTACATGGATTAACGACAACACGTTCACTCTCATCTGGATAAGCGGTGGCTACCCCGCTGTGGAGATATGGGACAAGACCGAACTGCCCGAACTGATGCAGAATATATTCAAATAAAAAACAACAATATGGAAGACGTAAAAGTTTATATCAACGATGCAGAGGAGTCGATGGAAATGGCTGTGATGCATCTGGAAGAGACTCTGTCACGTATCCGTGCCGGCAGAGCAAACGTACACATCCTCGACGAAGTACGTGTGGATTCGTATGGCAGCAAAGTGCCGTTGAACAACGTGAGCAGTATCACTACTCCCGATGCACGCACTATTGCTATCAAGCCTTGGGACAAGAATATGTTCAAACCCATCGAGAAGGCAATCATCGATTCAAACGTTGGTATCATGCCTGAAAACAACGGTGAAATCATCCGTCTGGGTATTCCACCATTGACAGAGGAACGCCGTAAGGAACTGACGAAGCAGTGCTCGAAAGAGGCTGAAAATGCGAAGGTAAGTGTGAGAAATGCACGTCGCGATGCCATCGAAAAACTGAAGAAATCAGTAAAGAACGGTGTACCCGAGGACGTGGAGAAGGATTCGGAGGAGTCGGTTCAGAAAATCCACGACAAGTATATCAAGCAGATTGACGGAATGCTGGAGGCGAAGAATAAGGAAATCATGACTGTTTAATACACGCCCCTATGGACGTAGATGGTCAGATAACCGAACTTCTCAACTCGATGACTCCCATCAAGCTGGAGGAGATGACAGGCATCAAACTGATGAATCGCCTGGACACGAAGTATGTGGCATCGAAAAGCCAGCTGGTGCAGTTGCTGAACCTCGTACAGGACAAGTATTTTGTACAAGAAACATTGTGCAATAGGGTCATCCCCTATTGCACAACTTATTATGATACGGAAGACCATGTGATGTACATGATGCATCACAACAAGCATGCACGAAGGAAGAAGGTGAGGGTAAGGACTTACGTAGCCAGCAACCTGACATTCCTCGAAGTAAAGAACAAGAACAACCACGGACGCACTAAGAAGAAACGCATCGAAGTGCCCAGTCAAGACGATTTCCGCACGACAGAAGGGGCACACGAACTGATAATGCGTAAGACAGGACTCGACCTGGACAGACTGGAAGCTGTGGTGCGCAATAGGTTTGACCGTGTAACCTTAGTAAACAAAGGGAAGACGGAACGACTTACTATAGATTTCAACGTGAGTTTCCATAATTTTGAGACGAACCACGACCATGGCACTGACCAACTCGTGATTATCGAACTGAAACGTGACGGAAATGTATTCTCACCTGTGGTGAATATCCTGCACGACATACATATCCACCCGACAGGATTCTCAAAATGCTGTATAGGAATGGCACTGACCGACCCTATGCTGAAACAGAATAATTTCAAACCAAAACTAATGAACCTGCAGAAGATAAACGGCAGACGATTCATCGACCATGAACTATAAAACAACAACTATAAATGATGGAAGCATTTAATGACTTTTTGACTGTATTGTCAAACGACCTGTGTCGAATTCTCGACCTGATTATGCGTCTGGTTATCAACACTGTGTTTACGGTAATCATAGCCCGAGCATTCTATTTCCCAAAGGCACGCAGGAAGGACTTTTTCTTTACCTACATTCTGGTAGGCTTCTGTATCTTCATGCTCATACACCTGATGGGCGATGCAAAGATAAAGACAGGTATAGCAATGGGACTGTTTGCCATCTTCTGCATTATGCGCTACAGAACGGAGAGTGTGCCTATCCGCGAGATGACCTACCTGTTCCTTATTATCTCGCTGGCTGCAATAAACGGTCTGGCATGGGCTGCCGACATCTCACCGAAGCATCCCGACTGGGGCGGTCCGCTGCTCACATCGCTGGGCGAGCTGCTGCTCACCGACATCATCTTCATTTCGGGAGTGTGGATGGCAGAGATGAATATGTTTGTGAAGAGTCTGTCGTCGAAGTATATCAAGTATGACAAGATTGACCTTATCAAACCCGAAATGAGAAACGAGCTCATCGACGATTTGAAGGCTCGTACGGGACTGGACATCACACACGTAAGTATCGGTTCCATCGACTTCTTGAAGGATATGGCTCTCATCAAAATCTATTACAATACCGACGAAGAGGACGACAACGCGCTGAAGATGCCAAAGATTTTCGGATGATGAAAGGACGTATCAGCACTACATACAAGTTTCTGCTGGTCTGCGCCGTAGCACTGACAACGATTGTCACCACGGCAAGAGGTGACGACTTCGGAATGGATTTCAGTGTAGAAGCAAACAAGAAACTGATGGAGAACCGACTGACACTGGGGTTGAGTCTGGACGCACGTACTCAGGACAACACCAGTCAGATGGAGCGTTATGGCATTGAGTTGGGCGGCAACTACAAGCTGATTGACACCAAACGGCATACGCTGAAAGCGGGAGTCACGTTCGAACAGATGTGGATGAAGAATCTGCCGGAAACCAAGGACACGTACAAGGTAAAGTATTATACGGATAAGTTCGACTATCTGGGCAATGGAGAGTTCGGACCGATAGAGAAAGGATATAATGTAGGACAGAACTACGACGCTTCGTTCTGGCGAGGCCGAAGCCGACTGAACATGAGTGTGGCGTATTCAATCAAATTGTTCAAACGTCTGACCGTGACCCTGAAAGAAACGGTACAATATAACCACTTCTATCAGGCTACTACCGAGCGCACGAAATACAGGACAAAGTACAGGTATAATGCAGCTCCGACCGACACGGTCTATACGGCAGAAGAAATAAAATACTGCAAGAACCGTTGGATGCTCCGCTCAAAACTGACATTGCAGTATAGCAGAAAAAGAAGTCCATGGGAACCGTACGTGGCGGTAGATTACGGATGCGGATTGGGTAACGATGCTTATAAGTGGAAGTTCATAGCAGGTACAGAGTACAAAATTACGAAGCAGCACACTCTGAATGTGTTCTACAGGTATCAAACAGAAAACGATTATGACGAACCCAATGGGCATATCGTCGGTTTAGGTTACAGTTTCAAATTCTGATTATGCAAAAGTTTCGGTTCTTATATATTATAATATGTATAGCTGCCCTGTCGGCTTGTAACGACGAGAGTTACTTGAACGACCTCGAAAACGAGGACACTATACCAAAGCCCGTTTTCATCGATATTACGTACAATGGAGGAACGGCAAATGTATCGATTCCATCGACGGCTGTAGGTGTAAGTTGTGCGTCAGGAACAAATACCGACGTCGTACTTACTTTGGACGATGCCGTGCTGACAGAATATATTTACAGGGTAAAGGGTTCGTCGGCAAGCGGTTCACTGACCATCAACAGCAACTATAAACTGACTCTACTGCTGGCTGGAGTGGATTTGACAAGTACGGCTGTCACACCAGCCATGCATATAAACTGTGGAAAGCGCGTATCGGTGATTCTGCAGGAAGGGACGGAAAACAGTTTTACGGATAATGCCTCGAACGACAAGAAAGGAGCGTTCTATACGAAAGGACACATGGAGATTGAAGGTGGCGGTACGCTGAACGTGACCGGCAAAGCGAGACATGCCCTGTGTTCAAAGGAATATATGCAACTGAAGAAAACTACCGGAACCATCAACATTGTCGGTTCGGTGGGTGACGGTATTCACTGCGGAAAGGGCGACCAAGACCCTCTGAATAATTATTTCAAGATGAGCGGAGGCACATTGAATTTTTCCGACATAAAAGGCGACCTCATCGACTGCGACGACTATGGGAATGCATATATCAGCGGTGGCACGCTGAACCTGACCGTTGACGGCTCAGACGTAAAAGGACTGAAAGCCGACTCTATAGTGGAAATCAGCGGAGGTACACTGAACATTGACGTGTCAGGCATGAATGCAATTGGCATACAAAGTAATTATGCCACATACTGTTCAGGAGGTACAATAACAGGAACCGTAAGCGGTACGAACGCTATAGGATTGAAGTCGAATATCAGTTCGAGTTCTTATGTAATGGAAATAGATGACGAAGCGGGATTGATAGGCTGCATGTTTCTGTCGGGTATAAATATAGACCTGAATGTGACTGGCAGTGGTAGTCGGGGGATACGGACAGACAAGGATCTGACTGCCACAGGAGGAGTCATCGCACTGAGAGGATTGTCTGCGAACAGTCCTGGATACAAGGTTAAGGGAACATTCAGTGGTTCAGACTACTTCTCATGGACAAGTACCGATGAGTGAACTATAAAATCGTGAGCCTCGTCGAGAAGGGAAAAGAGTTCGGACTGACTTTCAGCCCTCAGGATGCGAATGCGGAGTTCACGGAAATTAGGAATACCCTTGAATAAAGGTGAACTGGCAAGATGGCGACGTACATGGATGATACCTCCAAGTTCGGTTCGCCTTCTTTCTTTCATCCCGTTGTCGGAACGCAGACTATAGGCAACGGACTGCTCAATCTGCCTACGAAGCACGGAGAATTTCCAATCGATGGTCATGGAGGCATCATGAGAGCCTGTGTCGAGGAATGTACGTATGTCGCGGAATAGCCAAGGTTGCCCCAGACTGGCACGCCCAATCATAATAGCATCGACTCCATAACGGTCAAAAGCATCGCGACATTGCTCGGCTGTGCATATATCACCGTTTCCAATTATTGGTATGTGAATACTCGGACTGTTCTTCACTTCCCCTATCAATGTCCAATCAGCTTCACCCTGATACATCTGTGAACGAGTCCTGCCATGTATGGTAAGAGCAGCAATGCCACAATCCTGCAGGCGTTCCGCCAACTCAAGTATATAGGCTTTGCCATGGGGCGCATCGGGAAGGAAAAGGGAAGCATCGTGCATAGTTGCCACATCCCAACCGAGACGGGTCTTGACGGTAACAGGAGTATGAACGGCATTAACGACTGCACGGGTAATGTCGAGAAGAAGTTGAGGAGTGCGCAACATGCCAGAACCTGCACCTTTGCTCGCAATCTTTTTAACAGGACAACCAAAGTTTATGTCAATAATGTCGGGGTGAACCTCTGACTCAACGATACGAGCTGCCTCGACCATACTGTCAACATCACGACCATAAATCTGTATGGCTACCGGACGCTCCACTTCTTCGATTCGAATTTTCTCGAGCGAACGCTGTACGGAACGAATCAAAGCATCGGCACTGACAAACTCAGAATAGACCATCGATGCCCCGAACTCACGGCAAAGAATGCGAAAGGCCTGATCGGTCACATCCTCCATAGGAGCAAGCAGCACAGGACGAGTGCCGAGATTTATGTCTGAGATTTCCACTTTGTCAGTTTTTTTGTCTTGTTTGTGCAAAAGTATGATTTTTTTTCAAAAAAATAGATGTGTAAGACAAAATCTTCGTATCTTCGCAATTGTAACCTCCAAGAAACACATGAGAAATACTATACGATTATACCTATATGTGGCATTATTTATTGCAACAGGTGGATTCTTTGTATCATGCGGAGAAGGTAGCTCAAGAGCTGATGTGCACAGTATTGTAGTACTCCACTCATGGGATGCCAGCGGTGAGGAGGGTGAATACTTCCAGAAAACGATGAAGGAAGAATTTCACAAGGCTGGTCTAAAAACCGAGATTCACCATATCTATGCAAACCTGCTCCACAGACCTCTTCACATGTTTACGACCGAGGACTGGCCTGTGTATCTGGATTCAATACGGACTTGGAAACCTGACATAATCCTGATAAACGACGACCCTGCTCTGTCATGGGTGTTCAAGGAGAGACCATGCGATTCCTTATTCTTTAATATTCCTATTGTTTTTGCCGGTATAAACGGACTGATACGTGACTCCGTGATGCATTATCCTTTAATGACGGGATTCGGCAATAATATAAACCTACCTAGATGTATCGAAATGATGTACACCGTGACAGGTGAACACATGGCATATGTAGAGTTGGACAACACTCCGTATGAGATGGAACTGAGAAGGAAATTCTACGGACAGTTGTCAGATACGACACGCTTCGTGAACAACAACATAGAACACTTGCCGACACTAGACAAAGATTATATCAAGAAGAAATACCCTTCGAAAACAGTAATAGACTTCGTATCGTTTGCAAACCCAGAAGAAAATGCTCATGGCAAACATGCCAAGAGTGCAGGCGAGAAGAAACTGCAACAATCTTTGCAAAACGCAAAGAACGCTTGCCATATACAGGTTAAGTATGATATCTATTCAAATGCACTGCTCGACTTCACTCCAACCCCTCAATTCACATGTATAAGGGCACAATTCAACGACCCCAAGAAAATCAGGTTCCTGGGTGGTTTCTTCACCTCGACTGAGGTACAAATAAAAGACCAAGTTGACTATGCAGCAAGAATACTCAAGGGAACGTCCCCTACAGCACTGAACACAACTGTGCACATGAGCGATTTCTATATGGACTACAATGCCATGAAGAAGTATCATCCAGTGCTTAAGTATGAAGATTTCGCCGGGAAATATCATATAATAAATGCCCCAATGGCATTGGAAAGTCCCATTTACTATCACCTCGTCATTGCTGTGGTAGCAACCATTGTGTTCCTGATTATCATCTTCATGGCACAACTTCTTTACCGATGGAGACAGAAAGGACAAAGAGCATTGCTGGACGACCTGCTTTATGAAGACAAAATGCATGATTTGATTTTCTCTAACAGCGACGACACACTGTGGCATATAAACGGACAGAATATTACATTCTCAAAGGAGTTTGCAGTTAAGCATAATATGGACAACAACACCATGTTGCTACGCAACTTCGAAAACATGGTTCACAATGATAGTCAATTATCGCTACGACTGCTGGAAGATTTCCGAAACCAACGAGGGAAGAAGACGCTGCGATTTCGACTCACATTCAATGAAGGACAAACATGGTCGTGGCACGAAATGACCTATACCATAACAGATGAAGCTATCAATAGCGGCTACCTTTATGGAATCATGCTTAACATAGACAAGAAGAAGGCGGTGGAAGACACACTGGCCGACGCACAAATGAAAGCAAGCGAGGTTGCTCTGAAAGAAAACTTCCTTGCAAACATAAGTCACGACCTACGTACTCCGCTCAATGCCATAACAGGATTCTCGATGCTTCTTACAAACAAAGACATGACCTTTGAAGAGGGAGAACGAGAAGAATACGGCAAGATTATCCATCAGAACACCGACATGATTCTGAATATGATTGACAGCGTGATGAAGAAAGCACAACTGGAAACCGGAGAACTCGAGTTGATTATGAAACCGGCAGACATCGGCGAAGTAGTGCAGAAAGTATATCTGACAAACAAAATCATAGCACCAACCCATCTGAATTTCGAACTTGTGCCATCCCAAGGAGAATTCATCGTGAACATTGACACCACACGAACCATGCAGGTGATAAACAATTTCCTGAGCAACGCCTTCAAATTCACAGCCGAAGGCTCGGTAACGCTCGGTTGGCACCGACTCGACGAGGGTAACACGGTTGAAGTATATGTAAAGGACACCGGCATCGGAGTTGATGAGGAAGGGCAAAAACACCTGTTCGACCGCTACTATAAAGAAAAGGAGAACGATAAGGGTACGGGTCTGGGACTGAACATCAGTAAGACTATCATAGAAAAGCAAGGAGGAAGTGTAGGTATAGAAAGTAAACTGGGTGTGGGTAGTAAATTTTTCTTCAGGTTGCCACGCTATATACAGTGCCTGTTACTCTTCCTGGGATTAGGAATTGGCACTGGACTGTTCTCTTCGTGTACTAGAAACACCGAACTGCCCCCTCAAAACAATGTACTCGTCTTTCATGGCTACTCAAACACATTCTTCAGTTTTTCGAAGTTTGATGAGTGTCTGCAGGCAACCTTACGACGCCAAGGTATCAATGCAGACATCAAGAACGTGTATATGGGACTGGAAAATCCTACCAACAGCAGCGACAAAGCTATAGAGGCCATGCTCGACTCCATACACAAAATACACTGGCGACCCGACATCATCATCGCCGAGGGTGACCGAGCTGTCAACGACATAATGAAAAGCAACAACAAAGAACTTATAGCTTTCATCGACACACTGCCGATAGTGTTTGGAGGTCTTCACCACCCCAACTGGAACCTGCTGCGTGAGCACAAAAACATTGTCGTTTTCTACGATCCTATCGACTACCCTGCAAACATAAACCTCGCAGTGGAACTGACTGGTAAGAACGTAATAAACATCGAACTCGATCACTTCCAGCAAGACACCATCATCCGTAAAGAGTTGGCTCAGACTATAGCCCGTCCACCCTATGTAAACCGAATCGGACAGTCACCCGACATCAGCGACATAGAGCGCATATCCACCCACTTCAACGACAGCATATTCATCTACACCACCTCAGCCGTAAGAATGAAGCAGTACATCAACGACAGTGGAATACACGATACCGACCTCGTGATAGAAAATAACGAAACAGAGATGTACATGCATGCTTGGATGTTCCCACAGCTCTCCGTCAAAATGGACTTGTTTGCAAATGCAGTCATCGACAAAACCAATCGCCCTCAGTTTACAGCTGTCAAAGCAGGATTTGGCGACGGAAGAGGACGATATCTGGCTGGGTACTTTGCAAGTCATCAGACTGTAGCGACCGACATCGCAAACACAGCATCTAAAATACTGCACGGAGAATTTTCAAGCGACCTCTCAGGAAAACAACATGAGAAACGCTACTATATGGATTATCAAGCCATGCAGCGCCTAGGGTTGAACTACTACGACTACTCAAACCGATTTAATATCGTCAATGCCCCCATCCGTTACCGCTACCCTCTACTTTACTACTCCGAATATCTTATACTCTTCATTTTCGGTGCTGCATTAGTGATGATATGGCTCGCACTCATTAATTATTGGCGCGAACGTTCCGATCAAGTCTTGATATCAAATATCCGACAAAAAGCCAATCTGCGCATCCTATCGCTCAACGGAGCCGACAGCAGACCTTTGAGAAACGAGGAGGGCGTGAGGAATGTTTTAGATCATATCCATCCGGAACACAAGGAGAATATTCAGTTCATCGGACAATCTCTGCAAATAGAGGGTGCTCACCAGTATGACATTTACGCTGATGTAGATGAAGACGGACAATACGAATGGTGGCAACTGCGTTTTGTTGTGTTCAAAACCAAGGGCAACAAAAAACGTATAGACGGACTTGTCATCAACATCAATGAATCAAAGAAATATGAGGAAGAAATGAAGATGGCAATAAAATTGTCGGAAGAGGCAAAACGCAAAGAAGACTTCCTTATGACCATAAGCCACGAGATTCGTACCCCACTCAATGCCGTTGTGGGTTTCAGTGATGTAATTATATCTCTGCCTCCCGACTCATTGTCTCAACAAGAACTTGATGAAATCAGTTTCTATATAAACGAGAATAACACTAAACTTGCTTCAATGATAGAGGATATATTAATGTTCTCGCGTATAGAAAGCGGGAGACTGAAATTTGTCAATTCCGAATTTAATGCCTCAGAATTGCTTCAAGAGATACAAAACGACTGGCGTGATAAAGTTCCTAAGGGAGTTAGTTTTTCTGTATCTAACACACACAATGACATATATCTAAATACCGATAGAGTGCGTGTGAAATATATCCTTAACCAACTTGTAAGCAATGCAGTGAAGTTTACAGAGAGCGGAACAATATTAATAACGGCATTCTACCACTACAAAGATAAAAAAGTGGAATTCCGAGTAGAAGACTCCGGCTGTGGCATCTCACTAGAAAAACAAACTGCCGTATTCAATCTTTTCTGGAAAGATAATGAATTTGTACCAGGACTTGGTCTTGGCCTGAACGTTGCCAATAAACTGGCAGAAGGAATGAATGCAAAACTAAAAGTGGATAGCAGCGAAGGTGACGGTTCTGTATTTAGTTTGCTCCTTGATGCCACCATCAAAAAAAATCCGAAGATTGACGAACAAGCATAGTATTACACATTATTACACATTATATATTATAATAAGTATATATTCACTCTAATGTAATACTATATCGTGGCTTATCACGCACTTTTTTTGCCTAGTTTTTATAGGAAAAACAGCTCACATCATCAAAACGTCTAAAAATAGGCCTGTGCGGGCACACAAAAGGGCAAAAACACTGTGTGCCCCCACACATCTATTGATATACATCATTATTTTTCGTAAAAAGTGCTCTTTTCCTTATAAAATATTTGCCACATGTGAAAAGCACCGTACCTTTGCATCGTCAAAAGACAAGAAAAGAAATAAACGATAGTAGAAAAAAGGTTAAAGACATAAAGGTTAGTTAAAGAAAAAGGTTAGTTTAAAGGTTAGTAAAAAGATTGTGTTTCGATAAGTAGGAGTTTTAGGTAAAAGATTTGATTGTAGGAAGGATAACAGGGTTCGCCCTATTTAAGTATTAAAAATTAAAGTAAAAAAAAGAAAGGAGACTGTATTATGGCAACAATGACAATTATCGCTGCAGTTCTCGTAGCAGTAGCAGCAATCGTGGCCAACATTTCTATTTTGAAATAATAAGGCATGTAAAAGTCTCACATTTTATGAGACAACAAAAAAGAAAAAGGTTTTAGTTAGATAATATGTCAGGCGACACTTGCAAGTTTTTACTTCAGGTGTCGCCGAAGTTTTTATTTAATTTATTTTGTTCTGCACTCACTTAATCGTACCTTTGCACTCATATTTATAAAAACATGGCACAAAAACCAAGCATACCCAAAGGAACAAGAGACTTTTCGCCTCTTGAGATGGCAAAACGTAATTACATTTTCAATACAATCAAGGAAGTATATGCCCTATATGGTTTTCAGCCGATAGAGACTCCAGCAATGGAGAATCTATCAACCTTGATGGGTAAATACGGCGAAGAAGGAGACAAACTTCTGTTCAAGATTCTGAACAGCGGTGATTTCCTGAAAGGTGCTCCTCTGTCACCGGCCGATGGAAACCCCAATATCTTGGCTGCCAAGATTTGCGAAAAAGGACTGAGATACGACCTAACCGTACCATTTGCACGATATGTGGTGCAGCATCGCGAAGAACTAACGCTTCCGTTCAAGCGCTATCAGATACAGCCCGTATGGAGAGCTGACCGTCCGCAAAAAGGACGTTACAGGGAATTTTATCAATGTGATGCCGATGTCGTAGGTAGCGACAGCCTTCTCAACGAGGTTGAACTAATGCAGATTATCGACACAGTATTCACACGTTTCGGCATCAGGGTTTGTATAAAAATAAACAACCGTAAGATTCTCAGCGGTATAGCCGAGATAATAGGTCAGGCCGACAAGATTGTCGATATAACTGTAGCTATCGACAAACTTGACAAGATAGGGCTCGACAACGTAAATGCCGAACTGGCAGCAAACGGAATTCCAGCTGAGGCAATTGAAACTCTGCAGCCCATCATAAACCTGAAAGGCACAAACTGCGAGAAACTTGCAACCATGCGTCGTGTTCTGGCTAACAGTGAAACAGGACTGAAGGGCATAGAAGAATGCGAATACATAATATCAAAACTGAACGGACTAAACAACGAAGTGGAGCTTGACCTCACACTTGCACGCGGTCTCAATTACTACACCGGTGCCATATTCGAGGTAAAAGCTCTTGATGTGGAAATGGGAAGCATAACCGGTGGCGGACGTTACGACAACCTGACCGGAATTTTCGGTATGCCAGGACTCTCCGGAGTAGGTATTTCGTTTGGAGCTGACAGAATTTTTGACGTACTTAACCAACTTGACCTCTATCCAAAGGATGCCGTTAGCACAACAAAGATATTGTTTGTAAACTTTGGCGAGAAAGAGATGGATTTCTGTCTGCCTATCATTGCCAAGATAAGGGCTGCAGGCATCAGTGCCGAGATTTATCCTGACTCAGCAAAAATGAAGAAACAGATGGCTTATGCCAACACCAAGAACATACCGTATGTAGCCATTGTGGGCGAAACGGAAATGGCAGCAGGAAAAGTGACGGTGAAGAACATGGAAACAGGCGAGCAACAGATGATGAGCGCCGATGAGATAGCTGACATTCAATTCTAATTTGAAAAACAAGAAAAAGCATAATATGATCTACTTTTTTCAGACACCCAACAAAAGCATTTTAGCTACAAGCGTTGACCACACCCTCAGTTCGCAGGAGATTGACTCTCTCTGCTGGCTTTACAACGAAGCGATACTGCTAGATAAGCAAGTATTGGAAGGTTATTTCGTAGGACCCCGTCGCGAGATGATTACTCCATGGAGTACGAATGCCGTAGAAATCACTCAGAATATGGCACTCAAAGGAGTAAGCCGAATCGAAGAGTATTTCCCTGTAAAAGATGAGAACGCAGATTTCGACCCTATGCTTCAACGCATGTATAAAGGGCTTAATCAGGATATTTTCACTGTCAACATTCAGCCTGCCTCCATTATATCTGTAGAAAACCTCGAAGAATACAACGAGCAGGAGGGTCTGGCACTTTCTCCCGAAGAAATAGAATACCTTCACAAGGTTGAAGGACAGCTGGGCAGAAAACTCACAGACTCAGAAGTATTTGGTTTTGCGCAAATTAACTCTGAACACTGCCGACATAAGATATTTGGTGGAACATTCATTATCGACGGTGAAGAGAAAGAAAGTTCGCTGTTCCAGATGATTAAAAAGACAACCCAGGAGAATCCGAATAAGATACTTTCTGCATATAAAGACAACGTAGCATTCAGCCAGGGACCCGTCGTAGAGCAATTCGCTCCGAAAGATCACTCCACAAGTGACTACTTTGTAGTTAAGGATATCGAATCGGTCATTTCGCTGAAAGCAGAAACACATAACTTCCCGACTACAGTCGAGCCATTCAACGGTGCTGCCACAGGCACTGGTGGCGAGATCCGCGACCGTATGGGAGGTGGAGTAGGCAGCTGGCCAATTGCCGGTACCGCTGTTTATATGACATCCTATCCACGCAACCATGCTGGCTGCGAACATGAATGGGAGAAAATCCTGCCCGTACGCAAATGGCTCTACCAGACACCCGAACAGATTCTCATAAAAGCCAGCAATGGTGCCAGCGACTTCGGAAATAAATTCGGACAACCACTCATCTGTGGTTCTGTACTTACGTTCGAACACTCTGAGAACAACGAAAACTATGGTTACGACAAGGTTATCATGCTGGCAGGAGGTGTTGGCTATGGTACAAAGCGCGACTGTCTGAAAGGTACACCCGAGAAAGGAAATAAGATAGTAGTAGTAGGTGGTGACAACTACCGCATCGGACTCGGTGGTGGCTCCGTCAGTTCGGTAGATACAGGTCGTTACTCAAGCGGCATAGAACTTAATGCTGTACAGCGTGCCAACCCTGAGATGCAGAAGAGAGCAAACAACCTCGTTCGTGCTCTCTGCGAGGAAGATGTCAACCCTGTTGTTTCTATCCACGACCATGGTAGTGCAGGACACGTAAACTGCCTGTCAGAGTTGGTAGAGGAGTGCGGTGGTCTTATCGACATGACCAAACTGCCAATCGGCGACCAGACCCTTTCGAGCAAGGAAATCATTGCGAACGAGAGTCAGGAACGTATGGGTCTTCTTATTGATGAAAAACATATCGACCACGTACGCAAGATAGCAGAACGCGAACGTGCGCCGCTGTACGTAGTAGGTGAAACCACAGGTGATGCACACTTTGCCTTTGAGCAGGGCGATGGAGTACGTCCGTTCGATCTCGACGTGGCACAAATGTTCGGTCACTCTCCTAAGACATATATGAGAGACGAAACTGTAGAACGGAAATACGAAGACGTCACCTATTCATATAACGACATAGAGCAATACCTAGAAAACGTACTGCAGCTGGAAGCCGTAGCTTGTAAAGACTGGCTCACGAACAAGGTGGATCGTAGTGTGACCGGTAAAATAGCACACCAACAGTGTCAAGGTGAAATCCAATTGCCACTCAGCGACTGTGGAGTGGTAGCTCTTGACTACCGTGGAGAGAAAGGTATTGCTACAGCTATAGGTCATGCACCGCAGGCAGGACTTGCCGACCCCGCAGCAGGTAGCGTGCTTTCTGTTGCCGAGTCGCTTACCAATATTGTTTGGGCTCCAATGGCCGACGGACTCGATTCAGTCAGCCTCTCCGCTAACTGGATGTGGCCGTGCCGTAGCCAGAAAGGTGAGGATGCACGTCTATATGCTGGCGTAAAAGCACTCTCCGACTTCTGCTGCGAACTGCAAGTAAACGTGCCTACAGGAAAAGACTCCCTCTCAATGACACAAAAATACCCCGACGGCAGCAAGATTGTCAGTCCTGGTACGGTCATCGTCAGTTCCGGTGGCGAAGTGAGCGACATACGCAAAGTCGTTTCTCCTGTTCTTGTGAACAACTGCAACACCACCCTTCTACATATCGACTTCAGTTTCGACACACTCAAGCTCGGCGGCAGCGCTTTTGCCCAAAGTCTTGGAAAGGTGGGCAGCGACGTACCGACAGTGAAGAATGCGGAATACTTCCGTGATGCTTTCCTTGCAGTCAACGAACTGGTAAAAGATGGCCTTCTGCTCGCAGGGCACGATATATCAGCCGGTGGACTCATCACTTGTCTGCTCGAGATGACATTTGCCAACCAAAAGGGCGGTATCGAAGCCAATCTCAACGGCATAAACGAAAAAGACCCTGTAAAGCTCCTATTTGCTGAAAATCCGGGAGTAGTCGTACAGATAAAGAACTCCGACAAGGCAACCGTTGAGAAGATGCTTGACAACGCCGGTGTAGGCTTCGTTGAAATCGGCCATCCAATCAAGGAACGTCAGATTGTAGTGAAGAAAGACAGCCGTACACGTCGTTTCGACATCGATGCCCTTCGCGACGTCTGGTACTCCACATCTTTCCGTCTCGACACAAAGCAAAGTTTCAACGGCATGGCCGAAGAGCGTTTCCGCAATTATAAGAATCAGCCCATCGAACATAAGTTCAACGCCGATTTCACCGGTAAAATGGTACAATACGGCATCGACCTTGAAGCACACAAAACTGAGAGAAACACCAATCGCCCAAAGGCAGCTATCATCCGCGAGAAAGGCACCAACGGCGAGCGTGAAATGGCATACTCGCTTTATCTTGCAGGTTTTGATGTCAAGGACGTTATGATGACCGACCTTGTCAGTGGACGTGAAACCCTCGATGAAATCAATATGATTGTATTCTGCGGCGGTTTCTCCAACTCCGACGTACTCGGCAGTGCAAAAGGTTGGGCTGGAGCATTCCTTTTCAATCCAAAGGCAAAAGCCGCACTCGACAAGTTCTATAACCGTAAAGACACTTTGTCGCTTGGTATATGTAACGGTTGTCAGCTTATGATTGAACTTGGGCTCATCAACAGTCAAGAAGTGTCCGACAATCTACTCGATGCACAGCGTCTGCTTGACTACAAACATAACTATGCTCGCATGGATCACAACGTAAGCCATAAGTTCGAAAGCGAATTCGTCACACTTCAGATTCCACAGAACCGGTCAGTTATGTTTGGTAGCCTTTCGGGCAACAAACTCGGCATCTGGGTAGCTCATGGCGAGGGTAACTTCCGTTTACCGAAGGCAGAAAACGAATACAACATCGTAGCAAAATACAACTACTCGGGCTATCCTGCCAATCCCAACGGCTCAACCTACGACGTGGCAGGTCTGGCATCAGCCGACGGACGCCATCTGGCTATGATGCCTCACCTCGAACGAGCTATCTTCCCATGGCAACAGGCATACTATCCTGCCGACCGTCGCGGTGACGAAATCACACCTTGGGTCGAGGCTTTCGTCAATGCACGAAAATGGATTGAGAAGAACAAGTTGTAAATAAAAGCACACCACTTGCAGACTGACAACAGACACACAAGAACCATATAAAGCGATGGCTACGACAATATTATTCGTATTGCTCGGAATCTTTATCATGAGGGTAGTCCCAATATGGATTAAATTTCCAATTAAGTGGCTCAATACAGTACTTAAGACACTGTGTTATGTTGTCGGTCTCTTCTTTGTGGTTTACTTCATCTGTTCGATGATTTACAATACTCCTCAGATATTCAACGTGCTGTTATATTAGCTTAGAAATCACGTCTTTCACGTCTTGACGCAGAAAAAATCAGAAAAAAGTGAAAAAAAACCACCAACTTTTGCTTGTTTATTGAATATTAACTAATTTTGACGCGCTTTTACTATCAAAAACATCAAATATCTATCATTATGCGTAATCTTAAATCTATCATCGCTACAGTTGTACTAGGCATGATTGCCCTGACTGCCACAGCGCAGAATTCTGAAGCAATTGCCGAAGCACAGGCGCTTGGTTACAAGCCACAGCCCTACACATTCATCCAGGTGCAAGGTGGTGTAAACAAAGTTTTCTCACCCGGCAGCAAATTCAATCCAACGTTCAGTATCGCCGTCGGTAGTATGTTTTCCAACGTCATTGGAGCACGACTGCATTTCAACGGATATGAAACCAAGAACGGATTGAATTCAATCGGTGTCAAGTATAAGTTCAAATACATCACTGGCGATATTGATGTGATGGTAAACATCTTCAATATCTTCAAGGCAAGAAACAACCGTCCTGTCGATCTTTACTTCATTGGAGGTATAGGTGCCAACTATGCATGGGACAATAACGAGTTTGCTGACCTGGTCAGCGCAAACCGTGCAGCCGTTTCTGCAGGTACAGCAACACCTATTCAGGAAGACATCTCAAATGCTTGGGGTCAAGGAAAGGCTCGCAAAGAGCTTATTAGCCACAATCTACGTGTGGGTCTGCTTGCCGATTTCAACATTAGCCGTCACTGGAGCGTCGGTGTGGAAGCTGACTTAAACAACGTGTCAGACCGATTCAATTCCAAGTATAGCAACTCTAACGACTGGCTTTTCACAGCACAGCTGTCTATCACATACAAATTCGGACAGAAGAAACCGGACAAGATTGTTGCAGCATCTGTTGCTACCGTTGCCGACTTTGGTACAAGCGACTCCGATATGGATAAAGAGAATGCGAACCAAGGAATTGCAATTGCCATTTCAGCAGAACCAATCAACGAAGTTCTTTTCTTTAAGGACCCAAGAGAAACACACATCAATGCTGAAAGACAGGAAATCATAAACAAGGTGGCAGAATGGTGCAAAAACAATCCTGACAAGATTGTCACAATCGATGGTTATGCCGACCGTGGCACTGGTAATCCGCGTGTCAATAAGATATATGCGAAGGAGCGTGCTGATAACGTAGCTGCGGCCTTGATGCAATTAGGTGTTCCCGCATCTCAGCTCAAGGTTGACTCTCACGGAGATACTACCCAGCCGTTCACAGATGACAACGACAAGAACCGTTGTACAATCGTTGTTGGTAAATAATATAACTATAAATGTGGCTACCTCTGTATAATAGGGGTGGCCCTTTTTTGTATATAATGAAGAGACTATTCAATAAAGACCACTACATTCTGGCTTTCCTCGCGATGGTAATATTAAGCATCTTCGCGCTGTTAGCCCTGAACCTTACATTCTTCAATCCCGTCCAGAGAGTAATTTACAACTTCTCGCTCTCCGATGTCTATTATCAGATAATGCAAGACACTGGTAACGCCCATAAAAGCGAGCTCATAACCATTGTCGATGCCACACAGTTGTACGATCGCCGTGAGATTGGCGACCTAATGGAAGAAGTCAGCAAATGCGAACCTGCTGTAGTCGGTGTCGATTGCATTTATGAAGGATTCCGAGGGGACACATTAGGTAGCAACAGACTTGCCGAGGGTGTGTTCAGTCTGAAAAATGCAATCTATGCATTCAAACTCGTAAATTTCGACTATGAAGAGGATGAATTCAAAGGAGCACGTCACTCATTCTTTACAATTGCTGATGGCCTCACCGAGGGATACTCCAACATACGCTACGACCGCGCTGGGATGACAGTACGAAAGATGATGACCCAGATGAAGGTCAATGGCGACACGGTTCATTCACTACCATACATGGTTGCCCGCGCCTATTCCCCTGACGTAGAAGATTTTAACAACTCGGAGGAACACCTCATCGACTTCACCCCTACCGAATTCCCTGTTGTGCCATGCGACTCCGTAGCCGAATATGCACATCTCCTTAAGGATAGAATAGTATATATCGGCGCCACGCATGACGACACAGATATGCAGTTCTGTCCATACGGACGCACACCAGGTACAATCATTCAGGCATACGCCACACAGACCATCCTCGAACACCATCGCACCATTCAGGTGCCCAGATGGATTGTACTCATCATATCCTTCTTCATCGTCGTACTTACTGACATAATGCAGACCGAACTGGCCATGTGGACCAAACGACAGAAGAACATCTGGGTACGTGTAGTGTTCAGCACAGTATTGTTTAAGAACATCGTCAACCTCATCTGGATTCTGGTTCTCATCTACTTGAACTTCATGTTGTTCTACCTGTACGAACTCTATTTCGATCCGACTATCTTGCTCTTCAGCATTGCATTGCTTGTCGATGCACGTCTCTTCTACGATTCCGCAAAAGAAGCATACAAGACTCACTATCTTAAAAAGCAACAAAAACAACAGAAACAACAGAAACAACAACCATAAAACCTTATCAATATGAAAAAGAAGACACTTATCACATTATTATTTCTCATCCTTGCATTACCGAATGTAAATGCTCAAGAATACTACGTTTACTCCGTCATTGGCGACGTAAAAGAAGTGAAAGGCAAAATTGCATCCGAGCTGACTGTTCGTCAGACACTTACTCCGCAATCAGTCATCTCTGTCGGTAAAAGTTCCAATCTCGTCATAATCGACCCGGTGAACAGCAAACAGCACACCATATCAGATCATGGCACTACCACACTGGCCCGTTTCCTCAACAAGTCAGCAAGCACCACAAAGGAGCTTACAAAGATGTATCTCAGCTACATCATGAAACAGATTCGAGGCAAAGGAGTGCTGACCTCACAGCGTGCCATCAACGAGGTCGGTGGTGCTATCGAACGCGATGTCGAGGACTCACTCTTCGTCGATTTCGAACTGCCCGACTCAGTATTAGAGAAAGAATAAAAACCTCACCTCGTACCAACTCGTACGCAATATGAAAATACACCTATGCCGACAAGTCACCTTCTTGTCCTTCCTATTTATTATAATATGTGTAAATAAGTTATCCGCTCAGACTGCCGAGGAGTTGGATTTGCTTGTTACATCAGCAAATGCAGCCTATCGAAGCGGCAATATGTCCGAAGCCATACGTCTGCACAAAGAGGAGATTGAAATGCGCAAAGAACTGAAGCAGCATTACAATCTCATTGGTAACGCCATACACGAACTTGCCATAGTATATTCCTCCTACGGCAAACCAGAGAAGGCCATCGAAACAGAGATGGAGGCAATGGAGACATACCGCAAAATGCGTCCGGTCGATAAAGACCTGATAGGAACCAGCTACGGCAGTATAGCTACGTTCTACTACATGATGGGAGGTACCGAAGGAGTGCAGAAAGCCATCGAGAATGCAGAGTTGTCGCTGAAGACCTCGACAAAGAAGACCGAGAACTACGTCAACACAGCCAACCTGCTCATCGTATGCTACTCACAGACAGGTCAAAGTGCAAAAGCAGAAAAACTCAACAAAGACATATTTAAGTTGGGACGTAAAGTGTTTGGCGAGAAAAACACCAAATACGCTCAGATTCTTTCGAACCATGCACTCCAGCTTGCCAAAAACAAGAACCTCAAAGAAGCCCTCGTTTTTGCAAACGAGAGTATGGACATCTATCAGGAAGCTGAAGACACAGTAAACCTGTTCTTCTCAAAACTGCTGATGCACACGGCCACCATTCACCGCGACAGCGAAAACTACACAGAAGCCATTGGCTTGCTGGAGAGAGCCAAAAGCATCCTCACCGATGTTGAGGGAGTCTCAGGCATCAGCTATCAGCAATGTATTGGCGAATTGTCGTCACTTTATGCAAAAGTCGGTAATCTGGAACGTTCCAACGACCTCCTGTATAGTATGAGAAACGTAGAGGTAAGCAAGAAGAGTAACCTCAATGCCATCTCCCTCACAAAACAGGCACAGACCTACGCAGCCAGCGGAAACTATTCACAAGGCATCTCCATTCTGAACGAAGCAGTGAAGATATACGAGGAACATCACGACTCCATTGGTATAGCCAACGCATACATAACTATGTCTAGCTATTATCATCGTAGCAAAAAGACAGCAAAGGCAATCGAAACATGTAATCAGGCCATAAGCATTCTCGAGAACCGTCCCAACGAGCAGGACGTTATGGCACGTGCCTACAACAACCTTGCCATCTTCAAACGTGCCACCGGCAGCACATCGGAAGCCATCGACTACTGTCTTAAAGCCCTGGAGTGCAGTACAGCCATTGGCGATACTCTCTCCACCGACTATGCTGATTTGTTGGGCAACCTTGCAATCTACTATTTCGAATCAGGTGATACCGACAAGGCACTCAGCTACGGACTCCATTCCTATGAACTGAAAAAGAAAATGCTTGGCGATAAACACCCCGACCATGCACTTTCGCTCTACAACCTTTCAAACTATTACTTCAAGAAGGGCGACAGAGCCCAAGCATACAAATACTACCACGAAGCCTTCATTGCACAGTCGGAAATTGTCCGGAAGAACTTCACCCACATGTCCACAAACGGACGTGAGAACTATTGGAACACGAAGAAATTCGTGTACACCATGGCTCCCGTGTATGTATATGGTGCACAGAAATCCGACTCGCTCATACTCAACGATGCATACAACGCACAGCTCTTTACCAAAGGTATCCTGCTAAATTCGGAGATAGACTTCAAGACCCTCCTCCTGCGCTCAGGCAACCAGACGCTTCTCGACCAGTACAACCAGCTGACTAAGTTGCACGACGAGATAGACGAACTCTACAATAAAGGTACAGTTGAGGATGCCAAGATAGCGGAAGACAAAGTGAGAGAATCCATCATTCTCGAACGTAACATAATCCGCAATAGTAAGGAATATGGCGACTACACCTCCAACATGTACATCTCGGCCGTCAAGATAGCACAAAGTCTGAAAGACGACGAGGTGGCAGTCGAACTCTACGAAATACCCAACAGTACCGGAGGTAACGCCTACTTTGCCCTCTATCTGCGCAAAGACTGGACAGCCCCCCGTTTCGTACATCTTTTCCTGTCTAAGAATCTTGAAAGCGTCGAGTTCGAAGGCCAGAACTTCTTCCAGATGCTCAAAAAGCGTAACGGAGTCAACCACATATTCAATAACGATGCCGTAGGTCGTCTCGTGTGGGATCCCCTCATCCGTGCATGGAAAAACGATGGCAGCACAGCAGAAGTACGCAACATATACTTCTCGCCCGTTGGCATGTTCTACAAGTGGGGCATCGAATATCTTAAAATCAACGATACACAACGCATCTGCGACCTCTACAACGTCTATCGTCTGTCATCTACGAAACAGCTCACACAGCGTAGCACCCAGCAGCCTATCGCAAATGCCACACTCTTCGGTGGAATCGACTATTCCATCAGTACCGACTCCATGCGTATGCTCCATGCTATGGGCACAATCGACTATAAAGCCACATACATGACCTACGACGTCGATCTCGAACGCGACATCGCACAGAATGTAACTCCCGCAAACGACAACGTACGCTCCATCCTTGGCGACGACGATGAGAACAGCGACGACACAGACTTCAAGGGCGAAGACCTTCGTGCCGGTGTCTCACCCCTCAGTGGCACTTTTGAAGAAGTGCAAGCCATCGGCGAACAACTCCTGCAGCGCAACATACCTGCAAACATTCTGACCCATTACGTAGCCACCGAGGAAAACTTTAAGGCACTAAGCGGGCAGGAACAGTCGCTCGTCCACATTGCCACCCACGGATTCAGCTTCAACGAAGGGTCGAAGTCGCGCAAGGCACTCTCCTATCTGCTCGGACGCAACAACGCGGCCAAGGACAACCCGATGCACTACTCCGGACTGCTCTTTGCCGGAGCCAATAACGTGTTCGGCAAGCACATGAAGATGCCTAAAGACATCGAAGACGGAATAGTCACCGCTTCCGAAATCTCAGCTCTCGACCTCCGTGGTCTCGACCTCGTAGTTCTGTCTGCCTGTCAGACTGGTCTGGGCGACGTGAAAGACGACGGAGTGTTCGGACTCCAGCGTGGATTCAAGAAAGCAGGTGCACATACCATCCTCATGAGTCTTTGGAGTGTCAGCGACAAAGCCACTCGTATCATGATGACAAACTTCTACACAGCCCTCATGAACGGCAGCAACCGTCACGACGCCCTGCGCTATGCCCAACAGCAAGTGCGCAACGCAGGATTTACCGACCCCTACTACTGGGCAGCATTCATCATGCTCGACGACATTTAGACAATCGAGCGAACACATACGAAGAGGACCTCCCCACTCGGAAGGTCCTCTTCTCTTTATCTATAAACTAAAAGCTAGAAACTGAAAAACTAACAAACCACGCTTCCGCCCTTTACTGCATGTTCCACGGTGGTTACGCTAAGCGTACCGTCCCAGTTCTCGGCTGAGAGAATCATGCCCTCGCTCACCAGTCCGTTCTTGAACTCGCGTGGAGCCAGATTGGCGATGAAGAGTACCTGCTTGCCTACCAGCTGTTCTGGTTCGTAATACTGAGCTATACCGCTCACGATGGTGCGACCTTTTGCTGTGCCGTCGTCAATCTTGAACTTCAGCAGTTTCTTCATCTTCGGCACACGTTCACACTCCACAACCGTTCCAACACGGATATCCACCTTCTGGAAATCCTCGAACGAAACGGTTTCCTTCACCGGCACAGCCTCAACGTTTGCTTCTTCGTTTGCCTTTATCGTAGCCTCCAGTTTGTCCATCTGGAACTTAATCACATCGTCCTCAATCTTCGAGAACAGCAGCGATGGCTTGCCCAGTTGCTTTCCTGCAGGCAGAATATCGGTCTTGCCCAGATCTTCCCAGTTCACCGTCGGCATATTAATCATATCCCTCAGTTTTGCCGATGAGAACGGCAGGAACGGTTCGAAAGCGATAGCCAGATTGGCAGTCAGCTGCAGGGAGATGTAGATTACTGTCTTCACCCTCTCAGGGTCGGTCTTGATGACCTTCCAGGGTTCCTCGTCAGCGATATATTTATTTCCGATGCGGGCCAGGTTCATTGCTTCTTTCTGAGCCTCACGGAACTTGAAATTCTCCAGCAGAGCCTCCACCTTGTCCTTCACGGTTACGAACTCGGCAATCGTCTGCTTGTCTGTTTCTGTCAGTTCTCCGCACTCAGGTACCACGCCGTTGTAGTATTTCTGAGTCAGCTGCAACGCACGGTTCACGAAGTTGCCATACACAGCTACCAGCTCATTATTGCAGCGAGCCTGGAAGTCAGCCCATGTAAAGTCGTTATCCTTCGTTTCCGGAGCATTGGCAGTGAGCACATACCTCAGTTCGTCCTGTCTGCCCGGCAGTTCCTCCAGATATTCGTTGAGCCATACGGCATAATTCTTCGAAGTGGAAATCTTGTTTCCCTCCAGATTCAGGAACTCATTCGAAGGCACATTGTCAGGCAGGATATAATCGCCGTGGGCCTTCAGCATCGTCGGGAATACGATACAGTGGAAAACGATATTGTCCTTACCGATGAAATGTATCAGTCGGCTGTCCTCGTCCTGCCACCACTTCTGCCATGTTCCCCACTTCTCCGGCTCCTTCTCGCACAATTCCTTCGTATTGCTTATGTAACCGATTGGGGCATCGAACCATACGTACAGCACCTTGCCTTCAGCACCCTCAACCGGCACAGGAATACCCCAGTCCAGGTCGCGAGTCACAGCCCTCGGCTTCAGTCCGCCGTCGAGCCAGCTCTTGCATTGTCCATACACATTGCTGCGCCATTCCTGATGGTCCTTCAGAATCCACTGCTCCAGCCACTCCTGATAATCGTTCAGCGGCAGATACCAGTGCTTCGTAGCCTTCTTCACCAGCGGATTGCCGTTTATAGCATTCACCGGATTAATCAGCTCCTCGGGCGACAGCGTCGCACCACACTTCTCACACTGGTCGCCGTAAGCACCTTCCGAGTGGCAGCGTGGGCACTCACCCTTGATGTTTCTGTCCGTCAGAAACTGCTTCGTTTCCTCGTCGTAGAACTGCTCAGTCGTCTGCTCCACAAACTTCCCCTCGTCATACAGCTTGCGGAAGAAGTCTGCTGCAAACTTATGGTGCGTATCGCTTGTCGTACGTGAATACACGTCGAACGAAATACCAAAATCCTCGAACGACTTCTTGATGATGCCATGATACCTGTCCACCACGTCCTGCACCGTACATCCCTCCTTCTTCGCTCTGATAGTCACAGGCACACCATGCTCGTCGCTTCCGCCTATAAACATCACCTCCCTGCCCTTCAGTCGGAGGTATCTCACATAGATGTCAGCCGGCACATACACACCTGCCAAGTGCCCTATGTGAACAGGACCATTGGCATAAGGCAGAGCCGAAGTCACAGTCGTTCTCTTATAGTTTTTTCTTTCCATACATTATTTATTTATAAAAACTGCGCAAAGTTACGAGTTTTTCTATTTAAAACCCTTACTTTTGCACAGAATTGTCAAATAACATGAAACAGGAACCGACAAAAGAAATAAAGCGCCTGCTCGTAATCCGCTTCTCAGCCATGGGCGACGTAGCCATGACCGTACCCGTCGTCACCCTTCTTGCCCGTCAGCATCCCAACCTGCGCATCACCATGCTCACACGTCGCAAGTTCGTTCCCCTCTTCGAGTGGGTACCCTCCAACGTCGAAGTGCGTGGCATCGACCTCAACAACTACAAGGGACTGCTCGGACTCGAACGGCTCTTCTCCGAACTGCGTCGTCAGGACTTCAATGCCGTAGCCGACCTCCACGACGTGCTTCGTACCAAATACCTCCACAGCCGGTTCCGCATGACCCATGCCCAGGTGGCAGTTATCGACAAGGAGCGCAAGCAGAAACGTGCCTTCCTTGGTCACGCACTCGACCACGAGCCCCTGCGTCCCATGTTCGAGCGCTACGCCGACGTCTTCCGCAACCTCGGTTTCAGCCTCACCCTCGACACCTCCAGACCCCTCTTCGACCTCCGCAACGAAGACTACATCCCCATCCATCAGTTTGCCGGACGCAAAGCCAAAGGCGAGCGCTGGATAGGCATTGCCCCCTTCGCAGCCCACAGTCCGAAAGTATATCCCCTCGAACGCATGCAGGAGATAGTCAACACCTGTGCCGACTACGGCTACCGCGTCTTCCTCTTCGGAGCCGGTGAACGCGAGAAAACAGAAATGGAAATGTGGGAGACCGAAGGCATCCAGAGCGTCTGTGGCCGTCTGGGCGGACTGCATAACGAACTCCTGCTCATCTCCCAGCTCGACCTCATGCTCTGCATGGACTCCGCCAACATGCACCTCGCAGCCATGCTTCATGTTCCTACCCTCAGCATCTGGGGAGCTACCCACCCCTCAGCCGGCTTCATGGCCTGGGGTACCACAAGCGATGACATCATCCAAGTCAACGACCTCCCCTGCCGTCCATGCTCCATCTACGGCAGCCGTCCATGCAAACTGAACGACTTCCGCTGCATGCTAGATCTGCAGCCCGAATCCATCATGCAGCGAATCGAAGCCCGTCTCAGCGACGCAAACACCCCATTCGCATAGAAAATCCTTCCAACGTCTCAGTAATTCCATTTTCACGCCTCAGTAAAATCTACGTTTGCGGTCTGCAAATATACATTTGCGGGCTAGAAATATATGTTTGCGGTACCACAAACATACATTTGCAGGCTGCAAACGTAACAAATCCTTCGGCGCAACAAACATGCTACAGCAGGAGTGAAAAATTGCGCCCGACCGAAACATTCGTTTAGCCCTACCGAACTTCTCATTGCGCCGTCACGAAACATTCAACGCTTAGCACAGATCCTGACAAACAAGAACCAAAAGCGCAACGAACGGCAGGCACTTGATTTTTAGAAGCCCATATTCATAGGACTATGGGGCTATGAGCACCTTATAGGTGTGGAAAAATGCAAAAATATTTGTTTGAATGCTCATTTAATCGTACTTTTGCGCCGATTTTGTGCGTAATCGATACGTGGCGAATCAGACATTTGGGTTAAAATAGAGAAGCTAAAGCTTCGTCTTGTCCGTTGAAACCTAGGAAATTTCAAAGCACGCAAGATGAAAGTGAGCATCTCCACGCGCCAGCGTGGGATTGTTGTATCACTATATCTTCGTGCAATGGTTATCCTAGGACCTCAATGGGGAGATGTAGAAAGAAAGCAATTCTACGCCTTTTTTGCGTCCCATTATATATATAATGTGTAACGCTGAGGGCAGCCCACGACTCGAAGCATGTGCTATATACACATTATATTACTAATTTTTTAACAATTTAATTTATTTTACTAATCATGAGAAAATTTACTTTTTCTTTCAAGTCGCTTCTCGTGGCTGCAGGGCTAATTATGGGAAGCGCAAGTGCGTGGGGTGCAACAAAAACACTTTATTCGCAGAATTTTAATTCGGAGTCCGGTGTTCCTACAGGATGGATACAAGCCAGTGGTACACTTAGCCTTGAAGTAAGTGGTGGTAACAAGTGGTTGAGAGAAACTACTGCTGGTACTGGTTCACGTAGTGCATGGTATACAGGTATGGACATCAAGAATGCGATAAGCACATATACATCCTATGTTTTAGAATTTGATTGTCTCATTAAAGAAGGTACATATACAACGAACTATAGTCAAGGTGTATGGGTGACTGGTAGTAATTTAGATCACAGTTGGGGTGCTCCTACAGGTTATGCAATAGGTGTAAAAAAAGGTTCTAATGAGACCACGTATACTATTCAGGCTAATGCCGCGAGCACATCAGAGACTGTTAATTTAACAACAAACACGTGGTATCACTATGTTTGTGCATACGATCATACGACAAAGAAAATAACATTCTCAATACTTAGTCAAGACCAAACCTCTACCATCTATGCAGCCCATGAGTTCGATTATGATTATTCTGGCGATGGAAAGGGGGTTTTCCAAAGCATTCATTTCCAATCTGGACGTGGTGATGGTTACACAGAATTAGATAATATCCTCTTGACCACAGAAGTGAACGAAGAAGTAGTCTCTGACCCAAGCATTGCCCTCACTGCAGTTAGTGGTGACAACCGCATTGTAACAATTACAGGAGGAACTTCTTCTGACGGTACAGCTACTGTTACTACATATTATACTACTGACGGTTCTGACCCAACATCATCTAGTTCAGTTTATTCTTCAGCTCTTACCATTACAGAAAATAGTACAGTAAAAGCTATTTCTATCAGTGACAAGGGAGGAGTATCCAACATATCGAGCCTTGCTGTAACAACGGGAGCCGTTACTTTGAATGCGCCTACATACACAAAAACTGCATACTCTGCAGGTGTTAGCGCTGTTACTCTTTCATGCAATCAGAGTGATATAACACTTTCGCCAACAGCAACAATTCATTGGTCGGCAGGTGCAAACAGTGGTGATGTTGCAAGCGGCACATCTGTCAATGTAAACGATGGTGAGACATTGGAGGCATATTGTGTAGCTGATGGATATGCTAATTCATCAACTTTATCTGTAACAGCTACACCTTATGTTGGCGCTACTGTTTGGACAGAAAACTATACTGGAATTAATGGAGGAAAAATAACTCTTGGAGATGAGATAGAAACAGGGCTTTATAAAATGCTTGCAAGTGATGGTACTATTATAGTTTCTGAATATCTCTTGACATACAATGTTAATATAGATAATTATTTCTTGCTTCGTAATTCTACTTGCCCAGGTATATATAGCGGAAGTGGACGCTCATATGCCATAACAGGTCTTGCTGCAGGGCAACATGTTGTTATAACTACCAATAATGGATCTGAAACAGCAACGGTTAATGCAGGAACCAATCTTACGAAGGATGTATGGGAAACATGGCCTGGTCATTTTGCGTTCGATGTAACAGCAAATGGAACAGCTACATTCTCTATTAATAGATATTGTTCAGTAGCAAGTGTAACAGTCTATTCTTCAATTCTCCCAGTTGAAATCTCTGCTGCAGGTTGGGCAACATTCTCATCTGATTATGCTCTCGACCTTGATAATATGGAAGGTGGTAGTGCATTTATCGTTGAAGCAGGTGCTGCCGACGCAGTTGACGGTTATATTACACTCACAACTCAGACTGGAACGGTTGCAGCACATACCGGTCTTATCCTTAAGAGCGAAGGCGGTGCTGAAGGTCCTATTACTATCCCTGTTGTAGCATCTGGTACAGATATCAGCAGTACAAACAAACTCGTTGCAGTTACAGCAAATAGTACTGCCGTAGCTATAAACGACTACATTCTCGGATGTGATAATGAGTATAAGAACGTTGGTCTTTACAAGCTCGATGAAGCAACTACTTTGAATAAGGGTCAGGCATATCTGCCAGCTGGTTTCAATAATGCTAAGGCTCTTCGCTTCGTACTCCCAGGTGAGACACCGACTAAGGTCGTTGCTCCTGAAGTAGCAGACGTAGAAGAGGAAGAAGTTCTCTACAATATGGCAGGCGTTCGGGTTGACAAGAACTTCAAAGGATTTGTAGTTAACCAGAAGGGCGAGAAGCGTTTCAACAAGTAATAAACCTTAAAGCAAAGAAAGGAAACAGAACAATGAAAAAGATATATAAAGCCCCACTCACAAAAGTGGTAAAGATAAATGCAGAGAAGATGATCTGCGACTCGTATATAAAATCTTATACAGGCACACCAGACGTAAAATTGTCAAAAGACAATGATTACGACGAAGAGGACGACCTCTGGTAAGACACTTATGGTTCATGGTTCACTATTAGTGGTGAACCATGAACCTCTCAATATAGCCGACTTCCGGGTCGGCTTATATAATGTTAAAAAATAGTCGAGCACATAAACGTGTCGTGAGATACAAAGTGCTCATGTAATTAGCAATTTGTAGGTTGCTTGAGCAACCATACAAAACTACAGGTTTCCTTCGCAGCGATGCGAGGGAATCTTTTTTCTCAGCTGCCTGAATTCATGCGAGAAGAAGGCTGCTACAAAAAAAGAAGAATGAAACCCGCAGGTTTCATTCTTCTTGTCATTTCATATACTTGTCGAACCACTCGGTGGCTACTGGAAGGAACAGGTCGTGTCCATCGCTGTTCAGGTGAGCTGTGTCATTCGGTCCCTGGAAGTATTTCTTCCTGAAGTCGGCATCACGCACCTTGATGACGCATTTAGGGGTGTAATTCCAAAGTACGGGTATCTTGTGACGCTTGCACACCTTCTTAATCGTAGCACATACCTCTTTGAATCCCGGACGGTCCACATACCAAGGAGTGACGTAACCTATCCGTGCCTTCGGACACAACTGCTCGATGCCGGTAAGGAACACCTCCAGCGAGTCGCTGAACATAGCCAAAGAATCCTTGTTCAAGCCCACCTTGCCCGCATCGTTATGTCCTGCAATGATGATGACGTAGTCTGCCTCGGGGTCCATCGCCGTGTAGCGTTGCCACATGGCCGGACCGAAATTATACTTGCCGTCGTGAGTGCGGTCGAATGCAACACACGAGCCGTTCTTGCCGTAGTTGTTGTACTTGTAGCCACGCTGCTGTGCCAACTTGTAGTGCCACGCCTCCTCCTTCGGACGGCGGTGATTAGCCACATACGAGTCGCCAATCACATTCATTACTTCCTGTGCCATAGCCGAAGCGGAAATGCAAAGCGACGCTAAAAACAGTTTAAGTTTCATACTTCAAGATTCAGGTTTTAATGGTCAATGTCTTTACAGCACCTTTATCAGTTCTACGTCGAATACCAAGGCAGCGAATGGAGGAATAGATGCACCTGCACCACCTTCGCCGTATGCCAGCATATAAGGTATATAGAAACGGAACTTCGAACCTTCTTTCATCAGCTGCACGCCTTCAGTCCATCCGGCAATCACCTGCTGCAGACCGAAGTCAGCCGGTTGGTTGCGCTTATATGACGAATCGAATACGGTGCCGTCAATCAGTCTGCCTTCATAGTGGCAACGAACGGTGTCAGTAGCCTTTGGCTGCTTACCCGTACCCTCAGTCAGAACCTCATACTGCAAGCCCGACTTTGTTACCGTGATGCCTGGCTTCTTAGCATTCTCAGCCAAGAACTTCTCACCTTCAGTCTTAGCAGCCTTGCCTGCTTCAGCCTGCTGGGCACGCTGCTTAGCCTCCTGTTCAGCAAAGAAGCTGTTCACTATCTGCTGTGCCTCCTGATGGTTTACCTTCAGAGCATTTCCTTTCAGCACATCGGTAATCGATGCTGCAAAGTCCTCTACTACCAGACTGTCCTTCAGCCCCATTTGCAGGAGCTGCTGTCCTATACCTAATCCCAATGAATACGAAAGTTTATCCATAAAAAATATGATTTATAATTTAAGTTTCAATAACACAAATCCTCCTACTACCTGCAGCAGCAGTCCCGGCCATCCGATAACGAAATCTGCAACCGTCATGGCGATGCCGCCAGTCAGCAGGAATTCAGCCATTCCACCGAGCATTTCCGCTCCAAGTACGACTGCCATCAATAACAGAACCGTCACTTTCTTCATCCGTTGAGCTACCAGTCCGGCAACCAGAGCAAGAATCATCAGTTTTACTGTCATCACCGGCAGAATACCCCACGCAGGCATTCCTGTCAGCAGGTGGTTCACCAGCGGTGACACGACGGCAGCCAGCACGGCAGCCTTCCATCCGAACTTATATGCTCCTACCAGCATTACCAGCGACAGCGGAGCCAGAATGACGCCGCCCTGTGGCAACAAGTGGCACAACTGTGGCAGCAATAGGTTTGCCAGTACAAACAGAGCGCTCACCCCATAAGTGCGCACCTCATTGTAATTCAGCGAATATAGCCTAATGTTCGATTCCATAACTCGTCCTTTTTTCTGATTAACGGCGCGAAGATACGGAAAAAATGTGACTCGCAAATTAATGCAAAACTACTTTTTTTCATTTTTTCTCGACTGATTATTGGATTTCTCATTTACTTTGTTTTTCTTTGCATAACGAAAAGAATTCATCAGAATGAACGAAACTTTCTAAAACCTTAATATCAATTACTATGGAAAAAGCAAAAATTGGTGAGAACGCTGGAATCATCTGGCGCATTCTAGAGTCTAAAGGTGGTCTCTCTTTTGAGGAGTTGGTAACAGAGACGGGGCTCGACTCCACTGAAATACTTACTGCCATCGGATGGCTCGCACGAGAAGACAAGATTTGTTTCAATAAGCAGAACGGCGTAACTTCCGTCCGCCTGTTCCAGGAAATATATTACTAAAACACGTTATATTATGAAGATTAAAGCAGACTATGCAAATGCTCCTCAGTGGAAGGTTTTGACCGTGAAGTCAAGCCTGCCCAAAGAACTGAAGTGTTTGAACGAGATTGCCCACAATATGTGGTGGGTATGGAATTTTGAGGCTCGTGACCTGTTCCGCGACCTCGACCCAGAGATTTATCACGACGTGAAGCACAATCCGGTGATGCTTCTGGAACGTCTGACCTTCGAGCGAAAGGAACAAATCATCAAAGACAAGGCTCTGATGCAGCGCATCAAGGACGTTTATGATGCGTTCCGCAAGTATATGGACGTGAAGCCCGACACAACTCGTCCATCGGTTGCTTATTTCTGTATGGAATACGGTATCCACTCGGCTCTGAAGATTTACAGCGGTGGTCTGGGTATGCTGGCAGGCGACTATGTGAAAGAGGCCAGCGACTCGAATGTGGACATGTGTGCCGTCGGTTTCCTGTACCGTTTCGGTTACTTCACCCAGAGTCTGTCAATGGAAGGACAGCAGATTGCCAACTATGAGGCTCAGAACTTCGGTTCGCTGCCTATTGAGCGTCAGATGGACGAAGACGGCAACCCCATGGTAGTCGATGTGCCTTACAATAATTATCAAGTACACGCATACGTATGGCGTGTGAACGTAGGCCGTGTAAAGCTCTACCTGCTCGACACGGACAACGAGATGAACTCGGAATATGACAAGCCTATCACCCACTCGCTCTACGGTGGCGACTGGGAGAACCGTCTGAAGCAGGAGATTCTGCTCGGTATCGGAGGTATGCTGCTGCTGAAGAAACTGGGTATCAAGAAGGATATCTACCACTGCAACGAGGGTCATGCTGCCCTGTGTAACCTTCAGCGTCTGTGCGATTATATCGATGAGGGTCTGACATTCAACCAGGCAATGGAACTGGTACGCGCATCTTCGCTTTACACCGTTCACACTCCTGTGCCAGCCGGACACGACTACTTCGAAGAGGGACTCTTCGGTAAGTACATGGGCGGTTACCCGGCTAAGCTCGGTATCACATGGGACGAATTCATCGGCATGGGACGTACCAATCCGGACGATCACGGTGAGAAGTTCTGTATGAGTACGTTCGCTTGCAACACTTGTCAGGAAGTCAACGGTGTGTCGTGGCTCCACGGTAAGGTGTCGCAGAAGATGTTTGCCAACATCTGGGCAGGCTACTATCCAGAGGAGAACCACGTGGGTTATGTGACCAACGGTGTACACTTCCCGACATGGGCTGCTGCCGAGTGGCTTAAAATCTATAACAAGTATTTCGACCCGAGCTTCATAAAAGATCAGTCGAACGAGAAGATTTGGCACGGCATCTATCAATGTCCGGACGAGGAAATTTGGGAAACACGTATGGCGCTGAAGGAGAAACTCTTCGAGTATCTCACTATTCAGTATCAGGAAACATGGCTGAAGAATCAGGGAGACCCGAAGCGTCTGACCAAACTGCTGGAACGCTTCCAACCAGATGCTCTGGTCATCGGATTCTGTCGTCGTTTCGCTACATATAAGCGTGCTCACCTGCTCTTCAAGGACTTGGACCGTCTGTCAAAGATTGTCAACAATCCTGATAAGCCTGTCATCTTCCTATTCGCAGGAAAGGCTCATCCAGCCGATGGTGCAGGTCAGGGACTCATCAAGATGATTTATGAGATTTCACAGCGCGAGGAGTTCCAGGGAAAGATTATCTTCGTAGAGGACTACGACTTCCTGTTGGCTCGCCGACTGGTTTCAGGTGTGGACATCTGGATGAACACTCCAACACGTCCGTTGGAAGCTTCTGGTACATCAGGCGAGAAGGCAGAGATGAACGGTGTTGTAAACCTGAGTGTGAAGGACGGCTGGTGGCTGGAAGGCTATCGCGAAGGTGCCGGATGGGCTCTCACAGAAAAGCGTACATACCAGAATCAGGATTTCCAGGATCAGCTCGATGCTGCTACCATCTACACACTGCTGGAGAGAGAAATCGTACCTCTTTACTTCAACAAGGATAAGAACGGAGTATCGAAGGGATGGATTCAGGTAATAAAGAACTCAATAGCACAGATTGCTCCGCATTACACAATGAAGCGTCAGCTCGACGACTACTACAGCAAGTTCTACGAGAAGCAGGCTAAGCGATTCAAGGAACTGGCAAAGAACAACTACCGTCTGGCAAAGGATATCGCAATCTGGAAGGAAGCCGTAGCCGAGCGCTGGGACAAAATCAGCGTAGTCAGCAGCGAATGGACATTCCCTGCAACAGGCGTAGAGGCTGGTGTACAATACCACCTGAAGTATGTCATCAACGAACAAGGTCTCGACGACGTTGTAGGACTGGAGAAGGTGAACATCGCCACCGATAAGGACGGCAACGATAAGGTATTTAACGTTGAACCGTTGGAAGTTACAGGACACGAAGGCAACAACTTCACATTCGAGGGTGACTGGGCTCCACATCAGTTCGGACAGTACAAGAGCGCAATCCGTATGTACCCGAAGAACAAGAATCTGCCTCACCGTCAGGACTTCTGCTACATCAAGTGGCTGGAGTTGCCTCCGTTCAACAACTAAACAGACAAAAAGAAAATATGAAAGGAGTAAGACCGCGAGTCTTACTCCTTTTTCTGTGCGCTTCAGGATGGGCTTGAACCAACGACCCCATGATTAACAGTCATGTGCTCTAACCATGGCTTTCTGTGGTCAAAGGTACGTGATTTTCAATAAAATCACCAAACGAAAGAGGAAAAAAATGTGCGGAGGACTGAAAATAGTGGAAAAGTGCGTAACTTCGCGCCGTAAAACGAATAGGAATGAGAGTTCTACTTATAAACACTTCGGAACGGACGGGCGGCGCTGCCATAGCATGCAACCGACTGATGATGGCTCTGAAGAAGCAGGGGGTGAGGGCAAAGATGTTGGTGAGAGACAAGCAGACAGACCGCATTTCGGTGGTAGCCCTGAAACCGAGCATCTGGCTGCCCATTAAGTTCCTGTGGGAACGCTTCATCATATTCGTGAACAACCGACTGAAACGCAAGGGCATCTTCCTGGTGGACATAGCAAACGTAGGCACAGATATCACGAAGATGAGGGAGTTCGAGAGGGCTGATGTCATCCACCTGCATTGGACAAATCAGGGATTCCTGTCGCTAAAGGTTATGGAACGGATAGTGAGGAGTGGCAAACCGGTTGTGATTACTATGCACGACATGTGGTACTTCACGGGCATCTGCCATTATTCATCGGGCTGCGAGAAGTACAAGACACTTTGTGAGAAGTGCGAGCAGTTGGGCGAAGGAAGAAGTCTGACGGACTTAGCTAAGAGTGTATTTGAAAAGAAACGCAAGATTTACAGCCAGGCGCATATCACATTCGTTGGTTGTAGCCGATGGATGGCTGACCTGGCAAAGCAGAGCCGTCTGACCGAGGGGCATACAGTTGTGAACATACCCAACGCTATTGATATGGAGGTATTCCGGCCGACTAGCAAAGAGAGTGCACGAGAGGCCCTCGGAGTGAGGCTGGACAAGAAGGTTATCCTGTTCGGTGCCCAGCGAATAACTGACGAAAGAAAAGGTTTCCGATACTTGGTGAATGCCTGCCGACTGATAAAAGAGACAAATCCCGAACTAGCCGATAAAATCGTGATTATGGTAGTGGGAGGCGACTCCACAAAGATACAGAGACAACTACCGATGGAGATAAAGTCGATAAGATATGTGAGGGAGGAGCAGCAGATGGTAAACCTGTACAACGCCGCCGACCTGTATGTAACTCCATCGCTGCAGGATAACCTGCCGAACACAATCGTGGAAGCGATGGCATGCGGCGTGCCGTGTGTGGGATTCAACGTAGGCGGTATTCCTGAGATGATTGACCACAAACAGAACGGCTATGTGGCAGAGATGAAGAATGCAAAGGATTTTGCTGATGGTATAGAGTGGACTCTGACTGCCGACTACGACACTCTGTCGGAAGCTGCTCACCGGAAGGCTCTGGAAATGTATTCAGAGGAGGCTGTCGCAAAGAAATATATGGAAGTGTATGATAACGCTTGTAACGGTAACGTATAACGCAGAAAAGGAACTGGAACGCACACTCAAGAGTGTGAAGGGGCAGACCTACGGGGACTATGAGCACCTCATCATTGATGGTGCTTCGACCGATGGAACCGTAGATATGGCTCTAAAGTACAGGGACGAAGCAAGGAAAGGACAAGTCGTCGTTATCTCCGAGAAGGATAATGGACTGTACGACGCGATGAATAAGGCCTTGGACATGGCGAAGGGCGACTTCATCTGTTTCCTTAATGCAGGCGATACACTTCACTCCGTCGATACGCTGCAACACGTAGCCGATGCAGCGAAAGGTAAAGAAGAAAAGGTGGGAGTAATTTACGGACATACGGATATTGTCGATGAAACGGGACATTTCCTGCGTAGCAGACGACTACAACCGCCTGCACGACTGACGTGGAGGAGTTTCAAGGAGGGCATGCTCGTGTGCCATCAGTCGTTTTATGTAAACAAGGCGATAGCACAGAAGTACGACCTCGGCTACAGGTTTTCAGCCGACATCGACTGGTGTATCCGCTGCATGAAGGAAGGGGAGAAGAGAGGAATGGATAATGTGTTTGTAGCCGAACCGCTGAGCGACTTCCTGGCTGCGGGTATGACGACCAGAAACCACAAGGCTTCGCTTGCTGAACGGTTCAGGATAATGCAGAAGCACTACGGACTCACGACCACCATAGCCATGCATCTTTGGTTCGTGGCGAGAGCCGTTCTGAAGAAATAAGCCACAAGGCCCAATCACCCCATTAACCCCAATAAGCTCATAAATTCAAAACAACATAATGAAACATCCGTCATTCAAGCCGGAGCTGTTCTATTCGCTCCTCAACTACGACAAACAGAAATTTTCGGCTGACCTCATGGCTGGCATCATCGTGGGCATCGTGGCTCTGCCACTTGCCATAGCCTTTGGTATCGCCAGTGGAGTAACTCCGGAAAAGGGTATCATAACCGCTATCGTTGCCGGACTTGCCATAAGTCTGTTCGGTGGTAGCCGAGTGCAGATAGGTGGTCCTACCGGTGCCTTCATCATAATCATCTACGGCATCATTCAGCAGTACGGACTGGAAGGACTAGCCATCGCTACGGTTCTTGCAGGTATATTCCTCATTCTGCTGGGAGCGTTCCGTCTGGGCACAATCATCAGTTACATTCCTTACCCCATAGTGGTGGGATTCACCAGCGGTATCGCCCTCACTATCTTCACCACGCAGATAAAGGACCTGTTCGGACTGACCATAAGCGGAGGCGTACCTGCCGACTTCATATCGAAATGGATTGTGTATGCACAGAACTTCTCCAGCATCGACCTGCCTACGGCTCTGTTCGGCATCATTTCCGTAATAATCATATTCTCGACTCCAATGATTTCTAAGAAGATACCGGGAGCGTTCGTTGCCATCGTGATTATGACGATAGCAGGAGTGGTGATGACAAACTATTTCGGCATTCATGTCGATACGATTGGCGACCGGTTCAAGATTGACCCATCGATGCCCGAACCTGTGGTACCTGACCTGACTTGGGAAGCAGCAAAAGGACTGGTTTCACCGGCCATTACGATTGCCGTACTCGGAGCCATCGAGTCGCTGCTCTCGGCTACGGTTGCCGACGGTGTCATCGGACATAAGCACAACAGCAACCAGGAACTCATCGGACAAGGTATTGCCAACATCCTGTCGCCCATCTTCGGAGGTATTCCGGCTACAGGTGCCATAGCACGTACGATGACAAACATAAACAACGGAGGTAAGACTCCTGTTGCCGGTGTCATCCACGCAGTCATACTCCTGCTCATATATTTCTTCCTCATGCCGCTGGCTGCCTACATTCCGATGGCGTGTCTGGCAGGTGTACTGGTAGTGGTGAGCTACAACATGTCGGGATGGCGTACCGTGAAACAGCTGATGAAGAATCCTAAGAGCGACATCACCGTCCTTTGGCTCACATTCATTCTGACTGTTGTGTTCGACCTCACGATTGCTATCGAGGTAGGACTCATTCTGGCTTGTCTACTCTGCATGCGACGCATGGCTGAGACTACTCAGGTCAGCGTACTTACCGACGAAGACGACATAGACCCGAATACCGATACCGATATCAACAATCCTAATATCGAGCACCTCACCATTCCGAAACGTGTTGAAGTATATGAAATCAACGGTCCTTACTTCTTCGGTATGGC
Source organism: uncultured Bacteroidaceae bacterium (assembly GCA_905233285.1). Taxonomy (GTDB): domain Bacteria; phylum Bacteroidota; class Bacteroidia; order Bacteroidales; family Bacteroidaceae; genus Minthosoma. Next base: position 55,057 of record CAJODY010000003.1, read on the forward strand.
GAGCAAATTTGAGGATATGATGAATAGGATGCGCGAACGTCCGAAGGTACGTATCATCCGAATGAGAAAGGTGCCGTTCATCGATTCCACGGGTATGCACAACCTACAGAACCTTATCGAGATGTCAGAGCGCAACGGTATAACCGTCATCCTGTCGGGAGTGAACGAGAAGGTTCGTAAGGTATTGGAACGTAACGGTTTCTTCCAACTTCTGGGTGAAGAACATATCTGTCCGAACATCAACGAGGCTCTGGAGAAAGCAAACAAGATAATCAAATAATAACAGCCCCCACCAAGGGGGCTTTAACTTCCGAATACTATCTACGATTCAGTTCCACAGAAGGTTGCAATAGTAGGCGGCGGAGCAGCAGGTTTCTTCTGCGCTATCCGCCTGAAGGAACTGTGTCGACAAACCGAGGTTACCATATTCGAGAAGAGCCGGAAGCTGCTAGCAAAGGTCGCCATATCGGGTGGTGGCAGGTGTAACTGCACGAATACATTTGCCGAGATAACAGACCTCAGTCAGGCTTATCCCCGTGGGGCAACCCTGATGAAACGTCTGTTCAAGCAGTTCTCGCCACAAGACACTTTCCGTTGGTTTGAAGAACACGGAGTGCCCCTCGTCATTCAGGAAGACCAATGCATATTTCCTAAGGCGCAGGACAGCAAAGCCATCATCGACTGCTTCATGAACGAAGCACGAAAGTACGGCATCCATATCGAGACCGGTTGTCGGATTGAAGACCTTACGGAACTACTGAATGATTTTACGGACGTAGTAGTGACGGTAGGAGGACTGCAACACACATCGCTCCATCTGCCCACACCACTCACGGAATGTGTTCCATCCCTGTTTACGTTCAATATCGACGACACCCGTCTGCATCAGTTAATGGGCATCGTAGTAGAAAATGCTGCAACGAGTATACCCGGCACAAAACTGAAAGCTGAGGGGCCACTCCTCATCACCCATTGGGGAATGAGCGGACCAGCCATCCTGAAACTGTCGTCGTATGCTGCACGCCACCTGGCCGAGAAGGATTATAAGTCGCCCTTGGCCGTAAACTGGACAGGCGAGACAAATGCCGACAAGGTACGCGAACACATTATTAATATAATAGAGAGCAACGCAAAGACGCGGCTCATCGATAATGTGCGGCCCTTTGGACTGAACACACGCCTGTGGGATTACCTGCTCCAGAAGACAGGTCTCGATGGTAAACCTCTTGGCGACATAGGGAAGAAGAATGTGAACCGGCTCGTTGAAGTGCTCACCAACGACCAATACACGATTTCATCGCGCTGTCAGTATAAGGACGAATTCGTCACATGTGGCGGAGTACCCCTCGACAGCATAGATAAACACACGATGGAATCGCTACATACGCCCCATCTTTACTTTGCCGGCGAGGTACTCGACATCGACGGAATAACTGGTGGATTCAACTTCCAGGCTGCTTGGACCACTGCCGATGCCGCAGCCCGTGGAATCACTCGCCAAGTATCTGCTTAGCGTGTTCTTTTGTATTCACCTGCTTGCCAGCGAAAATCTGTTCGATGATTCCCTCTTCGTTTATTATGAATGTGGTACGGATGGTACCCATCGTCTTCTTACCGTACATTGTCTTTTCGCCCCACGCGCCCATTGCCTCCAGAAGTGTCTTGTCCACATCGGCAATCAGCGGGAACGGCAACGAATGTTTCTCCTTGAACTTAACATGTGACGCAACACTGTCCTTGCTCACGCCCACCACTTCATATCCGGCGCCCTGCAAGTCGCCAAACCGGTCTCTCAGACTGCAAGCCTCAGCCGTACATCCACTCGTATTATCCTTCGGATAGAAGTACAGCACCAGCTTCCTTCCCTTATAATCACTCAGACGGATGTCCCGTCCTTGTTCGTCCTTGCCCAATACCTCGGGCGCCTTGTCTCCGACTTTCATATCGTTATCAGTTTAATATCGTTGGGACAAAAGTACACCATTCTGCTGAAATGTACAAATTTTTCGTTCAACAACACATAAAAATTGACACGACTCAGTCAAAATCTTCTAGCATCAAAGAAAATACTTTTTCACGTCTCAGTCTTAAAAGAAAATCCCTTGGGTATTTTTAAAAATCCCATAGGGAATAATAAAAATCGCGACGGGATTTTTATTATTCCCCTCGCGATTTATTTTTGTTCCTTCGGATACAAAATATCAAAATTGTGGAAAGAAAGATGGGGCTTACAATTATCATTATGCAAGCCCACGGGACGCAATGTCAACTTCTGTATGTATCTATCATTTATTTATTGTATCTGACATAGGTACCCGTTAGATTATATGTGCCAGAAGATTTACCGATGAAGGTTATGGAGTTTTTATCTTCGCTGAGGCTAAATTGAGAAGAGAAAGCTAACGAGCCATCGGGCTCATACACGCTAAACACATTGTCGGTAACAGTCCATCTTCCACCGGTGTCGTAATTCCAATCTGGTTCTTCATTGTAATTCCATTCAAAGTAGGAAACATTTCCATTGGCATCGAGTTTGAAACCTAAATAATAACGAAGTATAGATGTCGTATGTTCTTGTGCCCAAACACCAACTAATGAACTCGAAATGCCATGACGATTACTACTATTATTACCATTACCACCATCGTCACCGCACGATACAAAACATACACTTGCCAAAGCAATCATAGCTATTGACATCAAATTAAATAGATTCTTTTTCATGTCACTTGTAATATTAAAAAAACGTTAAATTCCATACTTATTTCACCTCTGGTGCCACTACGCCAGGCAAACCTTTGATGAATAACAAGAGCAAAAGCTCAATATCTATGTATAAGTTCGAACAGAAACGCTATTCTGTAAGTTAATAGTATATAAATAATGTGTAACACCCTAACCCACGCAACAAGGCGGATGGGTTAGGGTGTAAATGAGAGTATTAGTCAGCAAGTTTTGCCTTGATGAACTCGCGGTTGAGACGGGCGATGTTGGCGATGGTTTCGCACTTAGGACATACTGCCTCGCAGGCACGTGTGTTGGTACAGTTACCAAATCCTAGTTCGTCCATCTTGGCTACCATTGCCTTTGCACGGCGTGCAGCCTCAACGCGACCCTGAGGAAGGAGTGCGAGCTGGCTTACCTTCGAGCTAACGAAGAGCATAGCCGAACCGTTCTTACATGCTGCTACGCAGGCACCGCAACCGATACAGCTGGCGCAGTCCATTGCCTCGTCGGCATCCTCTTTCGGAATGAGGATGGCGTTGGCATCCTGCGGAGCTCCTGTGCGAACTGTGGTGTAACCACCTGCCTGGATAATCTTGTCGAAGGCGGTACGGTCAACCATACAGTCTTTGATGACAGGGAATCCGGCTGAACGCCAGGGTTCGATAGTGATAACGTCGCCATCATTGAACTTACGCATGTAGAGCTGACAGGTAGTGGCTCCGCGCTCGGTCTTTCCATGTGGAGTACCGTTGATGTAGAGCGAGCACATACCGCAGATACCTTCGCGGCAGTCGTGGTCAAACACGAAGGGTTCCTTGCCTTCTTCGATGAGCTGCTCGTTTAGGATGTCGAGCATCTCGAGGAACGAAGTATCACCAGGGATGTCCTTCATTACTTTCTCTTCAAAATGAGCATTAGTGTCCTTAGGACCGTTCTGCTTC